>VBFR01000197.1 GCA_005889345.1 Chloroflexota bacterium
CGGCCAGATCGGCAACGTCGAGCACGAGAACGAGAACGTCGGCAAGGCCGGCAAGAGCCGCTGGCGTGGCAAGCGCCCGGCCGTCCGCGGCGTCACCATGAACCCCTTCGACCATCCCCACGGCGGTGGAGAGGGCCGGTCCGGCCCGGGCGGCAACCCGAAGACGCCCTGGGGCAAGCCGGCGCTGGGATACCGGACCCGTCGCAACAAGAAGACGAAGAACATGCTCGTTCGACGCAGACCACCAAAGCGGAAGAGTAAGGGCTAATACATGTCACGTTCAACGAAGAAGGGACCGTTCGTTCATCCGTCGCTGATGAAGAAGGTGACGGCGATGAATCTACAGAAGGAGAAGAAGGTGATCAAGACCTGGTCGCGAGACTCGAGCGTCTTCCCCGAGATGGTCGGGCATACGCTCGCGATTCACGACGGGAAGAAGCACGTGCCGATCTTCATCACCGAGAACATGGTCGGGCACCTGCTGGGCGAGTTCGCGCCGACGCGGCGCTTCCGCGCTCACGGGCATCACACCGAAAAGACCACCGCTCTGAAGTAACCATGGAAGTGCAAGCAAAGGCCAAGTGGGTCAGGACCTCGCCGAGCAAAGTGCGACTCGTCGCACGGACGCTGCGCGACCTGCCGGTGAGTGAGGCGCTGGTCGCCTGCTCCTTCATGCCCAAGGCCGCCGCGCGGGACGTGGCCAAGGTGATCCGCTCCGCCCAGGCGAATGCCGAGAACAACTTCAACCTGGTCAAGGACGACCTCGTGATCAAGGACATCCGGGTCGAGCCGGGACCGATGTTGAAGCGCGGCCAGCCGCGCGCCATGGGTCGGCTGTTCAGCATCTTCAAGCGCACCAGCCATATCACCGCCATCGTCGAAGACCGCCCGGGTGTGGTGAAGCGTCGCACTGCGGCTCTGCCGCGCGCGCCGCAGCCGGCCGCCAGCCGGCCGACTCCCGCCGCCGCGGCTGCTGCCCGCGCGGCCGCCGCGCTTACGCCTGCCACCACCGAGTCGGACGAGCCGGTCGCTCCCGCGCGGCCGAAGAAGGAGAAGGCGAAGGCGCAGCCCGCGCCGACTGCGTCAAAGGCGCCCGCCGAGGGTAAGAAGACTGAGGCCAAAAAGACGCAAGCCAAGAAGAAGGACGACGGCAAGAAAGACACCAAGGAGAAAAAGAGCAAGTAGATGGGGCACAAGGTTCACCCGAATGGGTTCCGGCTGGGCGTGTACCGTAACTGGGAGGCGAAGTGGTTCGCTCCGGACAAGGAGTACAAGCCACTGCTGCTCGAGGACGTCCGCTTGCGGCGGATGCTGATGATCCGCCTCAAGAACGCCGGCCTGGCCCGGATCGAAACCGAGCGCTCCTCGTCGGCGCTGACCATCACGCTGCACACCGCCAAGCCTGGCATCGTCATCGGCAAGGGTGGGACGAGCGTCGACCAGCTCCGCGATGAGCTCGAGAAGATCACGGGCAAGCGCGTCCGGGTCACGATCCAGGAGATCAAGAAGCCCGAGCTCGCCGCGCAGCTGGTGGCGGAGAACGTCGCCGCCCAGCTGGAGAAGCGGATCGCCTTCCGCCGGGCCATCAAGCAGTCCCTGATGAAGACGATGCGCGCCGGCGCCCAGGGCGTGAAGATCCGCGTCAAGGGCCGCCTCGGCGGCTCGGAGATGGCGCGCGTCGAATGGAACCGCGAGGGTCGGGTGCCGCTGCACACACTCAAGGCGGACATCGACTTCGGCCAGACCGAGGCGAAGACCACCTTCGGGCGCATCGGCGTGTCGGCCTGGGTCTACACCGGCAACTTCCCGACCGAGGCGCCGCCGAAGCCGGCCGCCGCCGTGGAGGAGCCCGTCGACGCCGGGGTCCCCGTGGGCGCCGCCATCGGCGAGGCACCGAGCCCGCTGGCCGAGCTGGTCCAGGTCGCCATACCGGCCCCCGCTCCGGAAGCGGCTCCCACTCCGGCGCCTGCTCCCGTGACGGCCGAGGCACCCGCCGCCAAGCCGAAGCGCGCCACGCGCGCGACCAAGGCGAGCACGGCAGACGGCGGCGAGAAACCTGCACCGAAACGTGCCACCCGGGCTCGCGCCACCACGACCGAGAAATCCGACGCACCAAAGGCGCCGCGCGCGCGCGCGGTAAAGAAGAAGGAATAGCGATGTTGCTGCCCGCTCGCGTCAAGCATCGCAAGCTCCATCGGGGTCGGCGCACCGGCGTGGCCACCCAGGGTGCCGACCTGGCGTTCGGTGAGTTCGGTTTGCAGGCGTCCGAGGCGGCCTGGATGACGAACCGTCAGATCGAGGCGGCCCGCCGCGTAATGACGCGCTTCGTGCGGCGCGGCGGCCAGGTGTTCATCCGGGTCTTCCCGGACAAGTCGGTCACCAAGAAGCCGGCCGAGACTCGCATGGGAAGCGGCAAGGGCGCGCCCGAGGGTTGGGTGGCCGTCATCAAGCCGGGACGGGTCCTCTTCGAGATGGGCGGCGTGACGCCGGAGATGGCGAAGCGCGCGTTCCAGCTGGCCGCCTACAAACTGCCGATGAAGACCCGCACGCTGGGCATCAAGTCGGGCATCAAAGCCGCTGCCGACGTGAAGATCAAGGGCCCCGCGGAAGTCAAGCCGGGTGAGGGTGTCGAGGGCATCGCGGGTGCTCCGGCTGCCCCGACGGCGGCGGCCGCCGCGGCTCCGGCACGGGGTCCCAAGGCGGCCCCCGGTGCCGCGCCGTCGGTGAAACCCGCCCCGGGTGCGGCACCGAAAGCCGCGCCGGGCGCTGCTCCCAAGGCGGCCGCCGCGCCCAAAGCCGCGGCGCCGGCGAAGCCGGCCAAAGGTGGTGGGAAGAAATGAAGATGAAGGATCTTCAGGCCCTCTCCATGCCTGATCTGCAGAAGAAGCTGAAGGACTCCCGCCAGGAGCTCTTCAATCTGCGCTTTCAGATGGCGACCGGCCAGTTGCAAAACCACCGCCAGATCCGGCACGTCCGCCACGACCTCGCCCAGATCCTGACCGAGATTTTCCTCAAGGAACGCACCGGCGCCCCCGCGGCCACGCCGGAACCGGCGTCCCCCAAGCCGCGCCGCCGCCGCTCCGCTACCGAGGAGACCGCATGAGCGATCAAGAAACAGCGATCGAGCGGGCGATGCGCAAGACGCGAACCGGCACCGTCATCAGCGACAAGATGGATAAGACCGTCATCGTTCGGGTGCAGACACTCAAGGAGCATCCGAAGTACAAGAAGCACATCCAGCAATCCACCCGATTCAAGGCGCATGACGAGCAGAACCAGTGCAAGGTCGGCGATCGGGTCCGCATCATGGAGACCCGGCCGCTCTCGCACGACAAGCGCTGGCGCGTCGTCGCCATCGTGGAGAAGGCAAAATAGCGGTCGCCATGGTCCAGCAAGAGTCGCGGTTGAAGGTAGCGGACAACACGGGTGCGCGTGAGATCCTGTTGATCCGGGTGATGGGCGGCCATTACCGCAAGTACGCCTCCATCGGCGACGTCATCACGGCCGCCGTGACGGTGGCGACGCCCGGCGGCCAGGTGAAGAAGAGCGAGGTCGTCAAGGCGGTCGTCGTGCGCACCTCGCGCGAGTTCCGCCGCCAGGACGGCTCCACCATCCGCTTCGACGAGAACGCCGCGGTCATCCTCGGCCCGCAGAACAACCCGCGCGGCACCCGCATCTTCGGGCCGGTCGCGCGCGAACTTCGCGACAAGAACTTCATGAAAATCGTTTCCCTGGCACCGGAGGTGCTGTAGGTCATGTCCAGGCTTCATCTCGACATTCATAAAGACGACACCGTGCAGGTCATGTCCGGGAAGGACCGTGGCAAGCGCGGGGTTGTGGTCCGCACGGTGCCGCAGCAATCGAAGATCGTGGTCAAGGGCGTCAACATCCTGAAGCGTCACACGCGTGCCGGCCAGCAGAAAGGCTCGACGACGGTCCGCCAGGGCGGCATCGTCGACTTCGAGTCGCCGCTCGATTACTCCAACGTGATGCTGGTCTGCAACAAGTGCGACAAGCCCACCCGAATCCGCAAGACGGTCCTGCCCAACGGGCAGAAAGCGATCGTCTGCGTCAACTGCGGCGAAATCTACGAGCGCGTGAGGAACAAGGTATGAATGTCGCCGCGAAAGGCGTGAAGGTCGCTGCCAGCCCGAAGGGTGCGAGCGTCGTTTCCAGCCCAGCTGGGACGGAGCTCAGGCTGAAGCAGCGCTACCAGGACAAGATCGTCCCCACGCTGATCCAACGCTTCGCCTACACCAACGCCATGCAGGTACCGCGCTTGACCAAGGTCGTCGTCAACATCGGCATCGGGGAGTCGATCTCCAATCCCAAGGCGCAGGACGCCGCGACCGCCGACCTGAAGAAGATCACCGGCCAGCAGCCGGTCGTGCTGAAGTCGCGCAAGGCGATCGCGAACTTCAAGCTGCGCGCCGGTCTGCCGATCGGCATCAAGGTGACGCTTCGCGGCGCGCGCATGTACCAGTTCGTCGACAAGCTGCTCTCCGTCGGGCTGCCCCGGATTCGCGATTTCCGCGGCATCTCGCCGACGGGCTTCGACGGCCATGGCAACTACACGCTCGGGCTGCGCGAGCAGCTGGTTTTCCCGGAGATCGAGTACGACAAGATCGATAAATTGCGGGGTCTCGAGGTCACCTTCGTCACCACCGCGCGCACCGACGACGAGGCACGCGCGCTGCTGGCGGAGCTCGGGTTCCCCTTTAGGAAGTGAGGTTGAGGCTGAGTGGCTAAGAAGTCGACCGTGAATCGCGGACTCCGCAAACACAAGCACGCCGTCTCGCAGCACAACCGCTGCAACCTCTGCGGACGGCCGCGCTCGTACATGCGCAAGTTCGGCATCTGCCGCATCTGCTTCCGCATGCTCTCGTCCCAGGGACAGGTCCCGGGCGTGAAGAAGTCGTCGTGGTGAGGAGGGAAGCACAAGACTGATGAGCACCGATAGCATCGCCGATATGTTGACCCGGATCCGCAACGCGAACACCGCCGGGCACTCGCGCGTCGCAATGCCGGCATCGCGGGTGGGCGTAGAGATCGCGCGTGTTCTCAAGGAGGAGGGCTACATCGCCTCCTTCGACGTCGCCGCGGCGGAACAGGGTCAGAAGCTCGACATCACGTTCAAGCCGAAGTCGCCGCGTGGCAAGTCGCTCGCCGGCCTGCGACGAATCAGCAAGCCGGGCCTGCGCGTCTACGCGCGCAAGACCGAGATTCCGCGGGTGCTGGGAGGCCTCGGCATCGTCATCCTCTCGACCTCCCACGGCGTGATGTCCGGACAGAAGGCAACCAAGGCGGGCCTCGGCGGCGAGGTCGTGTGCTACGTTTGGTGACCCATGAGTAGGATTGGCAAGCTTCCGGTCAAGATCCCCAGTGGCGTGACGGTGACGCTCACCGATCACACCGTGGTGGTCAAGAGTGGAAAGGCCGAGCTCAGCCGCGATCTGAATCCACAGATGAAAGTGACGGTGAAGGACGGCACGGTTGTGGTCGAGCGGCCGAGCGAGTCGAAGCTGCACCGCTCGCTGCACGGGCTGACCCGAACGCTCGTCTGGAACATGATCGAGGGTGTCAGCAAGGGATACGAGAAGCAGCTCGAGCTGGTCGGTGTGGGCTATCGCGCCGCGCGTCAGGGCGAGGCGCTGGTCCTCAACGTGGGCTTCTCGCACCCGGTTCGCTACCCGGTGCCCAAGGGCATCACGATCGACGTACCCGAGCCGACGCGCATCAACATCAAGGGCGCCAGCAAGGAAGACGTCGGCCAGGTGGCCGCCGAAGTCCGGAAGATCCGCCCCCCCGAACCCTACAAGGGCAAGGGCATCCTCTACCGCGGCGAGCGGATCCGCCGCAAGGCGGGCAAGACGGGTAAGACCGGCGCCGGAGCGGCGAAGTAATGAACAAGCAGGCCGATCGCCGCAGCACGCGCCTCCGCCGCCATGTCCGGCTGCGGACTCACCTCGAGGGCGGTCCCAGCCGGCCGCGGCTCGCCATCTTCCGTAGCTTGCACCACGTCTACGCCCAGGTGATCGACGACGTCTCCGGGCGGACCCTGGCTGCCGCCTCGACGACCGACGCCGATCTTCGGAAGAGTCTCAAGTCGCCCTCGGGAGCGGACGGCGCCGCGGCCGTGGGCAAGTCCATCGCGGAGCGCGCACGTCAGGCGGGCATCGAGACCGTCGTCTTCGATCGCGGCGGGTTTCCGTATCACGGTCGGATCAAAGCGCTGGCCGAAGCCGCGCGCAGCGCCGGATTGAAGTTCTGAGAAGGAGTCCATGAGTTACCAGTACGGAAGAGGCCAGTCGGAATTCACAGAGAAAGTCGTCCACCTGAACCGGGTGGCGAAGGTCGTCAAGGGCGGCCGTCGCTTCTCCTTCAGCGCGCTCGTGGTCGTGGGCGACCAGAACGGCCGCGTCGGGGCCGGCCTGGGAAAGGCGGGCGAGGTGCCCGAGGCCATCCGCAAGGCGGTGGAGTCGGCGAAGAAGCACCTGATCACGGTGCCCATGGTCGGCACCACCATCCCCCACGAGATCCGCTTGAAGAAGGGGGCGGCCAAGGTGCTGCTCAAGCCCGCCGCGCCCGGTACGGGGATCCGCTCGGGCGGCGCGATGCGCGCCGTCGTCGAGCTCTCCGGTGTCAAGGACATGATCACGAAATCGCTCGGCACCAACAATCCCGTCAATACCGTGCGTGCCACAATCGCCGCCCTGCAGGCGCTGCAGACGGCGGACAGCATCGCCCAGGCCCGCGGCAAACCCGCCGATGAGATGGAGCGTCTCAGCCGGCGCGGCAAGAAGCCGGAGCCCGTGGCGGCACCAGCAGTCGCTGAGGCACCGGTCGAGGAGCCGGTCGGCTAACATGGCGCGCTTGAAGATCACCTACGTCCGCAGCGTGATCGGGCAGAAGCCCGACCAGGAGCGGACCGTGCAGGCGCTCGGCTTCCGCCGCCTGAACCAGACGATCGAGCACGAGGACAGCCCGCAACTGCGCGGCATGGTCCACAAAGTCCGCCACCTGGTCAAGGTCGAGGAGTCGGCATGAAGCTCCACGAGCTAAAGCCGTCGCCAGGATCGCACCACAAGGCCAAGCGCGTCGGCCGCGGTCCGGGATCGGGCCACGGCAAGACGGCGACGCGGGGCCAGAAGGGGCAGCGCGCCCGCACCTCGGTGAACCTACCGAAGACGTTCGAGGGCGGCCAGACCCGGCTGACCATGCGGACGCCCAAGCTGCGCGGCTTTCACAACCGGTGGACGAAACGGTTCGCCGTGCTCAACCTGACCCGCCTGAACCGATTCGAGGACGGCGCCGAGATCCAGCCGGAATCCCTGTTGGAGGCCGGTCTCGTCAAGGACGTCGGCGCCGGCATCAAGGTGCTCGGGACGGGCGACCTCAAGCGCAAGCTGGTGATCCACGCGCACCAGTTTTCCGCGGAGGCCCGCCGCAAGATCGAGGCCGCCGGCGGGACGGCCGCCGTGATCGAGGTTCCCGCGCCGATCCGGCCAAAAACCAAGCGCGCCAAGAACCAGCCGAAGCCGGTCCCGCCGGTCACGGTCGAAAAAGAGGCGCCGGAAGCCGAGGCTGCGCCGGCCACGGGCTCGAAGAAGGCGAAAGCCGAGCAAAGCCCGAAGGGCGAGAAAGGCGACCGACGCGAGAAGGGCGAGAAAAGCGGCAAAGGCCAGGCGGAGAGCGCGTCAGGTACGGAGGATTCCGGAAAACCCGATAAGGGTAAGAAGAAGAGCTAGGCCATGTTAGAAGCGATCGGAAACGCGCTCCGCATTCCCGAGCTGCGCCGCAAGATCCTCTTCACGCTGGGGCTCTTCCTGGTATTCCGGATCCTGGCGCACATCGCCGTGCCCGGCGCCGACAAGGCCGCGCTCGACAAGCTCTTCAACACCAATGCCTTCCTCGGTCTGCTCGACCTCTTCTCGGGAGGCGGGCTGTCGACCTTCTCCATCATCGCCATGGGGGTCAACCCGTACATCAACGCCTCGATCATCATGCAGCTGATGACGGTCGTCTCCACCCGGATGAAAGAGCTCAGCAAAGAGGGGGAGTTCGGGCGGCGAAAGATCACCCGCTGGACGCGCTGGCTGACGGTCGCGCTTGGACTGCTACAGGCCTGGGGCCTGACGCTCGTCTTCAGTCGGCAGGGCGTCCTCAGCAACCTCAGCTGGCTGGGCATCGTGGAGATCATGATCACGCTGACCGCCGGCACCGTGATGCTGATGTGGTTCGGCGAGCTCATCACCGAATACGGGATCGGCAACGGCATCTCGCTCGTGATCTTCGCCGGCATCGTCGGGCGCATCCCCAACACCATCTACAACCTGCTGACTGGCGGTGGCCAGTCGAACCTGGCTCCGATGCTGCTCTTCGCGGCGCTGGCGATCGTGGTCACCGCGTTCATCATCGAGGTGCAGCAGGCGCAGCGGAAGATCCCCATCCAGTCGGCGCAGCGGGTGGTGGGCCGCAAGATCTACCAGGGCCGCAGCTCGCATCTGCCGCTGCGGGTGAACCAGGCGGGCGTCATTCCGATCATCTTCGCGATCTCGATCATGTTCTTCCCCGTCATCATCGGAAACTTTCTCGCCACGGCCGCCTCACCGTGGGGTGATATCTCGCGCGCGCTCCGCACCTACTGGGTCCCGACCGGTCCCAACATCCCGACCGACATCCTCTACAACTTCGTCTACTTCGTCCTCATCTTCGGTTTCACCTACTTCTACACCGCGGTCACCTTCGACCCGGTGGATACGGCCGACTACCTGAAGAAGCACGCCGCCTTCATCCCCGGTATTCGGCCCGGCGTCGCGACGGCGCAATACCTCGACCGGACCATGACCCGCATCACCTTTGCCGGCGCGCTCTTCCTTGGCGGGGTCACGGTCCTGATCCCGCTGCTGGCGACGGCCCTCACCCGAATACCGACGCAGAACATGTATCTCGGCGGTACGGCGATCCTGATCGTGGTCGGTGTCGCGCTCGACACGATGAAACAGATCGAGACGCAGCTGATCATGCGTCAATACAAGGGGTTCATCAAGTAGCGACCTCAGGTCGCGAACTGTCCCTATGAACTTGATTCTTTTCGGTGCGCCCGGCGCGGGCAAAGGCACCCAGACGGGGTCGCTCATCGAGACCTACCACATCCCGGCGATCGCGACCGGCGACATGTTGCGCGAGCAGCGGCGGGCCGGGTCGGCGCTTGGCGAGCAGGTCAAGGGCTTCATGGACCGCGGCGAGCTGGTGCCGGATGCCCTGATGATCGACATCATCAAGGGCCGCTTGAAGAAGCCCGATGCCACGAGCGGCTTCATCCTCGACGGCTTTCCGCGGACCGTTGCCCAGGCCGAGGCGCTCGATGCCATGCTCGACCAGCTCGGCCGGCGGGTTGACGCGGTCATCTACCTTCGGGTCAGCCGCCAGGTACTGATCGACCGGCTATCGCATCGGTACTGCTGCCGCACCTGCGGAGCGGTCTACACCTTTACGCCGCAGCAGGCCCGCGATCTGCCCCGGTGCACCACCGACGGTGGCGAGCTCTATCAGCGGCCCGATGACCGGCCAGAGATCGTGGCCCACCGCATCGACGTCTTCCTCACGCACACCGCGCCGCTGATCGATTACTACACCGCCCAGCACAAGCTCGAAAACATCGACGGCCAGATGTCGGTCGACGCCGTGCGCGCCGACATCACCCGCCGGCTCAGCGCCCTGCGCAAGGGGGCCGGTTCGCGGTGATCATCTACAAGTCAGCGGCCGAGATCCACCTGATGCGGGAGGCGGGCGCCATCCTCGGTGAGGCGCTCGCGCACCTGCAGTCGTTGGCCCGCCCCGGCGTCACCCTGATCGAGCTCGACCGCGAGGCGGACCGCGTCATCCGGGCGCGCGACTGCATCCCCGGGTTCGTTGGCTACCAGGGGTACCGGAACGCCATCTGCACCTCGGTCAACGACCAGGTCGTCCATGGCATTCCCACCAATCGCAAGCTCCGGGAGGGCGACCTGCTCAGCCTCGACGCCGGCCTGATCCATCGCGGCTTCTGGGCCGATGCCGGGCTCACCGTCGGCATCGGCAAGATTTCACCCCAGGCGCAGCGCCTGATGGACGTCACCCGCGAGTCGTTGAGCATCGGGATCGAGCAGGCCCGGGTTGGCAATCGCATCGGTGACATCAGTGCCGCCGTACAGCAGCACGTCGAGCGGGCCGGCTTCTCCGTCGTCCGCTCGTTCGTCGGGCACGGCATCGGCCGGGACATGCACGAGGATCCGCAGGTCCCCAACTTCGGCATCGCCGGCACCGGGCCGCTGCTCAAGCCGGGGATGGTGCTGGCGATCGAGCCGATGGTCAACGCCGGCGGGGCGGACGTGGCGCTGCTCGGCGACGGCTGGACGGTCGTCACCGTGGATCACAGCCTGTCCGCCTACTTTGAGCATTCCGTGGCGATCACCGCGGACGGGCCCGAGATCCTGACGGTCTCCAAGCGGGCCCTCCCGGCGCGGCCATGACCGGCCAGGTTTCAATTGGCGAGCTTGTGGTAAGCTATTCGTTCGTGCGCCGGAAATCCGGCGATCTCGTCATGGGTATTTGCCGGTGACGGGGATTGTCGTCGGACGAGTGGTGGAGCCGATGCCCAACGCGCTCTACCGCGTCGAGCTCGAGACCGGCCACAGGATCGTGGCTCACGTGGCGCCGGCCGCGCGGCTTCGGTTTCTCCGGGTGATCCCGGGTGACCGCGTCCGCGTCGAGGTGTCAAAGCTCGATCCGGGTCGCGGACGAATCGTGAGAAAGGCAGAGTGAGAAATGAAAGTTCGAGCGTCGGTCAAGAAAATATGTGCGAAGTGCAAGGTCATCAAGCGCGGCGGCGCCGTGCGGGTCATCTGCGTGACGCCGAAGCACAACCAGAGGCAGGGGTAAGAGGGTAGATGGCACGAATTGCCGGCGTTGACATTCCGCGGGAGAAGCGCGTCGAGGTCGCCCTCACCTACATCTTCGGCGTCGGTCCCCATACTGCGCGGCGCGTCCTGACGATCGCGAACGTCGATCCGAACCTGCGCGTCAAGAACCTCAACGACGAGCAGGTCGGGCGTCTCCGCGACGTGCTCGACAAGGAAGCCAAAGTCGAAGGCGAGCTGCGCCGCGAGATCGCACTCAACATCAAGCGGCTGATGGAGATCGGGACCTACCGCGGGCTGCGCCACCGGCGCGGCCTGCCGGTGCGCGGCCAGCGCACCCGCACCAACGCCCGCACGCGCCGTGGTCCGCGCAAGACGGTCGGCGTGCGGAAGAAGGCGGCCGAAAAGAAGTAGTGGGCCAGGCCCACATCCAGTCCACCTTCAACAACACGGTGGTGTCGCTGACCGACGCCCAGGGCAACGTCCTCGCCTGGGGCAGCGCCGGCAGCCAGGGCTTCAAGGGGTCGCGCAAGAGCACGCCCTTTGCCGCCCAGATCACCGCCGAGGCGACGGCGCGCCGCGCCATGGAGCACGGCCTCAAGCAGATCGAGATCTTCGTCAAGGGTCCGGGAGCCGGCCGCGAGGCCGCCATCCGTTCCCTGCAGGCGGCGGGTCTCGAGGTCACCGCGATCACGGACGTGACGCCCATCCCCCACAACGGCTGCCGGCCACCGAAGCGGAGGCGCGTCTAGATGGCCCGCTACGAAGGTCCCGTCTGCCGGCACTGCCGTCGCGAGGGCGTCAAGCTCTTCCTCAAGGGGGAGAAGTGCTTCACGAAGTGCACTCTCGACCGGCGCGCGATGCCACCCGGCATGCACACCCAGGTCCGGCGGCGCAAAGTGTCCGACTACGGGATCCAGCTGCGGGCCAAGCAACGCGCGCGCCGCATCTACTTCCTGCTCGAGGGCCAGTTCCGGCTCTACTTCGACCGGGCCGCGAAGATGGCGGGCGTCACCGGTCTCAACCTGCTCCGCCTTCTGGAGACGCGGCTGGACAACGTCGTCTACCGGGTCGGGTTTGCCGCCTCGCGCCGTGACGCCCGGCAGCTCGTTTCGCATCGACACGTCACCGTCAACGGCCGGCTCGTCAACATCCCCTCGTACGCCGTTCGCATCGGCGATGTGATCGCGATCAAGGACAAGAGCCACGAGGTCGCCCGCATCAAAAATGCGCTCGACGCCGGCGAGCAGCGGCCCGTCGTTCCCTGGCTCAGCCTCGACAAAGACAACATGACCGCGAAAGTCACCGCGCAACCCGGACGCGACGACATGGACCAGACCATCCAGGAGCAGCTGATCGTCGAGTTTTATTCGCGCTAATTCCATTCATTCAAGGAGCACCATGATCGATATCGCCCAACCCCAAGTCAAAAGCATCGAGAACTCGAGCACCTATGGAAAGTTCGAGATCGAGCCGCTGGAGCCGGGCTTCGGCACCACGCTGGGCAACGCGCTTCGCCGCGTGCTGCTGAGCACCTTGAAGGGCGCCGCCGTCACCTCGGTCTCGATCGAGGGCGTGGCGCACGAGTTTTCCTCGATCCCGTACGTCAAGGAGGACGTCACCGAGATCATCCTCAACCTCAAGGGGCTGAACCTGATCTCTTACAGTGACGATCCCGTCCGCCTCACGCTGGACGTGACTGGCCCCCGCGAGGTGAAGGCGGCCGACATCCAGGCGCCGAGTGACGTCGAGATCGTCAACCCTGAGCTCTACATCTGCACGCTCGACAGCAACAAGGGCCGGCTCCGTATGGAGTTGACGGTCGAGCGCGGCAAGGGCTATGTGCCTGCTGAGCGGAACAAGAAAGAGGGCCAACCGATCGGGGTGATTCCGATCGACGCCATCTTCAGCCCGGTCGTGAAGGCGAACTTCCTCATCGAGAAGACCCGTGTCGGTCAGGAGACCGACTGGGACAAGCTGATCCTCGAGGTCTGGACCGACGGGACGATCGTGCCCGACCAGGCCATCAGCGAGGCGGCCAAGCAGTTCACGTCGCACCTTGGCCTCTTCACCCGCTTCACCGAGCGGATCAAGGACGCCGACGTGCCGCAGCAGAAGGGAAACGACCTCTCCTCGCGGCTGGCGGACGTGCCGATCGAGGACCTCGACCTTTCCGTTCGCGCGCTGAACTGCCTCAAGGCCAACGAGATCACCAAGGTCGGCCAGCTGGTGGCGCTGCGCGAGGAGGATCTTCTCAGCCTGCGCAACTTCGGCCGCAAGTCCCTGGACGAGATCAAAGAAAAACTGGTACAGCGCGGCTTCCTCACGCCGGAAGAGCTGACCAAAGTCCTGGTCTAGGAGCCCGACGGTCGATGCGACACCAGAAGGCGGGACGCAAGTTCAGCCGGAGCACGGCGCATCGCAAGGCGATGAGCCGCAACCTGGTTACGTCCCTGCTCGACCACGGTCGCATCGAAACGACCGAGGCCAAAGGCAAGGAACTGCGCCGCTGGGTCGAGAAAGTCATCACGACGGCCAAGAACGACAACGTGGCCGCCCGCCGGGCGGTTGACGCGATCGTGGAGGACCGCGAGGTCACCGAGCGGCTCTTCAGCAAGCTGATGCCGCGCATGAAGGAACGCACGGGTGGCTATACCCGCGTACTGAAGATCGGCCCGCGCCAGGGCGACGCCGCGCCGATGGTGCTGGTGGAGCTCGTCGACCGATGAATGTGAAACTGGTCATCGAGTACGAGGGCACCCGCTATCACGGCTGGCAGGCGCAGGCTGGCGCACCGACCGTGGAAGCGGCGTTGCGCGACGCCATACACGCCTTAACCGGCGAGTCGCCCGTGCTGACGGCAGCCGGCCGGACCGACGCTGGCGTGCACGCGCTCGGTCAGGTGGTGAATTTCCGCCTCGAGCGCGAGTTCCCCATTGCGCAATTGCCGGGCGCCCTGAACGCCCGCCTTGCTCCCGACATCGCGGTTCGTCATGCCGAAGTCGTCGATGAGGGCTTCAACGCCCGCTACTCGGCGCGCGCCCGCCTCTACGCCTACCGGATCCGCCAGGCGCTCCCTCGGGGCGCGTATCAGCGTCAGTACGCCTGGGGTCTCCACGACACGCTCGACGTCGCCGCGATGCAGGCCGCGGGAGACCGTCTGGCCGGTCGGCACGACTTCCGAGCGTTCGGCCGGAGCCCGCGACCTGGTGGCCACACCATCCGCAACGTGCGCGACATCCGGGTCAGTGGCGCCGGCGAGTGGGTCGTGATTGCGGTCGCGGCCGATGCCTTTCTCTACGGCATGGTGCGACGGATCGCCGGCGCGCTGGTCGAGGTGGGCCGCCGGCGGCAGCCGGTGGAATGGATCGATTCGCTGCTTGGCGGATCGACGACCGGATTGCGCCTCGCGCCGCCCCAGGGGTTGGTGCAAGTCGCGGTGGAGTACTAGACCATGCCCCAACCAGGAAAGACCTACAGCGCCAAGCCCTCGGAGATCACCGCTAGCTGGTTCATCGTCGATGCCAGCGGGCAGACGCTGGGACGGCTCGCCGCCAACGTCGCCAAGGTGCTGCGCGGCAAGCACAAGCCGATGTACACGCCGCACCTGAACACCGGCGACCACGTGATCGTGATCAACCTCAAGGGCATCCGGGTGACCGGCAAGAAGCCGACCGACAAGGTTTACACGCGCTACACCGGCTACCCGGGCGGTCTTCGCAAGCGCGCCTACGAGGACATGGTCGTCAAGCATCCAACCTATCCGTTCCGGCACGCGGTGTCCGGCATGTTGCAGCACGGCACGCTCGGCAAGGAACAGCTTCGCCGCCTCAAGGTCTACGCCGGGGAGGCGCACCCGCACAAGGCGCAGCAGCCGGTGCCCATCCGCTTTGGAAGTAAAGGAGATATCGAAGTCATTGGCCGATAACGCCACGTACTACTACGGCACCGGACGGCGCAAGAACGCGGTCGCACGAGTGCGGCTCTATCCCGGCGAGGGCACGATCATGGTCAACAACAAGCCCCCGCTGCAGTACTTCGGCCGGAGAATGCTCGAGATGGTCGTGGTCGAGCCGCTCAAGCTGACCGAGAGCAGCAAGCGCTTCAACATCAGCGCCATGGTCGATGGCGGCGGTATGTCAGGCCAGGCCGGCGCCGTGCAGCACGGCATCGCGCGCGCCCTCTGCGTCGCGGACCTGGCGATGCGCCCGGTGCTCAAGAAGCACGGCATGCTGACCCGCGATCCGCGCATGAAGGAACGGAAGAAGCCCGGCCTCAAACGCGCCCGCAAAGCCCCGCAGTACACCAAGCGCTGATCACGCGGCGCAGCCGTTCGCTGCGCTGCGGTTCTTAGGGCGCCAGAAGCCAGCGCACCGCCTCGATCTGACGGGACGACGAGGGGTCGTCCTTACCGAAAGGTGCCCAGGCGACCGCCTGCGCGATCGTCCAGCCTCGGGCCCGCTCTCGATCGAGGCTCAGGGCACTGCATACCCGATCAAGTCGCCCAAGGAGGGCTTGCCGGCTGTGACCGAGCTCGCCGCCCCGCACAATCGGCGCGACGGCAAACTCGCGCTCACCACTAAGCGGCTTTGGATCGATGGCGAGCCACGGCTCGCGTTTGGCGCGCAGGACGTTATCGGCATGCAAGTCCTGGTGCACCAGGACCTGCTCGCCCTGCGTCGAAACAAGACTATGCATGCTCTCCAGCGCCGCGTCGACGAGGCGCCGTTCGATTGGACGGCCCGCCCGCTGCCAGCGGCGCGGCAACGACTGGAACCATCGTGTGACCTCGTCCGAGAGCGATGGAATCGCTGCTGGCGCGGGTATCCAGAGCCGTGGGAGCAAGCCGATCAAGATCTCCATTGCGAGATTGGGATTCTCGGCCGAGAGCGGGGTCCCGGGTTCGCAGCGCTCGATCAGAAGTGCCCGCCGCTCAGCGTCGTAATCGATGAGCCGAACGGCTCCGTTGCCGCCCCAGGCAGCAAGCGCGTTGGCCTCGTGTTCGCTCTCGCGATCCGGCCATTGCACCTTCAAGACGGCGGGGCTTCCGTCCAGGCGCGCAACCGGCACGGCCAAGGAGGCGAATGCGTACGCGAAAGGTTCTCCTGGCACGAGATCCCACCGTCTGCAGCACTCCGCTACGAGTTGAGGAAGCCGGGCTAACCATGCCGAGCCGCCATCGACCTCGCGCAGCCATTGCAGGCCGGCGTGTGCCCCGAATCGATTAGCCCGGGCCGCGTCGCCGCGACATGAACCAGGCAACTGCCGCGACGATCACGATGAGAACGACGACGCCGGCGATGATCTTGTTCGTTGTAATCGCCGTGCTGATCAGGGGCACGATGAGGGCGAATGCCATGCTGATGTCCATATCTCGAGTCTAGACGGTTGTCCCGGACGGAACGAGGCTACGAGAACAGCTGCCCTTTCAGGAACTCGAGGCTGCGGCTGATGATCTCGGTGGACCTCGGGCCGGGGTCGAGCACGTCGAACGCGTGCCGTCCGCCGGCGTGGTTGTGAAGCTCCAGATCCAGACCGGCCTTCATCGCGGCGTCGGCGAAACGGTCGAGCGTTTCATTGAGTCGCGGCCGGTCGAGTCCTGCGCGCGCGACGAAGATCGACGGCCCCTCCTTGTCGAGCCGTTCAGCGACCACGAACCGCGCGAGGTCGCTGCTGGGTAAGGGCGCCGGTGCCATCAATCCGTAGTAGACGACCAGGCATCGCGCGGCCGGTCGGTTCGTGAGCGCCACGTGCGCACCGAGGAAGCCTCCGGCGGACGCGACCCAGATGGCGAGTCGGTCCGGATCGATGCTCCATGTGCTCGCCCGAGTACGAACGAGCGCGACGAGATCCTCGACGTCCGATGCTGCTTCGGGAATGCGCGTCCACCCCTCGGTCGACCGGTGATTGAAGGTGATCGCGACGAAACCGGAGGCAGCGAGCAATTCTCCCCACGACACATACTGGCCCCAGTCCTTGATGTCCTTGAGCCAGTCGGGCGGCCCGTCCCCGTGGACAAGGATCACGGCGGGGAGAGCGCTTCCCGCGCGGCCCGCAGGCCGGTAGATATCCATGCGCAGTGACTCGGACCGCAAGGACTTGTAGGGGACGTCACGCAGCCGATCAGTCCGATCCATCCCGGGAACGGAATGCACGACCCGGAGGGGACGGAAGTCTGGTGGCTCTTCGGCCAAGGTTAGACGATACTAGTCACCGCTAGTGGACGTGATCCTGCGCGACATCCTGGTGTTCCTCCAGAGCGGGAACATCTGGCGCCACGTCCTCGATCTCATCGACATCGGCCTGGTGGCCTTCTTTCTCTATCGCTTATTCCTGCTGGTGCGGGGGACCCAGGCGGTCCAGCTCATGTTCGGCGTCCTCCTGCTCGCCCTGATCGGTTTGCTGGCGAACCTCCTCGACCTGCGGTTGCTGTCGTGGATCTTCCGCAACGCCGCCCCGGCCGTCCTGATCGGCATCATCGTGCTCTTCCAGCCGGAGATCCGGCGGGCCCTTGACCAGTTCGGCCGCATCGGCTTCATCGGCCGGCCGATGGCGCACTACAACCTCCAGATCTTCAACCGGATGATCGACGAGGTGATCCGGGCCACCACCAAGCTGACCCAGCGCTTCACCGGCGCCCTGATCGTCTTCGAGAAGGAGACCGGATTGGAGAACTACGCCAACAGCGGCATCCGAATCAACGGCGAGCTCACCGCGGAATTCCTGGAGGCGATCTTCTTCCCCAACTCGCCGCTCCACGACGGCGCCGTCATCGTCCGGGGGAACCAGATCCTGGCTGCGGGCTGCGTCCTCCCGCTGGCAGAGGAAGGGACCGTCCGGGAGCGGATGGGAACCCGCCACCGCGCCGGGCTCGGCCTCTCGATGCAAACCGACGCGGTGGTCTTGATCCTCAGCGAGGAGCTCGGCCAGATCGCCGTGGCGCACGAAGGAAAGCTGCTGCGCAACCTCGACCCGGACCGGCTGCGGCAGGTGCTGACATCACTGCTTCAGCCGCGCACCGAGCTACACCGGCCACCCCTTCCCGTCTGGCGCCGCTAGGGCGAGGCCGGGTAAGATAACCTTCCTGCTCGCCAACCTTCGGCTCAAACTGCTGGCGATCGCGTTTGCTGTCGCGCTGTGGAGCGTGGTCGCGTACGCGCAGAACCCGACCCAGAGCCACCCCTACGGCCTCAGGATGGACACTCCGGTGCTCCCCGCGGGCCTGGTCCTGGTCGGCGACGTGCCGCAGGTGACCGTCACCGCGATCGGGACGGCCGACCACATGCGTTCGTTCGATGCCCAGCTACGCGCCAACCCGGGCCTCCTTCACATCGTGGGGACCTTTTCCGGCGTACGCGTGGGCAAGAACGACGTCCCGATCCAGGTCAATCAGTCCGATCCGACCATCACGATCGTCGCTCCCAACACCGTAGCCGTCACGATCGACGAATTAGGCACGACGACCCAGCCGGTTTCGATCGAGCGGGTTAAAGCCCTGCCGCCCGGATTCCACGAGCTGGCCAGCGCGACCACGGTGACCCCCGCAAGTGTCCGGATCGACGGCCCCAAGAGCCAGCTCACGGGTGTCCAGGCTGTCGTCCTCGTCGACCTCGACGCGCTCGTCGCCCCCGGCTTCAACCAGCCCTACTCGGTCGTGATCTGGGACAAGAACAAGAAGACCCTGAAGGGGCTGGTGGCCACGCCGCCCCAGGTCTCGGTCAAGATGGTGATCCAGGCGGACGCCATCACGGTCGCCAAGTCGGTCGGGTTCACCCTCACCGGCCAGCCGGCGGCCGGCTACCGAGTGAGCAATGTCCAGATCGCCCCGCTGGAGGTTCAGGCGACCGGGCTCCAGAACACGCTGACCGGCCTGGTGCTGCTCGCGACCGACCCGATCGACATCACCGGCGCCAAGTCGGACGTGGTCAAGACCGTCACCATCCGTCCACCGGACGGGGTCACCACGAATCAGAAGACCGCCCAGGTGCACGTCTTCATCTCACCGATCCCGGGAGTTACTCCTTCGTCCAGCCCGTAACTTTGCGCCGTCGGGGCCGTTTCAGCAAAACAACGAACTGAGTTCGCTCGTTTGACCGTGTCCAGCGTGGGAACATAGGAGGCCGCGGGATATGTGCGGGATTATTGGCTACCTGGGCGAGCGCTCGGCGGCGCCCATCATCATGGAGAGCCTCAAGCGGCTCGAGTACCGGGGGTACGATTCCGCCGGGGTCGCGATCTTCAATGAGGCGGATGGTCAGACCTCGGTCGTGAAGAGTGCGGCCAAGGTCGACACCCTGGTCGAGCGCCTCACGGAGGAGATGCCCCAAGGCCGAATGGGTATCGGCCATACCCGCTGGGCGACTCACGGACGCCCCACCGTCATCAACGCCCATCCCCACACCGACTGCCACAAGCAGATCATGGTGATCCACAACGGCATCATCGAGAACTTTGCCGAGCTGCGGAAGGACCTGCAGGCGAAGGGCCATGTCTTCATCTCCGAGACCGACACCGAGGTTGTGCCGCACCTGATCGAGGAGTTCGACAAGGGCGACCTGGTCGCCGCCGTTCGACAGGCGCTCTCGAAACTCCGGGGCGCCTACGCGATGGCGATCTTCTCCCAGCGCGACCCCGACCTGTTGATCGGAGCGCGGCTCAATGCGCCGCTCGTCGTCGGCATTGGCGACAAGGAATGGTTTGTCGCCTCCGACATCACCGCCGTCATCCCCTACACGAAGAAGGTCTTGCTGCTCGGCGAGGGCGAGATGGTGTCGGTCACGCGGCTGGGGCCAGAGGTGAGCACGATCGGCGGCGCCGCCGTCAAGCCCAAGGTGATCGAGGTCAAGTGGGATATCAGCCAGGCCCAGAAAGGCGGCTTTCCGCACTTCATGGCGAAGGAGATCAACGAGGCGCCGGAGGCGGTCTCCAACGCGCTCCGCGGCCGGCTTAGCGACGAGGGCGAGGTGACGTTCGAAGAATTCGGGCTGACCGATCGCCAGCTGCTCAAGGTCCGCGACATCAAGATGGTGGCGGCCGGTACGTCGTATTACGCCGCGCTTATCGGCAAGTACATCATCGAGGACCTGGCGCGCATCCCCGTCGAAGTCGAACCGGCCTCGGAGTTCCGCTACCGGCAGCCGATCATCGACCAGGAAACCCTGGTGATCGGCGTCTCGCAGTCAGGTGAGACCGCCGACACGCTGGCCGCCATCCGCGAAGCACGGGAGCGGAAGGCGAAGGTCGTGTCCATTACCAATGTCGTCGGCAGCTCGATGGCGCTGGAGAGCGACGGGGTCATCTACCTGCACGCCGGTCCCGAGATCGGGGTGGCGTCGACCAAGACGTTCATCGCCCATCTCACGAGTCTCTACTTGCTCGGCATCCGGCTGGCCGCCGTTCGCCACCGCCTCGCCCCCGAGCGCCTGAAGGAGCTGACCGCCGAGCTGAAAGCCCTGCCGACTGCCGTCCAGAAGGTTCTCGATCGCGCCGAGGCGTTCCAGGCGCTCGCCAAGAAGTACGCCGGCTACCGCAACTTCATGTACATCGGCCGCGGGATCAATTACCCGATTGCCCTCGAGGGCGCGCTGAAGCTCAAGGAGATCTCGTACCTCCATGCCGAGGGCTATGCGGCGGGCGAGCTGAAGCACGGGCCGATCGCGCTCCTCGACAAGAACTTCCCGGTCTTCGCGATCGCCACCCAGGCCGCGACCCTCGAAAAGATGGTCAGCAACATCCAGGAGGTCATCGCCAGGGACGCGCCGGTGCTCGCCCTGATCAGCGACGGCGACCCGACGCTGGCCGAGGTCGAGGCCGACCGAGCCGAGGTGCCGGCGGTGTCCGAATTTCTGTCGCCCATCCCAAATGTCGTCGCGTTGCAGCTGTTTGCCTACTTCGTCGCCAGCGAGCGCGGTTGCAACGTCGATCAGCCCCGCAACCTGGCAAAGAGCGTCACCGTAGAGTAAGCACCGTGACCCCTCGGGTCGGCGTGGATGTGGCGGCGATCCCGCGCATTGCGGAGGCCCAGAAGCGGTTCGGCGATCGGTTCCTGCACAAGTTCCTCAGCGACCGGGAAATCGACTACTGCGGTGGCAGCCCGGAGCGCTGGGCGGGCCGCTGGGCGGCGAAGGAGGCGATCGGTAAAGCCATGCCGACCGGTGTGCCGCGGCCTCGGATGCGCGATGTCGAAATCCTTCCCAGCGACGACGGCCGCCCGCATGTCCGGGTTGCGCCGGCCACGACGCTGACGGGACGAGAGATCGACGTCAGCATCGCCCACGACGGCCACTTCGCCGTCGCCGTCGCCGTCATCCCCGAAGCTCAGGCCATCCTGTCGCCAGGCGCCCTGCCGGACGGCTTCCGGCTACCCGCGCGCCCGCGCGATGGGCACAAGGGGACGTTCGGCACTGTGGTGGTACTGGCGGGATCGCAGGGCTTTACCGGCGCCGCCTACCTGGCGAGCATGGGCGCCGCGCGCTCGGGCGCGGGCATCGTCCGGCTGGTGGTCGCGCAGTCGATCTATCCGATCCTGGCCGAGAAATGCACCGAGGTCATCGTCGGGCCCGTCCCCGAAATCTCCCCGGGCGTGGTGGGGCACGCCTCGCTCAGCGGCATCCTGCGCGGCTTTGCGGGTGCCGACGCCGGCGTGATCGGCCCCGGTCTCGGACGCGACGCCTCGACGCGGCGCCTGATCGAGGACCTCGTACCGCGGGTGGCGGCGCCGCTGGTGCTCGATGCCGACGCGCTGAACCTCCTGTCCGAGCACCGCACGATCCTGCCCCGCCTCTCGCAGCAGATCGTCCTCACCCCGCACCCCGCGGAGTTCGCTCGCCTTTCTGGACTGGAGACGTCCGCGGTGCAGCAGGACCGGCGCGGGATCGCCTCGCGCTTTGCCAAGCTGTGGAACAAGGTCGTCGTCCTCAAGGGCGCCGGCACCGTGATCGCGGCGCCGGACGGCCGGGTCACCCTCAATCCGATCGCGACGCCCGCCCTGGCTTCGGGCGGGACCGGTGACGTCCTCGCCGGCGTGATCGCCGGGTTGATGGGCCAAAAGCTGCCGCCCTTCGAGGCGGCCGTCACGGGGGTTCACCTGCACAGCGTGGCCGGGTTGGACCTCGAGGCGTCGCTGGGCCAGGCCGGTGTACTCGCGTCGGACCTGCTGCCGCAGCTCCCTCGTGTCATGGAGCGGTTGCGCTGACGCAACACGGCGCGACGAAGTGGGCCGACGTCGATCCGTCGGCGATCACCCACAACACCAGCCTCATCAAGCAGCTCGTCGGCGAGAAGACCGCGGTGATGGCGGTCGTGAAGGCCGACGGCTATGGGCACGGTGCCGCGCCCTCGGCGCGCGCAGCGATCGCCGGCGGTGCGACCTGGCTGGCCGTCTCGTCGGTGACGGAGGGGATCGAGTTGCGCAAAGCCGGCATCGTCGAGCCGATCCTCAACCTCGGGTATACGCCGCCGTCGGCGCTCTCGGCGGCGATCGCCGCGAAGCTGGCGCTCACGGTTTACGATCGCGAAGGCCTCGCGCTGCTCAAGACAGCGGCGACCGAGATCGGCGTCCACGTCAAGGTCGACACGGGAATGCACCGGCTCGGCGCCGCGCCCCAGGAGGCCGTGCAGCTCGCCATCGACGTCGATGCCGATCCCAATCTGCGGCTGCAGGGGTTCTGGACGCACTTCGCCGACGCCGACCAGGATCCGGCCTTCACCAGGGAACAATTGCACGTCTTCCTCGATGCCCGCTCCGCCCTCATCCGGGCCGGCGTGACGGGCTTCCTCAGCCATGCGGCCAATTCCCCCGGGCTTCTCCGCTTCCCCGAGGCGCGCCTGGATCTGGTTCGCGCCGGACTCATCCTTTACGGCGTTCGGCCGGTTCGGGAGTGGGCCGATCTCCCGGGGCTGCGTCCGGCCCTCCGCTGGCAAACGATCGTGACCAATGTCCTGACGGTGCCTGCCGGCGGGAGCGTCGGCTATGGTCGCCGGTTCGTCGCGCGCGAGCCGGCCAGGGTGGCGGCCATCGCGGTCGGTTATGCCGACGGCCTGCACCGCCACGCATCGGATCGCGGTCGCGCGATCGTCCGCGGTGTGGCCGTCCCGATCGCCGGCACCATCAGCATGGACCAGGCCGCCCTCGATGTGAGCACCGTTCCCGGCGTGACAGTCGGTGACGTCGTGACGTTGATCGGCGAAGAGGGCGGCGCCACATTGAGCGCACACGATCTCGCCGAGGCGTCCGGAACGATCTCGTACGAAGTGCTCTGCGCGATCTCCAACCGGGTCCCGCGCCGATACCTATAATCAATAGTGCCCTAGGGGAGCGGAATGCTGAGAAAGTCGGGTCCGCCGGCTGACCCTAGAACCTGATCAGGTAATACCTGCGGAGGAAACGGGCTCGTGCATTCCGCCACTGCCGGGGCGGTCTCTATGTCAGTAGCCGAGGAACGACGGGAGCGACTCGCGCGCATGCGCCTCTACCTGATCACCGGTGATCGGGGGGACGAGGTCGAGACGGCGCGCATCGTCGAGGCGGCGCTCGAGGGAGGCGCCACGGTCATCCAGCTCAGGAAAAAATCGATGCCGATGCTGGAGCAATACCGGCTGGCGCTCGCGCTGCGTATTTTGACGCGAGAGCACGAGGCGCTCCTGATCGTCAACGATCACGCCGACCTGGCGATCGCGACCGACGCCGATGGGGTACACCTGGGTCAGGACGATCTCCCGCCGGATGCCGTGCGCGCCCTGCCCGGATTCGAGGGACGATTGATCGGGCGTTCCACGCACAACCTCGCCCAGGCACAACTGGCCGTCCACGAGGGCGCCGACTACGTCGCCGTCGGACCGGTCTATTCGACGCCGACGAAAGAGGGGCGTCCCGCCGTGGGGACCGCGCTGGTGTCGCGGGTGGCCGGGGTCATCGACCGGCCATTCGTCGCGGTCGGCGGGATCGACCTCGACAACGTCGCCGCCGTCGCCGACGCGGGTGCGCCGGCCGTCGCCGTAGTCCGCGCCATCTATGATGCCCCGGATCCGGCGGAAGCCACCCGGCGTCTGCACGAAGCCCTCGTGACACGACTGGAGCTGGCGCGCCGATGAGTGACGTCATGGTCACGCTCAATGGCAAGCCACGCAAGGTGCCAGAAGGCATCAGCCTGCTCGAGCTGCTGAAGGAGCTGGACGTGCAGCCCTCGCGCGTCGTCATCGAGCACAACCGCGAGATCCGCCGCAAGGACGACTTCAAGACGGCAAAGGTCCGCGATGGCGACGAACTCGAGCTGGTCTACTTTGTCGGCGGCGGGTCGCTGGCCGGCGACGACCCATTCGCCGTCGGGGGGCGCGCGCTACGGTCGCGGCTGATCCACGGCACCGGAAAGTTCGCCTCGAATGACGTGCTCGCTCGTTGCCTGGAAGCCGCGCAACCGGACATGATCACGGTCGCCATCCGACGCCTGAAGCTCGAGGGTGGCCGGTCCGAGCTGGAGGGCATCGACCTGCGCCGCTACACGCTCCTGCCCAACACCGCGGGCGCGACAACCGCGGAGGGGGCGGTGCGGCTGGCACGGCTGGCCCGCGCGGCGGGCTTCTCCGACTTCATCAAGGTCGAGGTGATCGGCGACGAAGACACCCTGCTGCCTGATCCGCAGGCGACCCTGGAGGCGACCCGCCAACTGGTCACGGAAGGCTTCATCGTGATGGCCTATACCAGCGACGACGTCGTGCAGGCCATCCGGTTGTACGAGGCGGGAGCCGCCGCGGTCATGCCGGGTGCGGCGCCCATCGGCACGACGCTCGGGCTGCAGAACCTGCTCAACCTGGAGCTGATCGTCAGCAAGGTCAAGGTGCCGGTCATCGTGGATGCGGGTCTGGGGGTCCCCTCGGAGGCGGCGCGCTGCCTCGAGGTCGGCGCTGCCGCGGTGCTCGTCAACACGGCGATCGCCCGGGCGCAGAATCCGCCCGAGATGGCGCGAGCCTTCGCTGAGGCGGTCGTCGCCGGGCGCCGGGCGTTCAAGGCGGGCCGGGCGCATATCGGCCTGAAGGCCGTCGCCAGCAGCCCCGTCGAGGGTCTCCCCGTATAGCCCATCGCGTCGCGCGCCGGCCGCGGACGCTTGCGGACCTCGGCGAGCGCGGCCTCCTGCGGTCGATCGCTCGCTATCTCGATCCGCCGTCACGAGCCCTGCTGGTTGCGGCGCCGAAGGATGATGCCGCGGTTTGGCGCGGCGATCCGTTCGTGGTGGCGACCACCGACACCATGGTCGAGGAGATCGATTTTCGTCTGGATTGGCCCGGGTTCGATTTCGCGATGCTCGGCCGGCGGCTGATCTCCATCAACCTCAGCGACCTGGCCGCGATGGGCGCGGAACCACGGTATGCGCTCGTCTCGCTAACGCTGCGCGGGACGCTTGCCGTTGCCGACGTGCGCCGTCTCTACGAGGGCATCGCGCACCAGGCGCGGCGCTTCAGCTGCGCGATCGCCGGAGGAGACGTGAGTGGAACACTGGGGCTGCTCACTTTGACGGCCACCCTGGTCGGCCGTATCGATTCGGCGCGGTCCGTGCTGAGGCGCGATGGGGCACGCCCCGGCTGGCTCCTCGCCGTCACCGGCGCGCTGGGTGGCGCCGCGGCCGGTCTGCGGCTGCTCGAATCAGGGCGCCGGCCCGCGACAGCGAGAGAACGCGGATGGGTCTCCGCGCAGCTGGATCCGACACCACGCGTGATCGCTGGACGCGTGCTCGTCGACGCCGGCATCAGGGTCGGCGGCGACATCAGCGACGGCCTGTACCGCGAGGTCGAGCGATTGCTCGAGGGCACGCGCCTCGGGGCGACGATCGCTGTCGATCGACTCCCGCTGGCGCCAGGTCTGCAGCGGAAGGAATGGGCGCTGGCCGTCAAGGACTCCGAGGACTTCGAGCTGCTCTGCGCGGCGCCGGCCGCGCGCATCGCCGCGGCCAGGCGCGTCCTCGAGCGCCTCGAGCTCCCATTGACCGTGGTGGGCGAGATTGACGCGCGACCGGGGATTCGGCTGCGCAACGGGTCGCGGATGGAAAGGCTCGAAGGTGCCGGCTATGAACACTTTCGTTGAGACCACGTCGGTCGATCAGACCCGCGAGCTCGGTCGCCGCCTGGGACAGGTCCTCGAGCCCGGTGACATCATCGCGCTCGAAGGTGACCTGGGCACGGGAAAGACGGAGCTGGTGAAGGGCATCGCGGATGCCCTGGGCGTTGCGAGCGGCGTGCACAGCCCGACGTTTGTCCTGCACCACCGCTACCAGGGCCGTGTCCCCATCGAGCACTACGACCTCTATCGTCTGGATGGGATGGCTTGGGTCGACAGCGGCCTGGACGAACCGGCGCCCGACGCGGTCACGGTCATCGAGTGGCCGGACCGTGCCGGCGTGCTCGACAACTGGGCGACGATCCGGATCGGGTTGACGAGCAAGGCAGAGACGCGGCGGCGCCTGACCCTCCTGCGCGGGCCGGACCGGGTCCGGGCGGTGTTTCGTGCGCCTGGCGATTGACACGTCCGGCGTCGACCAGGCGCTGGTCGTCCTCGACGGCCGTCGCCAGCTCGCCGCCGACGACTGGGTGAGGGATCGAGCGGATCCACCAGTGCTGGCGCGGCTGGACGCCGTCGTGAAACGGGCCGGCGGGAAGCCTGACGATCTCGAGGCCGTCGTGGCGGCGCGCGGGCCTGGGTCGTTCACGGGACTTCGGATCGGGCTGTCGCTGGCGGCCGGGCTGGCGTACGCGCGGCATATCCCGCTGTACGTCGCCGACAGCCTGGCGATCCTCGCCCGCCGCGCCAGCGGCGACCCGGCGAGCGTCGCGCTGCGCGATGCGGGCCGTCGCGAAGTCTATGCTTGGCGCGAAGGCGAGCCCGCCCGACGCCTACCTGTGGATGAGCTTGCTGGCTGGCTGCCGGCCACCGCCCGGGTCATCGTCGAGCCCGCCGGCGGGCTGGCCTCGTGGGTCCCCGGGCTGGCGCACCTCGAGCTGCCCGCCAGCGAACGGCGGCCTTTGAGCACGGCGCTGCTCGAATCCGCCATCTGGACCTTCGATTCGCAAAAACCGCTGCGATATGATGAAGTGCAGGCGCTCTACGTTCAGCCCGCGGCCGCGGAGGAGCGCAGAAGGATGTCCCCATGATGCAGTTGAAGTCCCGAACACTCGTCGACGCCATGCGCGAGGAAGACATCCCCGAGGTGCAGGCGATCGAGCGCCAGATCTTCCCGACACCCTGGCCGCGGAATGCCTATTACCGCGAGCTCCATCACAATCGCTCCGCCTACTACCTCGTGCTGCGCCGGGACGAGGAGATCGTCGGCTATGCCGGCCTGTGGAAGATGAGCGACGAGGCGCACATCACGACCGTCGGCGTACGCGCAAATCAGCAGGGCAAGGGCTACGGCCATGCGCTGATGGCGGCCCTGATCCAGCGGGCGTACCAGTTGGGTTCGCGCTGGCTGACGCTCGAGGTGCGGCCGTCCAACGACGTCGCGGTCCGCCTCTATGAAAAGTTCGGCTTCAAGGTCATCGGTCGCCGCCGCGGTTATTACACCGACAACAACGAGGATGCGATCGTGATGTGGTCGGACTCGATCCAGGCGCCCGGCTTCAAGAAGCGCTTCAACGAGATCCTGCAGACGCTCGAGATCGAAGGGCTCGACAACAACACACCGCAGTAGCCCAGACGAACCGGCGCGTCCTGGCGATCGAGACCTCCTGTGATGAGACCGCCGCAGCGGTTGTCGCCACCGGCCCGCGCCTGCTCTCGAACGTGATTCGTTCCCAGGATGCGCTGCACGCGCCCTACGGCGGGGTCGTGCCGGAGCTTGCCGCGCGCGCTCACCTGCAGTCGCTGGTGCCGGTGATCGAGCGCGCGCTGGAGAACGCGGGGACTCGCTGGGAGCAGGTCGACGGAGTCGCCGTGACCAGGGGCCCCGGCCTCATTGGCTGCCTGCTCGTCGGCGTCAACCTCGGGCAGGCGATCGCCTGGGCGCGCAAGCTGCCGGTGATCGGGGTCAGCCACCTCGCCGCCCATGTCTTCGCCGCGCTGCTCGAGGAGCCGGACCTCCACCCGCCGGTCCTCGGCCTGGTCGTATCCGGCGGCCACAGCGACCTGATCCGATGGCATACGGACGGCAGCATCAGCGTGATCGGCCGGACACTCGATGATGCCGCTGGCGAGGCCTTCGACAAGGGGGCGCGCATCCTGGGTCTGCCGTTTCCCGGCGGCCCCGCGATCGACGCGCTGGCGGCGAAGGGAGATCCGCGGGCGATCCGCTTTCCGCGGCCACGCGCTCCCGGCCTCGACTTCAGCTTCAGCGGTGTGAAGACGGCGTTGCTCTACGAGGTCCGCAAACGCACGTCGATCTCCGAGCAGGAGCGCGCCGATCTCGCCGCCAGCTACCAGGAGGCGATCGTCGATGCGCTCCTGCAGCGTGTGGAGGGCGCATTATTTCCCTCCCCCGCTCGCGGGGGAGGGTCAGGGTGGGGGCCCGAACCCACTGTTGTCATCGGCGGCGGCGTCGCGCGCAATCGCCGTCTTCGCGAGGCCGCCCGCTCGCGCCTGGGCAACACGGCGCATCTCGTCATCCCGGCGCCGGAGCTATGCACCGACAACGCGGCGATGATCGGCGCCGCCGCCTTGATCGAATGGGACCGGCGAGGCCCGGATCCTGCGCCCTTCGACGCCGATCCCGCGCTCGGTTTCGCGTAACGCAAGTTGACGATTGGGCGTTTTGGTGCTATTCGTTCCACAGCACCCCGCAGGGGAGGAGGGAAATCATGCGGTTTCGTCCACTTGCCGTCGTTGCCGCGATTGCCGGTCTGCTCGTCGGCGCAACGTCCGTCAGCGCCTCATCCGAACACTTCAACCCACCGAAGCACTACTACCTCGCCCTCGGCGATTCGCTAGCGTACGGCTACCAGCAGGCCAAGTTCCTTGGCGAAGCTGGTTCCGGCCATATCGACCCGGCGACCTTTCCCGGCTACGCGGGGGACCTCGCGGGTATGCTTCGAGATGTCCGCCCCGAAATCCGGACTGTGAACTACGGCTGCCCCGGGGAAACGACGTCGTCGTACTTTACGGCCTGCTACTTCAGCGCCGTCCAGCATTTCCCGCTCCACGACCCTTACAGCGGGTCGCAGGAAGCGGCCGCTCTCGCCTTTCTGCGCGCTCACCGGGGACAGGTAAGCCCGATCACCCTGGACAACGGCGCCAATGACGTAACGCCGTGCTTGTCAAGTCCTGATCCCAACTGCTTTTCGCGAACGATCGCCGTGGTCGGCGCCAATTTAAACCGGGCGCTAGCGGAGCTTCGCGATGCCGCGCCGGATGCCGAGATCATCGTCATGAAGTACTACGATCCGTTCGCCTTCAATAGCCCCGGCACAATTGGCATCACCGTCCTGCTGGACCGCGCGATCGCGAACGCCGCCGCGCATCACGGCGCGCGACTGGCTGATGCCTTGACCCCGTTTAACCTGGCACCTCCGCAGCCGGCAACGTTGTGTGGCCTGGGGCCGTTCTGCCCGCTCAGCGACATTCACCCAAATGATGCCGGCTATGCGGTGATCGCCCAGCAGTTCTGGGCGGCATCAGGCTACGGCCGGCTCGATTAGCTAAAACGACCTGGACGGGGCTCGGCCGGCGCCGAGCCCTTGAGGGTTGGGTTCTATTGAGCTACAATTAGCACTCGAGCTTACTGAGTGCTAACGTACTGTCACCACCTAAGGAGGGTTTTATGAAGCTACGTCCATTGGGCGACCGAGTTGTGATCAAGCCCGTCGATCGCGAAGAGAAGACCAAGAGCGGGATCGTCCTGCCCGACACCGCCAAGGAGAAGCCGCAGGAAGGCATGGTCGAGGCCGTCGGCAACGGCCGCTTCATCGAGACGACCGGCAAGCGCGAGCCGCTCGATGTCAAAGTCGGCGACCGCGTGGTCTATGCCAAGTACGCCGGCAGCGAGATCAAGCTCGACGAGACCGAGTACCTGATCCTGTCCGAGAAGGACATTCTGGCCGTCGTCGCCAACGGCAAGAGCTAAGAGCCACTCAACGAGAACGGCCAGCCTTCGGGCTGGCCTTTTTTATTTCTCGGGAGGGTTGGGGGTCGCCTTGGCGCGCGGGATCAGCGGCAAGGCGAGCATGGCCTCGGTGACCTGCGCGTACTGCTCCTGGCTGCGCCAGTCGTAGTGCGGGTTGCGCCACCGGATGTACCCGCGGTAGTCGACCAGGAACAACGAGCGCTGGGCGACACCCCGCTCCTCGTTGAGGACGCCATAGCGGCGCGCGACCGACTTGTCCCAATCGGCGAGAATCGGGAAGGGAAGGTCGCCCAGGCTCTTGGCGTACGCCTTGTGCGCCCAGATGTGATCAACGCTCAGTCCCAGCACCTGGGTTTCCGCCTTCACGAACTGCTGGTGATCACCTCGCAAGGAGGTGAGCTCATTCGTTCAGCCTGGGCTGAAGTCGAAGACGTAAAAGGCGAGCAAGACGTGCTTGGTTCCCTTGAAGGAGGAGAGGGTGACAGGATCACCGTCGGGCGTCCCCGGCAGCGTGAAATCGGGCGCGAGGTCTCCGACGCCGGGCATGGTCGTCGTGGCGGTCGACATCGACCTATTGTAGTTCGGTGATTTTCCACGACCGGGTGGATGCCGGCGAGCGCCTCGCTACCGCGCTGCAGCGCTATCGCGACCACGACAGAACCGTCGTGTTGGGGATCCCACGCGGCGGCGTCGTTGTGGCGAAGGCGATCGCCGTCGACCTGCATCTGCCATTGGGGATCTGCCCGGTGCGCAAGCTCGGCGCTCCCGGCAATCCGGAGCTCGCCATCGGGGCGGTCGATGATGATGCCGTACTGGTCTTCGATCGACGGCTGAGCCAGCACCTCGGCTTGACCGAGGACGACATCGGGCACGCGGCGGCACGGCAGCGCGAGGAGCTGCGGGCCTGGTTGGCGGCATTGGGCGCGGGAGCGATGTCTGCGCTCGAGGACCGAACCGTGATCCTGACTGACGACGGCGTTGCCACTGGGTACACGGCCCAGGCCGGCATCCAGACGGTGCGCCGCCGTGGCGCCCAACGCGTAATCCTGGCGGTCCCGGTTGCGCCGCCCGACACGGCCGCCTGGCTCAAGCCGCAGGTTGATGAATTCGTCTGCCTCGCCACTCCGGAGCCGTTCTATGCGGTCGGGAACTTCTTCGAGGAATGGCCACAGGTTACCGACGACGAGGTTAGAGCACTGCTGCTGGCCGGTAACACGTTGTAGCGGAGGTTTTACACGGGCAAGGACTTTGTCCCCTTGCCGGTTACAGCGATGTGAAGCTCTTCGCCAAGGGCAAAGGGCAGCCGGACGCCCAGGGCAAGGCACCGGCCTATAGCCCGATCGATCGTGTTGGGCTGCTCGGGCTGCTCGACCAGGTTGTCAACAACGGCCAGTCCGGCGTGCTCGAGCTCAGAGAGCCTCGTGGCGAGTGGACGTACGCCTTCCAGGGTGGTGCGCTGACGCACGCGGCTGGCGGCCGGGTCCGCGGTGCGCGCCAGGCCTTCGATCTCCTCTGGGAATTCCAGAACGGCCAATTCGTGTTCACTCCGGGCGTCAACCCGACCCTCGCCGGCAACCTCTATATCGACAAAGCCCGGCTCCTGGACCTTCTTCGTCGCAGTCAGGCCGTGCTCCAGGGCCCATCGGCGCCCTATATCCCACCCGACCAGCAGCGGCCGATCGCCCCTGTCCAGGGCATGTACTCGCCGCCGGCCCCCGGGCAGGCGCCCGTGTGGCAACCGGGACCGCCGCCGGGCCAGTACCCGCCGGTCCGGGGAGCCCCGCAGGGCTGGCCCCCGGCCGGTCAGCCCGGCATGCCCCCATCGGGTCAGCCCGGCATGCCTCCGGCCCCCGCGTGGGGTGCTGGCGGCTACCCACAGCAACCCGGCTATCCTCCCGCTCCGTACCCGCAGGGTGCCCCATATCCCGGCGCGCCACAGGGCCAGCCCTACCCGCCGCAGGCCTATCCAGGCCAGCCGCAGCCTGGCTATCCGCAATACCCGCAGGCGCCGATGCCGCCGCAGGGAATGCCACAACAGGCAATGCCGCTGCCAACGATGCCCCCGGTTATGCCTCCGCCCCCGGCCGCGGCCGCGCCTCCGACCCGGCCAATCACGCCACAGAGCTTTTCCGTACCGCCGATGGCGATTCCCAAGAAACGAGACGCCATACCCTCGTACCAGCCGCCGGCGGCCGTGCCCATGCCGGCACCTGTTGCGCCGGAGCCTCCCAAAGCGGCCCCGAAGGACGACCTGGCGTCCCTGCGGGCGAGCCTGGTCGCCCAGGCGCCCGCCGTCCGTCCGGCCCCTGCCGCTCCCGCGTGGGGCGTTCGCACGGGAGAGGGTACGGTTGCGCCACCGCCGGCCGCCGGCCCCAAAGGCAAAGCCAAGGGCAAGGGCAAAGACAAGGGCGCGAAGCCGAAGGGCAATTCGAAGCTCGCCGCGGCCATCAAGGTGCAACTGATCACGTTCCTGCTCTGGGCCTGCGAGCGGAAGTACTCGCCGGACGATCACTGGACGCTGAAGGACGCGTTCGAGGTCTCGACGATGGAGCTGCGCGATCAATTCATCGGCGCCTTCTCCGAGTCGTTCAAAGCCTCGCGGCAAAAACGCAACGTCGAAGACGACGACGTGGACGACATGGCCGCCGGTCGGATGCGCGGTCGCGGCCGCCGGCACTAGTCACCACCTCCACAGCGAACTGACCGCGCCGCCTCGCGGGTAAACTTGCGGGGTATTGAGTGTGTCTTCCTCGCCTGCCGCGGAGCGGGCGATCGATCTCCTCGCCGGACTGAATCCTCCGCAGCGGGCAGCCGTGACCGCCGACGATGGGCCATTGCTGATCTTCGCCGGCGCCGGCAGCGGCAAGACGCGCGTGCTCACGCACCGGATCGCCTGGCTGATCCAGCAGGGCCGGGCCGAGCCCGGCGAAATTCTCGCGGTCACGTTTACCAATAAGGCAGCGCGCGAGATGCGTGGCCGGGTCGAGAATCTCCTGAACCTGGCCGCAGGCGCGATCTGGATGGGGACGTTCCATGCGATCGGGGTTCGCATTCTGCGGCGTGACGGGAGTGCTGATGGCATCGATCGCCATTTCGTCATCTACGACGAGGCCGACCGGTTATCCGTCGTCAAGCGCATCATGGGCGAGCTGCGTCTCGATGAGAAGCGCTACCCACCGGGTGGGATGGTGGCGTTGATGTCACGCGCCAAGGACGAGGTCATCAGTGGAGAAGACCAGCTGAAGGCGGCCGGCACGCATCCCGAGGAGCTGGCGGCGCGAATCCGGCTTCGCTACGACCCGTTCCTGGAGCAGAACAACGCGCTCGACTTCGACGATCTGCTGATGCGCACGGTCTGGCTCTTCGACCGGCATCCCGAGGTTCTCGAGAAATATCAGAAGCGCTTCAAGTACGTCATGGTCGACGAGTACCAGGACACCAACCGGGCGCAATACCTGATGGTTCGCCATCTGGCAAGCACGCATCGCAACCTGGCCGTCGTCGGCGATGACGATCAGTCGATCTACAGGTTCCGCGGCGCCGACGTGCGCAACATCCTGTCCTTCGAGCAGGACTACCCGGATGCCCAGATCATCAAGCTGGAACAAAATTACCGATCGACGCAGGTGATTCTCGACGCCGCCTACCACGTCATCAAGGCCAACCCCAATCGAGCCCCCAAGCGGCTGTGGACAGACCGAGGGGGCGGGTCCAAGCTCGTGGTGGCGCAGACCTACGACGAGCAGGAGGAGGCGCAGGCGGTGGCGCGCGAAGCGCTGCGACTAGTGGCGGAAGGCGATTACCGTCTTGGCGACATCGCTGTCCTCTACCGCACCAACGCCCAGTCGCGCGCCCTGGAAGAAGTGCTCCTGCGCCGCGGCGTTCCCTATCGGCTGATCGGCGGCTTGCGCTTCTACGAACGCCGCGAGGTCAAGGACGTGATGGCTTACCTGCGCCTGATCGCCAACCCGCAGGAGTCCCTGAGCCTCTCGCGGATCATCAACGTTCCGCGCCGAAAGCTCGGCGAGAAATCACTGGCGCAGCTTGGCTACTGGGCCGACGCCCATGACATGACGGCCTGGGACGCGCTCGCTCGTCTCGACGAGATGTCGGAACTGACCCCGGCTGCCCGTGGCGCCCTGGCGGACTTCCGCGACCTCATCGACGAGCTTCGCGCTGCTTCCCTGGAGCGCCGGCTCGTGGAAACCGTCGACCTTCTGTTGCTGAGGACTGGATACGAGCGGTTTGTCAAAGAGATGGGAACCGATGGCGACGAGCGCTGGGCCAACGTCCTCGAGTTGCGGGGGCTGGCCTCGGAGTACGACGGGCTACCGCCCGGCGAGGGGTTGCAGGCATTCCTCGAGGAGACGGCGCTGATGAGCGATGTCGACACGCTGGACGAACGCGCGCAGGGCATGACCCTGATCACTCTGCACATGGTCAAAGGCCTCGAGTTTCCGGTGGTCTTCATGCTCGGAATGGAGGAGGGCCTCTTCCCACACAGCCGGAGCCTCGACTCCCCCGAGGAACTCGAAGAAGAGCGGCGCCTCGCGTACGTCGGCATGACCCGGGCGAAGGATCGGCTCTATCTGTTTCACGCCTTCCGGCGACATCTGTTCGGAAGCGCGAATCTGAACCTGCCGTCGCGCTTTCTCAAAGACATTCCCCCTGCCCTCGTCGATGGATCGGCGGGGATCCCGCAGGGCGTTCCGGAATCCGGGATGGCGCCGGCGCGCGTAATCGAGGCGGCGCGTCCGGCGGTTCCGGTCGAGTTGGTGCAGCGCTACCAGCCGGGTGACCAGGTCGAGCACCGGTCCTGGGGCCGCGGGACCGTGCTGAAGAGCACGATGACGCGCACCGACGAGGAGATCATCGTGAAGTTCGACCGTGTCGGGATGAAGATCCTCGCGGTCAGCCTGGCGCCAATCGTCAAGCTGTGACGATGTCCGTTCCCTCCCCCTCTGGGGGAGGGCAGGGTGGGGGCCTCGAAGAGGCGCGGGCTCGCGTCCTCGAACTCCGCACGCTGATCGACCGCGCGAACCGGCAGTACTACGAGCTCGACCAGCCGGAGATCACCGACGCCGAGTACGATGCACTCTTCCGCGAGCTCGTCGAGCTGGAAACGCAGTATCCCGAGCTGATCACGCCCGACTCTCCGACACAGCGGGTCGGAGGGCCGCCATCCGACGCCTTTGCGAAGGTCACGCACCGGACGCCGATGCTCAGCCTGTCAAATGCGTTCGACCGCGATGAGGTGCGGGAGTTCGACAAACGCGTGCGGCGGGCGCTCGGCGAAGTCAAGGTCGAGTACGTAACCGAGCTGAAGATCGACGGGCTCGCGATGAGCCTGCTCTACGAGGATGGCCGCTACAAGATCGGGGCCACCCGCGGCGACGGCTACGTGGGCGAGGACGTGACGCCGAACGTCAAGACGATTTCCAGCGTCCCCCTATCGGTGACCATTCCCCCGGAGTTTCCAAGGGCCTTCGAAGTTCGCGGCGAGGTCTACATGCCGAAGCGCAGCTTTCAGCGCCTCAACGCCGAGCTTGCCGCGGAAGGCAAGCCGCTCTTCGCCAATCCGCGCAACGCCGCGGCCGGAGCGGTCCGGCAACTGGACCCGCGCATCACCGCGCGCCGGCGCCTCGACACGTTCATGTATGCCCTTGACCCGGCCGGCGGAGCTAGGAGCCAGGAGCAAATCCTGAACCGGTTGGGCGAGATGGGCTTTCATGTCAACACGAACCGTCGCACGCATTCCGACATCGATGCCGTCATCGGCTTCCTCGACGAGTGGCAGGAAAAACGGCACGAGCTCGACTACGGAATCGACGGGATCGTCATCAAGGTCAACGACCTCGGCCAGCAAGCCGAGCTCGGCTTCGTTTCCCGCAGCCCGCGCTGGGCGCTCGCGTTCAAGTTCCCGCCCGAACAGGCGGAAACCGTCGTGGAAGACATCAAAGTCTACGTGGGACGGACCGGCGCGATCACCCCGGTTGCCTGGCTGACGCCGGTGCAGATCGGGGGGACGACGGTCAGCCGAGCGACGCTGCACAACGAGGACGAGGTCGCGCGCAAAGACGTGCGGCCGGGCGACCACGTGATCATCCAGCGCGCCGGCGACGTGATCCCTGAGGTCGTCCGCGTGCTGACGGAGAAGCGATCGACGTCGAGCCGTCCCTGGCACATGCCGAAGAACTGTCCCGAGTGTGGGACGGAGCTGGTGCGCGAGCCGGGCGAGGCCGCAACCCGCTGCATCAACCCAACCTGTCCTGCCCAGGTGCTCGAACATTTTCGACACTTTGTCGGCTCGCTCGACATCGAGGGCCTGGGGTACGCCACGCTGCAGCAGCTGATCGACCGCCAGCTGGTCAAGGACCCGGCGGACCTCTATCACCTGACAAAGGAACAGCTCCTGACCCTCGACGGCTTTGCTGACAAATCGGCGCAAAACCT
>VBFR01000097.1 GCA_005889345.1 Chloroflexota bacterium
TGGCGACGCCAGTCGCACGACCTACTTTCGCTCGTGTGCCAAACCGTTCCAGGCGATCGCCAGCCTCCGCACCGGCATCGTCGAACGCTTCGGCCTCTCCGGCGAGCATCTGGCCATCATGTGCGCATCCCACAGTGGTGAGCCCCGCCATGTCGCCGTGGTCCGTGATCTCCTTGGCCACGCCGGGGTCGACGAAGCCGCGCTCCAATGTGGGGCGCACTGGCCCTACTACGAGCCCGCCGCGAGCATCGTCCGCCGCGAGATGGCTGAGCCCCTCCCTGTGTTCAACAACTGCTCGGGCAAACACAGCGGGATGCTTGCCGCGGCCCGAATCATTGAGGCGCCACTGGACACGTACCTTGAACCAGCCCATCCCGTCCAGGCTCGCATCCGCGAGGCGGTTGAGGAGTTCACGGGTTGCCGTGACTACGACGTCCTCTACGGCATCGATGGCTGCAGCGCCCCCAACGCCGCCGTGCCGCTTTCGGCAATGGCGCGGAGCTTCGCCCAGCTCGTCACTTCAACCGACGAGTCGGCCAAGGCTGCCGTCGCCGCCATGAGTGCGCATCCCTATCTGGTTGGAGGCACGGAGCGCTTTGATACGGCGCTGATGGAGGTCACCAAAGGTCGCATATTGGCCAAGGGCGGGGCGGCGGGCGCGCACTGCACCGCCGACCGGCGATCGGGTCTGGGACTCGCGGTCAAGCTCGAAAGCGGCGACGGCAACTGGGTCTCCGTGGCCGTCGTGGCGGCCCTCAACCAGTTGGGCTGGCTCGATTGGGCCGAGACGGAAGCTCTCAGTCGCTACGCTCGTCCGATGCTTCGAAACCACAAGGGCGTTGAGGTGGGACGCGTCCGTCCGCTGATCGACCTGTGAAGCGCCGTCGGTAACGGCCATGTAACGGCGGGCGTGACTGGGTCGTTTCCCGGGTTATAACGCCGTGCGTCGATTGCTGGGATGGCCCCACCCGCGCCAGCTTGCCCTGAGCGCCCTGATCGGGATCTTGCTCGCCTTCTACGCCTGGCGCTTCCTGCTGCCCCTGCTCGGCCCACAGGCGCCCCGCGCCGATGACTTCCAGGACTACCTGTTCGCGGCCCAGCAGATCGCATCCGGGGGGAATCCATACGACGGCTTCATCCGCAACCACGTGGCCTGGGACTGGTCGTTGAGCAGCGGCTATCTCTATCCGCCGGCATTTGCCGTGACCCTGATTCCCCTGACCTGGATCGCGAACGACCTCGCCGTGCGGATCTGGCTGTTCCTCATCCAGGCTGCGGTCCTTGCCAGCCTGGTGATCATCTACAGGGTGATTGGACGGCCGAGCCGTGCCGAGCTGCTCGCCCTGGTCGCGGTGCTCACGACCTTCTTCCCGCTCGCCAACACCGTCCTTGCCGGCACGATGAACTCGCTCCTCCTGCTTTTGCTCGCTGCGGCCTGGGCGTGCTGGTACCGGCGCCGCGACGTTGCCAGCGGTGTGCTCGTCGGGGCGGCGGCGGTCTTCAAGCTCTTCCCCGCGGCCCTCCTCCCCTACCTCGCCTGGCGGCGTCATTGGAAACTCCTCGCCGCGGCGACCGCAACCGGACTCATCGGAATAGGCCTCGGCCTCGCCGTCACGAGCGTGGACCACAACATCTATTACTTCCGCGAGATGCTGCCGCACCTCGCGGCCGGCACCGGCTATCGCGAGAACCAGTCGTTGGCAGGCGTCGCCGCCCGCATCTGCGATCCCAACACCGCGAACGCCGGAGGCAGCGCCGGTTGGTGCGGCCGCCTGATCGACTGGCCGTCGGTCCTCGTCTTGCTCGCCATCGTGTGGCGGATGACCTCGCGTGCGTCGCGATCGGGGCTCGAGTTCGCTCTCGCCGTGACGGCCCTGCCGTTGATCAGCAGCGTGACCTGGAGCTTTCCGCTCGTGATCCTCATCCTGCCGATCGCACTCCTCGTCCGCCAGGCGCTGCGCGGCCGGATGTCGCGGGGGCAAATCCGCGCGCTGATGGTGGCCTGGATCTGCTTCTCGGCGGCGCCCGCCATCCACTACCTGCTCATCCTCTACCCTCTCCCCCGCTGGAACGGCGGACTGGACCTGGTCCCGCAAGGCATCACCCGGCTGTTCGGCGAGGCCTACTTCATCGGAACCGTGATCGTGTTTGCCAGCATCGTCGTCGCGCTCCGCAAGGAGCGGCGTGTGGAGGCAGCGTTCCCGGCGCAGGCGATCGCCGCCTGATTTGGAACTACGCCTTGGCCAGGAGCCTGGCGAGCGATACCGGCAACCGACATCGAGGAGGCTCCTCGGCATCAAATGACGTCTGTTCGATCACGTCCCGTTTCGCACCGCCCCAAAGATGGAACCTCTTCAGGACATCCAATCCAACACTCTTCCCCTCGATACGTAGGGCGGCGCTGGCCCTCTGAGGGCTCCCCTCATCGCCGCGAAAGGTGCATCTCCACTCGATGCGGCGGCCCAGTTCCTCTCCAATGGCCGTAACCAGCTGCTCGAGCGAGTCTCCATCGCCGGCGGGCCAGCGGGCGACGACCTCACCAGTATCAATGGCGTCGTGATCATCGAGGTTGGTGACGGCCGCCCACAACACAACGATTTCCCGTGGGTCTGACCAGACGACGAGCGAGAGGCCTCCAAGCCAGTGATGAGGAATCACCAGGATGCAGACCGCAGAGCCTTCCCCGGTGACGAACGTCTCAGCTGGCTCGACCATGCGAGGCGCCCGTACCTCGAGCAGGCGCCGGACCGCAGCAACGACGTGACCATGCCGCGCCAACTCCTCCTCGCCTAGCGCAGCTCCTGCCACCAGGTACTGACCTGACTGCCGAGTGTCGCTATTCAGGCGGCGCGGTCCTGGCCGGCCTCCAGCCGAAGGAACGCATCCATGAAGTTGTCGAGGTCGCCGTCCAGGACGGCCTGGACGTTGCCGGTCTCATAACCGGTGCGGTGGTCCTTGACCAGCGTGTACGGATGCAGCACGTAGCTACGGATCTGGCTGCCCCACTCGTTGGACTGATGCTCGCCCTTCAGCTCCTGCCGCTGCTCCGATCGCTGCTGCTCGCGTAGCGCCACCAGCCGCGAGCGCAGCACCTTGAGCGCCATGTCGCGGTTCTTCATCTGTGACCGCTCGTTCTGACAGGTGACGATGATCCCGGTCGGCAGGTGCGTCATACGCACCGCCGACGAGGTCTTGTTGACGTGCTGTCCCCCGGCCCCGCTGGAGCGGTAGACGTCGACCTTGAGGTCATCAGGGCGGATCTCGATGTCGGTGTCGTCCTCGATCTCGGGGATCACTTCAACCAGGGCAAAGGACGTGTGCCGGCGGTGCGCCTGGTCAAACGGCGAGAGGCGAACCAGCCGGTGCACGCCGCGCTCCGCCCGCAACCAGCCAAAGGCGCGCTTGCCCGTGATCCGAACGGTCACGCTCTTGTAACCCGCTTCCTCGCCCGGTGCCTCGTCCAGGATCTCGGCGTGCATCTTTCGTCGTTCCGCCCAGCGCAGGTACATCCGCAGCAGCATGTCGGTCCAGTCCTGTGAGTCCGTCCCGCCGGCGCCGGCATGGATGCTGACCAGGGCTGGGTGCTCGGCATAGCGGTTGGCGAAGAGGAGGTCGACCTCCTGCCGGCTGACGTCTTTCTCGAGGCTCTCGAGGTCCTCGCGCAGGGTGCCTTCGATGTGTCCGTCGCCTTCGGCGATCGCCATCTCAGCGAGGCCGATCACGTCGCGGGCCCGGGCCTCCAGCTTGTGCCAGACCGAAACCTCATCGCGAATGCCCTTGGCTTCCTGGGCGAGCCGCTGCGCGCGCGGCGGATCCTGCCAGAGGTCGGGGTCGCTTAGCTCCTTCTGAAGCGCCTCGAGACGCGCGTCCTTGTCGGCAACGTCAAAGATGCTCCTGGAGTTGGAGAATCTTCTCCAGCAGGTCGTTCGCGGATTTGATGATCTCGTCCATGGTTAGTTCCCGTGGCAGTTCTTGAAGCGCTTACCGCTGCCGCAGGGGCAGATGTCGTTGCGCCCCACGCCGGCGAAGTTGAGGCTCTGCGGCCGGCGGAACGGTAAGCGGGTGGGCTCAGCCGCTGCGGGCGCAGCCTTTGGCGCCTTCGGCGCCTTGGTCGTTTTCTTCTTAGCCATCGCCCGAAATCCTACCCCAAGCGAGCGGATCTAACCGTGGCGGGCTACCGTCCGTGGCACTTCTTGTACTTCTTGCCGCTCCCGCACCAGCAGGGGTCGTTGCGTCCCAGCTTGCCGGCTCCGACCGGCGCCGCGTTCCCTTCGCCACCGTTGGGGCTCGCCGCGGTGGCGGTGGCGGTCGCGGCCCCGGCCTGACGGCCTCGCGCGGTCGTAAGCGCGGCCGGAGGCGTCGGCGTGGGCGGATCCTTGACCAGCTGGACCCGAAAGACGGTGGACGCGATATCGAACTGGATGCCGTTGAGCAGTTCCTGGAACGCCTGGAAGGCCTCGTTCTTGTACTCGACCAGCGGATCCTTCTGACCGAAGGCGCGCAGCCCGATGCCCTCCTTGAAATGCTCCATCTCGGTGAGGTAGCTGATCCACTTCGAGTCGATGGTCTTGAGCACGACGAACTGCTCGATCTTGCGCATCATCGGCTCGGTCATTTCCGCTTCTTTCGCCTTGTAGGCGGCGTCGGCGTACTCCATCAAGCGTTCGACCGCGGCTTCCTTGGTCTCGCCGAACTCGTCCAGGGCAAGTTCGCTGAAGGGCGGCAGGGGAAAGACGGCACCGAGCTGCCCGACCAGGCCCTCGAGGTCCCAGTTGCCGGGGTGACGCGATTCGCAGTGTTCGTTGACGGCGTCTTCGACCGCCTTACGGATCCACCCCTGGACCTGTTCCCGCAGATCGGCGCCCTCGAGGACTTTGCGACGCTCGCCATAGATGATCTCGCGTTGCTTGTTCATGACGTCGTCGTACTCGACCAGGTAACGGCGGGCGTCGAAGTTGTGTCCCTCGACCTTGGTCTGGGCGCCTTCGATCTGGCGCGAGACCAGCCGTGATTCGATCGGTTCGTCGTCGGCGACCCGCAGCATGTTCATCATGCCCTTGATGCGTTCGCCGCCGAAGATCCGCATCAGGTCGTCGTCCAGCGCGAGGAAGAAGCGCGACGATCCAGGATCACCCTGGCGGCCGGCGCGGCCGCGGAGCTGGTTGTCGATGCGGCGGCTCTCGTGCCGCTCGGTGCCGACGATGTGGAGCCCGCCGCCCTCCGCGACGCCAGGGCCGAGCACGATGTCGGTGCCACGACCGGCCATGTTGGTCGCGATCGTCACCGCGCCGGGCTGTCCGGCATTGGCGACGATCAGCGCCTCGCGCTCGTGCTGCTTGGCGTTGAGGACCTCGTGCCTGACCCCGCGCTTTTCCAGCAGCCGGGCGAGGCGCTCGGACTTCTCGACCGACACGGTGCCGACCAGGACCGGACGTCCCTTGCTGGCGACGTCCTGGATTTCATCGGCGACCGCCTTGAACTTCGCGTCCTCCGTCTTGTAGATGAGGTCGGGGTGATCGTCCCGGATCATCGGCTTGTGGGTGGGGATGACGACCACCTGCAGCTTGTAGATCTTGTCGAACTCCTCGGCCTCGGTGACCGCCGTGCCCGTCATCCCGGCCAGCTTCTTGTAGAGCCGGAAGTAGTTCTGATAGGTGATCGTGGCCAGTGTCTGAGTTTCCTGCTGGACCTTGACACCCTCTTTCGCCTCGATTGCCTGGTGCAGGCCGTCCGACCAGCGGCGACCCGGCTGCTGCCGGCCGGTGAACTCGTCGACGATGACGACCTCGCCGTCCTTGACAAGGTAGTCGCGGTCGCGGTGGAAGAGCGTGTAGGCCTTGAGCGCCTGGTTGATCTGATGCGCCTCGTCGACGTGCTCGAGCTCGTAGACGTTCTTGATGCCGGTCCAGCGCTCGATCTTTGCGATCCCCTCCTCGGTCAGGGCCGCAGACTTCGTCTTTTCATCGACCGTGTAATCGTCCGCCAGGAGCCGGGGGATGAGGCGCGCATACTGGTAGTACTTCTCCGTCGACTCCTGGCCCTGGCCGGAAATGATCAGCGGGGTGCGCGCTTCGTCGATGAGAATGCTGTCGACCTCGTCGACGATGGCGAAGTTCAGGCCGCGCTGCACGCACTGAGTGAGGTCGACGGCCATGTTGTCGCGCAGGAAGTCGAAGCCAAACTCGCTGTTGGTCCCATACGTGATGTCGGCCTGGTAGGCCTGCGCGCGAGTGATGGGCCGCAGGTGCTGCAACCGCGGGTCGGGGTGCGTTTCGTCGAGGAACTCGGGGTCGTAGAGCAGCGACATCTCGTGGCCGATCACCGCCACGCTCATCCCCAGCGCGTGGTAGATGGGCGCGTTCCATCCGGCGTCGCGCCGCGCCAGGTAGTCGTTCACCGTAATCAGATGCGCGCCCTTGCCTTCCAGCGCATTGAGATAGAGCGGCAGCACCGCCACCAGGGTCTTGCCTTCGCCGGTCTTCATCTCGGCGATCTTGCCCTCGTGCAGCACGATGCCGCCGACATGCTGGACGTCGAAGTGCCGCAACCCAATGGTCCGGCGAGCCGCTTCCCGGACGACGGCAAAGGCCTCGACGTGAACCTCCTCGAGGGTTTCACCGTTCGCCAGCCGCTCGCGGAACTCGGCGGTCTTCGCCAGCAGCTCCTCATTGCTGAGCTTCTCGAGCAGCGGCTCGAGCTCGTTGATGTCGGCAACCCGCTCGAGGTGTCGCTTGACCTCGCGGGCGTTGGGATCGCCTAAGACTTTAGTAAGGACGCTCATGGATTACCCGCTGGACTGCAGTTAGTAAGGATACCCGCCCTCGGGCGGGCCAAACGGCAGCTCCCGCTAGGACAGGTCCGCTTCCAGCAGGCCAAGGGACCCGTCGTGGCGCCGGTAGAGGAGGTTGAGCTCCTGGCTGTCCTCGTTGAGGAAGAGGAAGAAGGCGTGACCCAGCTCGTCCATCTCCTCCCGTGCCTGATCCTCGGTCATCGGGCGCATCTTGAAGCGCTTGATCCGGGCCACCCCATTCGACCGGACGGCGCTGGGCCCGGCCTCGGATGAGGGCTGGCCAATGGCCGCGACGGGCTTGGAACGGCGATGGTCCTTGAGCTTCTCCTTGTGCTGGCGGATCTGCCGGTCCATCTTGTCGACCACGAGATCGACGGCCTCGTTCATGTGCTCCGCCGACTGGACGGCCTTGAGGATGTTGCCGGTGCGTCCGGTGACATGCACCGTGAGCTCGGCGACCTTCATCGTCTCCAGGCTCTTGTTCTTCTCCGTGCCGAGCTCCATGCGCGCCTGCAAGATGTGGTCGAAATGCCGGGCCAGCTTCTCGAGCTTGGCCTGTGCGTAGGTCTTCATCTGGGGATCGGCCGCGGACTTCTTGGCCTGGATCAAGATCTCCATGTCGGCCTCCTGCGAGATCTCGAGATTGATTGAGTATACCGAGACCACCAGGTGAGCTGCGCCTCCGCGCGAGCGACCCGAACCGCGTTACTTGGCTGGACGCTCGTTGGCGCGGCGATCGGGGAAGACGCGCGACAGCTCCGCCGGGATCGGTACGCCGGCGGCAAACAGCTTGTCCATGATGTGGGGACGAATCCCGGTTGGCCGGAAGACGCCGGTCATGACGCCGTTCTTGTCGGCGCCGTGCGACTCGTAGAGGAAGATTTCCTGCATCGTGATGGTGTCGCCTTCCATGCCCGTGATCTCCGTGATGCTGGTCACCTTGCGCTGGCCGTCGCGCATGCGCGAAAGCTGCACGACCAGGTCGATCGCGGAAGCGGTCTGCTGACGGATGGCCCTCATTGGCAGGTCGATGCCGGCCATCAGCACCATTGTCTCCAGGCGGGAAAGGGCGTCGCGAGTGGTGTTAGCGTGGAGCGTGGTCAGCGAGCCGTCGTGACCGGTGTTCATCGCCTGCAGCATGTCGAGCGCCTCGCCGGCACGGCACTCACCGACCACGATGCGGTCGGGGCGCATGCGAAGCGCGTTGATGACGAGCTCGCGGATGCCGACCTTGTTCTCGCCGTTGAGATCGGGCGGGCGTGACTCCATGCGGCAGACGTGCTCCTGGTGGAGCTGCAGCTCGGCGGCGTCTTCGATGGTGACGATGCGCTCGTCGGGCGGGATGAACGAGGAACATACGTTGAGGAGCGTCGTCTTGCCGGTGCCGGTCCCACCCGAGATCAGGAGGTTGGCACGCGCCATGACGCAGGCCTTGAGGAAGCCGACCGCCTCGTTGGTGATGGTGCCGAAGCCGACGAGGTCCTCCGCCTGGAAGGGATCGCGGGAGAACTTTCGGATGGTGAGCATCGGCCCGTCGAGCGCGATCGGCGAGATGACGGCGTTGACGCGCGAGCCGTCGAGCAAGCGGGCGTCGACCATCGGCGTGCGGAAGTCGATGCGGCGTCCGACCGCCGAGACGATGAAGTCGATCACGCGCAACAGATGGTTCTCGTCGTCGAACTTGCGGTCGGTCAGGAGGATCTTCCCGTTGCGCTCGACGTAGACGTTTTCATGGCCGTTGACCATGACTTCGGTCAAGCTATCGTCGAGCACCAGGTCCCGGATGGGTCCCAACGCCTCGTAATAGCGAGCGAGCTCGTCCTGCGAAACCTCGGACGCGTTGACCATCTAAGTCACAATCCCCCAAACAGGAAATCCGAAGACAGGCAGGCTGTCTCGGGCTATGTAACGGCCACCGCCGGTAAAGTTTGCGCGACCGCCAGGACGAGGAAGGCCCCGATCGAGCCGCCCGCTTCGGCCACCGCCGCGGCAGCGGCCGTAAGGGTGGCGCCCGTGGTGCAGACGTCGTCCACCAGCCCCAGGCGGTCCCCAGGCGGCACGCTAGCGGTCCACCGGAAGGCTCCGGCCAGGTTGGCCCGCCGTTCGGCCTGGCTCAGCCCTACCTGGGCCGGCGTGGCACGGACGCGCGTCAGTCCGCGCCGCAGCGGGATGCCCAGCGCGCTCGAGAGCTCGGCCGCCAGCCGCTCCGCCTGGTTGAAGCCGCGCTCGTGCTGCCGGCGCGGATGCAAGGGCACGAAGGTCAGCGCCGAGAGCGACAGTCCGGCGGTCAAGATGGCGCGACCCAGGGGTGGCGCGAGGACCGACGCCAGCTGGGGCCGCGGTCGGTACTTGTACCTATGGATCGCCTCTTGCAGCGGCCCAACGAACCGGCCGGCCGCCACCAGCGGGATGCCGGCCAGGGTGCTCGCCGAGGGGGTTTGCAGCGTCCCAGCGCAGGCAAGACACCAGGCTGCGCCGTAGTCGCCACAGCCGCCGCAGCGCGGTGGAAAAAGCAGGTCGAGCAGGCGCACCTCAGGCGACGAGAAGCTGGTCGCCCGGCTTGATGACGTGGCGGCGGATGGTCCCGGCCGGAAGCTCGGCGACCTTGTCGGCGCGCCAGACGAAGGGGACCATCCCGATCCAGGGCAGCAGCCGCTCGTAGGTCTTGACCACGACACCCTTCTTGTCGACGAAGACGGCATCGATGGGGAAGCGCATGAACATCATGTGGATGCCATTGCAGCCGTTGATCAGCAGCCCACCGTTCTCCGGCAGCCGCGCCCGCCCCATCAATCCCAGCCCCGAGGTGATGAAATTGCTCGCCACCTCGAGCGGCTCGGCGACGATCGTCCCGTCCTGTTTAGTCAGTCGCAAAACTCTAATCCTGTATCTGTCCTGATTTTATCAGCGGAAGAGCGAGGCTGCAAGCCGAGCCGCGCTTAGCGGCCCTCGGGCCGCCGCGCTTTCGCGCGCTACCGGGCGGGCGGCGAGCAGCGTCTTGTACCGCGCAAACGAGGTCATTGGAATTTCGACCGAGTGCGCGATGAGATGCTGCGAGCCGCACCCCGCCCGTTTTAGTCACTGTGTAACTGCGCTACTTGTGTTGAAAAGTGTGAATGATAATGATTACTGCCGGCCCCATCAGCACGATGAATAGCGTCGGGAAGATGCAGCCGATCATGGGGAAGAGCATCTTCAGCGGGGCCTGCGCGGCCTGCTCTTCCGCCCGCTGACGGCGGCGGCGCCGCATCTCTTCCGACTGGATGCGGAGCACTTTGGCGATACCGACACCGAGCTGTTCCGACTGGATCAGCGCCTGGATGAAGGTGTGCAGCTCCTCGACGCCGGAGCGGCGGCCCATGTCATCGAGCGCCTCCAGACGTGGCCGGCCGAGCCGGATCTCGTTGAGCACCTGCGCGAACTCATCGGAGAGCGCGTTCTTGAACTTTTCCGTGAGGCGGCCGATGGCGGCATCGAAGCCAAGGCCGGCCTCGACCGAGATGGTCAGCAGGTCGAGTGCGTTGGGTAGCGCCAGGCGCAATTCTTTCTGGCGGCCCTTGATCTTGTTGTTCAGAAA
>VBFR01000301.1 GCA_005889345.1 Chloroflexota bacterium
AATCCGGCGCGCAGGGTGAGGCGTTGGGACGAGCCTACGAGCGGGCGGCTGAGGTGCCGCTGGCGACCGCGACCGCGGCGGCGCGCGCGCTGGCGCTTCTACCCGAGGTCAGTAAGCGAGCCTGGGAGATGACCGCCTCGGATCTGGCAGTGGGGAGCGAGCTGCTGGAGACCGGCCTTGCCGGCGCGCTCGGCAATGTCGCCGTCAACCTTCCCGAGTTGCAGGGTGAGGCGGCCGCCCGCATCGAGCGTGCCTACCTTGAGCTACGCGCCCTGAAAGCGCAGTAAGCTGGCGCCAGCCATTTTTCGGGGGTGACGCAGATGGGAAATCGATCGACGGTGCAAATGGCCGCGCTGGTCTTTGGTGTGATTTATCTCGCGGTCGGCATCCTCGGCTTTCTCCCGTTCCTCGGTGGCTCCTTCACGTTGACCAACACCAAGCTGCTGGGGCTCTTCAACATCAACCTTCTGCACAACCTGGTTCATGTCGTGATCGGCATCGCCGGCCTAGCCGCGGTCACCAGTATCCCGAACGCGAGAAGGTTCTGCCAGGTCGTGGGCGTGGTGCTGTTACTCCTCGGCGTCCTCGGAGTCTTTGTCGCGAATCCGCTCGGCCTCCTCTATATCGGCGGGCTCGACATCCCCCTCCACCTGGTCAGCGGCGCGGTCCTCGCCTACTTCGGTTTCGCCGCCACGGTCTCGACCAGGAGCGCGTAGGGCAACCGGCCGCCGATAAACTCAGGTCATGGCGGCGCAATTTCCGTCGTTCGAGAGCCGAACGGTCACGGTCGACGGGGTCAACATCCACTACGTGTGCGGCGGCAGCGGTCCGCCGCTGGTGTTGGTTCACGGCCTCGGCAGCTCAGCCGCCGTTGAGTTTTACTACAATCTCGAGCCGCTCGCCGCGCACCACCGTGTACTCGCCATCGACCTGCCGGGATTTGGTAAGTCCGACAAGCCCGTCCTCGACTACACGATCGACCTCTTCGTCAAGGCGGTTCGAGATCTGATGGCCTGCGAAGGCCTCGAGAGGGCTGCCGTCATGGGTGTGTCGATGGGCGGCCGGGTCGCCCTTGGCCTTGCGCTCGAATCACCTGAGTCGGTCGAGCGACTGGTGCTGGTCGATGCGCTGGGAGTTGGCCCGCCGCGGCGCGTGCTGGCCTACCGCATCCTGTTGACCCGTGGCCTTGGCGAGCTGACGCTGCGCGGAACGGCCCGGGCCTTGCGACAGATGAACCCGGCGACCATTCGCCGATTCTGGGGTTGGTATCTGCGGCGGCCGAGCCGCGTCGGGACCACCTGGAGCGACGAGCGCATCGCCAACCATGGCACGCTCCTTTCGACGCCGGCGTATCGCGCCGCCTACCTCTCGGCGCTGCGCTCGATTGCGGGAATGAGACGGCTTCGGGGTGGCGTCGGCGTCGAGGACCGGCTCCCCGAGCTGCGCATGCCAACGCTTTTGATCTGGGGCCGGCATGACCATATCTTTCCCGCCCGGCACGCCGAGTCGGCGAAGGACAAGCTTCCCCGAGGAAAGGTCGTTATCTTCGAGGACAGTGGACACACGCCACAGATGGAAGAACCGGAGCGCTTCAACCGGCTGGTACTCGACTTCCTCACCGAGCCGGCAAGCCGTTCGGGTGAAGGGGTCGCGTAGGATGGTCCATCCATGCCGATAACCGATCTGAAGCCGAAGCGCCGTGAGGATCTTCGAAATGTGGCGATCATCGCGCACGTCGATCACGGCAAGACCACGCTCGTCGATGCCCTGCTGAAGCAATCGCACGTGTTCGCCGCCCACGAACAGGTGGGCGAGCTGATCATGGATTCCAACGTGCTCGAGCGAGAGAAGGGCATCACGATCCTCGCGAAGAACACCTCGATTCGCTACCACGGCGTGAAGATCAACATCATCGATACGCCTGGCCATGCCGACTTCGGTGGCGAGGTCGAGCGCGTGCTGGGCATGGCGGAGGGTTGCCTGCTGCTCGTCGACGCGCTCGAGGGGCCCATGCCGCAAACCCGGGTGGTGCTTCGGCAGGCGATGGAGCTCGGCCTGATGCCGATCATCGTCGTCAACAAGATCGACCGCGTCAACGCGCGGCCGGCGGAAACCGTCGAAGCGACCCATGATCTCTTACTCGAGCTGGCGAAGCACTCCGATCAGCTCAGCGCCCCGGTCATCTATACGAACGCCCGCACCGGGACGGCGACGGTCGACCTGCGCCACCCAGGAACGACGCTCGAGCCTCTGCTCGATGCCTTGCTGAAGCACATTCCACCGCCGCTCGGCGATGCGGAAGGGCCGCTGCAACTCATGGTGAGCAATCTCGATCACGATAACCACATCGGGCGGCTGGCGATCGGCCGGATCACTCGGGGGACGATCCGGCCAGGCCAAGACGTGGTGCGCATCAGCGAGACCGGGATCGGGCAACGCCAGAAGATCACGACCTTGCTGACGGTTGAGGCGCTGCAACGGCGCCCAGCCGAATCCGCCTCGGCAGGCGAGATCGTCTACCTCTCGGGTCTTCCCGACATCGCGGTGGGCGACACGGTGGCGGATCCCGAGCATCCCGAACCCCTGCCCCGGCTCGAGGTCAGCGAGCCGACGCTGCGGATGCAATTCTCGGTCAACCAGTCGCCCTTCGCCGGCCGCGAAGCGACAACCAGCAGCACCTCACGGCAACTCCGGGCCCGGCTGGAGCGCGAGCTGCAGACCAATGTCGCGCTCAGGGTCGCCGACGGCGCGACCGCCGACATCTTCGAGGTCAGCGGCCGCGGCGAGCTGCACCTGGCGATCCTGATCGAGACCATGCGCCGCGAGGGCTACGAGTTCGAGGTCTCGCGCCCGGCCGTTATCACGCGCGAGGTCGATGGCGAACGTCACGAGCCGGTCGAGGAGTGCATCATCGACTGCAGCCTCGACGCCGTGGGCGCCATCACCGAGGCCCTTGGCTCGCGCGGCGCGCAGCTGCAGACGATGCGCACCGACGCGGGCAGTGGAGCCCGGCTCACCTACCTCGCGCCAACGCGGGCGCTGATCGGCCTGCGCAGCCTGATCCTGACCCTGACGCGAGGGACCGGCGTGATGTCGACCCGGCTAGTCGGATGGGAGCGGTGGCGGCAGCTCCCGCCGCGGACCCGCAATGGCGTGCTGACGGCGAGCCAGACCGGCATGGCCGTCGCCTACGGCTTGCAGGGCGTCCAGGAACGCGGCCAGCCCTTCATCGGGCCCGGAACGCAGGTCTACGAGGGCATGATCATCGGGCTCAACCGCCGGGGCGGCGACATCGACGTCAATGCCACCAAGCAGAAGCAAAAGACGAACATGCGGGCCTCGACCGAGGATGCCACCGTCAAACTGGTGCCGCCGCGCCAGATGTCACTCGAGGAGTGCCTCGACTTCATCGAAGACGACGAGCTGGTCGAGGTGACGCCGAAGACCATCCGGATGCGCAAGCGCGTGCTCAGCGCCGGCGACCGCATCAAGCTGCGCAAGCGCGAACTGGCCAGCTAGGCCAAAGGGTGGCCGAAGCGGGCCGCGTAGTAGGCGAGCAACCACTGGAAGAGCAAAACCAGCCCCCATATAAGTAGGATGGCGCCGGCCAGGCCTAGGGCCGCGGGCCCGAGCCGCCTGATCCGGTAGCGCGCGAACTGGGGAAAAGTCACCCAGAAGGCGGTGGAGAAGAGGGCATCGCGACGCCCCTGGCGAAGCGCAATTCGAAGCAGAGCGAAGCCCGCGAAGCAGAGTCCGAGGGCTAAGATCAGCATCAGGCTCCCACGGGCACATGTTGTGGCCAGCCCTGTTGGGAAACCCTACGGGCTGTGGTAAAATGCTTGACAGGCACCATCCTACAGGCATACGATGTGGGCCGCTCTCCACCCCATTCCACCCCTCTCATTTCCACCCCACGGAGGTTCATCGATGGCCCGATCGACCCAAAAAACGTCGACTGAGCGACCCAACGTGAGCGCGGCGTCCCCCGCCAGCACCTCGAAGCGCAACCGGAACGGCCTCCCCTGGAAGCGGTACTTTACCCGCCCCGGCGTGGCCCCGTTCGACGAGGTCCAGTGGGAGACCCGCGAGGCCTCCATCACCAACGAAAAGGGTGAGGTCGTCTTCGAGCAGCACGAGGTCGAGATCCCGAGTACCTGGTCGCAGGTGGCCACTAACGTGGTCGTCTCCAAGTACTTCCGTGGCGTTCTCGGCACGCCCGAGAGGGAGCGCAGCGTCAAGCAGTTGATCGGCCGGGTGGTGCGCACGATCCATGGGTGGGCGAACAAGCAGGGGTACTTCGCGACGCCGGAGGCTGCCGACATCTTCCGTGACGAGCTGACGCACCTGCTGGTGCACCAGAAGGCCGCCTTCAATAGCCCCGTCTGGTTCAACGCCGGCATCGAGCAACGTCCTCAACTTTCGGCTTGCTTTATCAACAAGATCGAGGACCGGATGGAGTCGATCCTCACCCTGGCCAAGACCGAGGGCATGCTCTTCAAGTACGGCTCGGGCACCGGCTCCAACCTCTCACCACTTCGATCCTCGCGCGAGCTGCTCGCGGGCGGTGGCACGGCATCGGGCCCCGTCTCCTTCATGAAGGGCTTCGACGCCTTCGCCGGCGTGATCAAGTCCGGTGG
>VBFR01000098.1 GCA_005889345.1 Chloroflexota bacterium
AACGCGGCCACCGCGGCGGCGAGCCGAGCCCACACCGGCACCGAGGCCTGATAGCGCGGGTTGGTGCCGAGCTGCAGCGGGAGACGCGCCGCCCAGGACGGCTTCACGGCCCAGGTCCAGGCGAGGAGCGCCCAGAAAACGACGTTGAGGATCGCGAAGACGCTTAAAGCAACGCGAAGGAAAGTCATGGCAGTGAAACGCTACGATGCACCTAAACCTGCGGCGTGATCTGGGCGAGGAGGGACCCCTTGAAAAGGCAGACGGACACCGCGGAACGAAGGCGCTTCGCGGGGTGGTCAAAGCCGGCGTTACAGTTCTTTTCCGGACTGCGGCAGGACAACAGCAAGGCGTTCTTCGAGGCCCACCGGCAGCTTTACGAGGAGCAGGTCCGACAGCCGATGGAAGTGCTGCTCGCCGAGCTGCAGCGGGACGTCGGGCCGAACCTGACGAGCAAGATCTTCCGCCTCAATCGCGACCTTCGTTTCTCCCTCGACAAGCGGCCCTACAAAGAACACGTCGGCGCCACCTACACGTCCAGCGCTCGGGCCAGCGGCTTGTACATTCAGATCTCGAGCGAGGGCGTGTACGTCGCGATCGGCTGCCATGAGATGGCGCCCGACCAGCTGACCCGCTACCGCGACGCCGTCGCCGGAACCGAGGGGGCCAAGCTTGCCCGGATCGTCAGCGGGCTGGTGAAGGAGGGCTATCAGGTCGGCGAGCCGAGCTTCAAACGGGTGCCGGCCGGCTACCCTGCCGATCACCCGCGCGCGGACTTGTTGCGGCGCAATGGGCTGATGGCGAGCCGCAGCTGGAAGCCCGGCCCCTGGCTGCACAGTGCGCAGGCCAAGGAGCGCGTGCAGGATGCGATCAAGGCCAGCAAGCCGCTAACCGGCTGGCTGGAGACCCAGGTGGGCCCGAGCCGCGCGCCCGCGCGGCGGGGCCGCTGACCTCGCCACGCCAATTCATCCGGGCCTCATCAAGTCCTGAATGGAGTCGACCGCGCCGGCAATCTTCGAGATCGGTTTCGTCCTCCTGGTGGCCGCCATCGCCGGCTGGCTGGCCCGGCGCGCGGGGTTGCCCGCGGTCCTCGGGTACCTGGCGACCGGACTGATCTTCTCGCCATTCACTCCCGGCTATGTCGCCGATCGTCATCAACTGCAGGTCTTTGCCGATGTCGGCGTGGTCCTCCTGCTCTTCGAGGTCGGCATCGAGCTGGATCTCGCCGAGCTGGGGCGGGAGCGGGGCGGCCTCTTCTGGGCAGCACCACTGCAAACGGTCCTGACGACGCTGATCGGCGTCGCGGCCGGGCTCCTTCTCAAACTGCCCACGGCGGGAGCGGTCCTGCTTGGCCTCTGCCTCGCCCTCTCATCGAGCGTGGTGGTGGTCAACATCACGCGCAGCCGCCGGCGGACGACCGACGCGCCGACGGACCACGTGCTGCTCGGCTGGAGCGTGCTGCAGGACGTGGCCGGGGTGACCCTGTCGATCATTGCCCTGATCGCATTGCAACTGCAGCCCACCTCAGGGGCTACCGCCGTCGAGCTGGTGTTGGTCTACGCGATCCTCGTCGTGATCGCGACCGGCCTCCTTCCGCGGCTGCTCCGGCAGCTGCGCCAGGAACACGACCTCTTCCTGATCGTCTCCGTGGCCAGTGCCCTGGCGCTGGCCGGGCTGGGCGCGCGCTTCTTCGGCATCCCGCTGGCCCTGGCCGCCTTCGTCTCCGGCCTCGCCATTAGTGAGAGCCGCGAATCGACCGAGGCGCGCGAGCGATTGCTCCCATTTCGCGATGTCTTCGCGGTCCTCTTCTTTGTCGCGATCGGCGCGCTGATCGATCCGGGGGCGCTCCTCAAAGGGCTTCCGTGGCTGGGCCTCGTGCTCGCGCTCCTGGTGGTCGCCAAGGTTCTTCCCATCTATCTGTTGGCCAGGTTCGGGCGCCTTCCCGGCCGCCCGCGTCAGATCGCGACCGGCCTGGGTCAAATCGGCGAGTTCAGCTTTGTCCTCGCCACCATCGGGGTCAGCCGCCAGGTGATCCCCGGCGAGTTGTACGCCGCGATCCTCGCCGCCGTCGTCGTCACGATCGCGGCATCGACCCTGCTCGTTCGGATCGGCTATGCGTCTACGATGGGTGGAGACAGGACCCCAGCCTGAGGAAGGGAACAGCATGAGCACGCTCAAGAACCGGCCGAACACCGCACTCCTCGTCATCGACGTGCAGAACGGCGTCGTCGGGGGAGCTCACGAGCGCGACGCGGTCGTCGCCAACGTCGGCAGCCTCGTCGAGAAGGCACGCCGGGAACGGGTCCCGGTTGTCTGGGTGCAGCACTCCGACAAGGGTCTTGCGCGGGGGAGCGACAACTGGCGGATCGTTCCTGAGCTGACTCCTGGAGACGCCGAGCCGCTCGTCGAGAAGAACTACGGCGACTCCTTCGAGGACACCACCCTCGAGACCGTGCTCTCGGGCCTCGGAGTCGGGCGACTCGTCGTTGTCGGCGCCCAGACCGATATGTGCATCCGCTCGACCCTCCACGGTGCGTTCGCCAGGGGATACGACGCGACCCTTGTCAGCGATGCCCACACGACGGAGGATCTGACGGCATGGGGTGCGCCGCCGCCGGACAAGGTTATCGCGCATACCAACATGTACTGGACCGATCAGAAGGCGCCGGGGCGGACGGCCGGGACGGTCGAGACCAAGGATGTCGACTTCAGTCCCACCTCCTGACCGCCTGACCGCCGAGTCGATCTAGTACTTCGCGAAGAACTCGACGACGCGGTTCTCGTCAGCCGGCACATCGATCTCACTGCGCTGCGGCCGGTGGACCATCGTGCCAGTCAGCGCCCGCTGGTCGACGTTAAGCCATGGCGGAACGCGGAAGCCAAGACTGATCGCATCGCGCACGAGTGGCTCGACGGCGCTGCCGGGTTTGATCGAGATCGCATCGCCCGGCCGAACCTCGTAGGAGGAGCGGTTGACCCGCGTGCCGTTGACCAGGACGTGGCCGTGGCTGACGAATTGCCGGGCCTGCGCGCGCGTGCCGGCGAATCCGAGGCGGTAGACGACGTTGTCCAGGCGTTGTTCGAGCTGGCTGAGCAGTTCCTCACCCGTTGCGTCCGGTCGGCGGCGGCTGGCATCGAAGTATCGCGCTAGCTGCCCCGCGGCGACGCCGTAGAACCATTGCACCTTCTGCTTTTCTCGCAGCTGGAGGAGGTAGTCGGAATCACGTTTGCGGCGGCGCCCCTGCTGCCCGGCGCGGCCCTGCTGGCCAGGCGGATAGGGGCGGCGGATGCGGCCGCTCTTGCCCGCAACCTGGCGGGCCCCCTTCAGGCCGAGTTCGACGCCGGCTCGGCGGGAGAGTTTTTCCACGGGACGACGGGTGGCCATGCGAGGACCTATACCTCGATATATTCGCCTCTTAAACCTCGTCCGCTTAACAGACGATCAGCCCGGTCAGCGTAATGGGGCCGGTGGGTGAGAGCCCGCCAGCCTGGATGTCGACGCTGGTCCTGGGCGGGACGCTCGCCGACAGCTTTACCCCGCCGGCGGGACGGAAATCGGCGATCCCGTCGGTGGATCGCGTAAACCAGGCGTAATAGTCGCTGTTGCGCGGGGTCACGCGAACGTAAACGTGAAAGTTGCCTTCCCACGAGCCCGGCCCGGCGGGGTCGTAGATGTCCGCGTGGAAAGCGTCGCCATTCAAGGATCCATCTGCCGACAGAAACGTCGCAACGTAGTCATTTCCCACCCGTTGTTCGTGCCCACACGTCGCGCGGATGTTGACCACGTTTCCATTCCTGTCGCCTGACACTGCGAGACGTGACTCGGCAGGAACTGAGGGCGTGCGCGTGGGCGTGGGCGTGACCGTGGTCGCCGACGTGGTCGCCGTTGCACTCGGCTCGACGGCTAGTGTCCCCGTGCCGCGACCGCACGCCATCAGACATAGTGCGGACATGACCGCCATCACCAACCGGCCCTTCCGTACAACGCTGCCGATCATGCTTTCATTGAAACGGGTCAGTCCAGCGCTTTGTTACGAGGGAACACTGTCGGGCGCCTCGAAGCCGACCGAATCCCCCGTCGCTACCTAGGCGACGGCTTCGATTTTTACCTCGACGGTGGTCGCGACCGCGACCGCCTTATAGAGCGGTCAACGCCGCTTGTAATGATCGACGAGCTCAGTCGCCTCCGCCTGGCTCGGACCCTTGAGGCGGAAGTTGATCTCGATGCGCTGAAAGACCGAGGTGTCCGACCGGTTCCGGACCCCTTCGATGCTGGCCTCCACATGCTCGAGGCGAACGCCCGTGTCACGCGCCCGCCCCTGCACCAGTAGAACCCCGCAGGCGGAAACGCCCGCCAGGAACGCCTCCGCGGGAGTGATCTGCTCGCCGGGACCACCGAGGTGCGTCGGTTCGTCGATCACGAGTTGGTGCGTGCGCACCTGGTTGAGAGCGCGCCCCACCGTCGCTGTGCTCGTGGAATGCACCCGGTTGATGACGAGATCCTCACCAGCCACGCAGCTCTCCGTTCATATCCGCGATGCAGTCTTCGCCTGCACGGCGGCAAGAAATCGGTCGAGGTCGACCACAAAGCGCTCGTGCGTCCCACGAGCGACCAGCTCGACGTCGTCGAAGGCCGAGACCTCGAAGTTGATGCGGCGGCCGTCGGCTGCAACCACGCGAGCCTTGGTCCGTACGGTCATGCCAATCGGCGTCGCCTTGAGATGCTCGATCGTCAGCCGAGTCCCCACCGTGGCCTCGCCCGGCTCTAGTTGAGCAGATATGGCCAGAACCGCCGCCGACTCGAACCAGTGACAGAGAACCGGCGTGGCCAGCACCGTCACGCCGGCATTCTGGAAACGGTCGGCACCGTGTTCGGGCCGCACCACCTGCTCGAGGTTCCCTTCATCGCCCACCGCGATCGACTTCACGGAGTCCACTTTACGGGGCTAGCGAACGACGACGTTGTGCTCGATGGTTGCCGACCGTCCAAGAGCGTCGGTGACCGTCAACCGGATGTACTTGGTGCCTACATTGGTGAACGTGAATACCAGGGTCAGACCGCTGCCGAGATCGCCACACGGCGACGGGCACCCATCGTCGGTCCACTTATACGTGCAGGGGCTCGCGGCGCAGCTCGAGGCGCGCCCGTCGAACGTGAGGGGCGAGCCGGTCACCGGGCTGGACGGGCTGTAGGTGAAGCTCGCCGTCGGCCCGGCCGGTGGGAGTGGTGCGGTAACGACGACGTTATGCTCCACGGTCGCAGACCGGCCCAGCGCGTCGGTGACCGTCAATCGGACGTACTTGGTACCGACATCGGTGAAGGTGAATACCAGCGAGAGACCGGTCCCGAGAACACTGCACGGTGACGCGCATCCATCGTCGGTCCACTTGTACGTGCAGGGGGCTACCCCGCAAGTCGAGGCGCGCCCGTCGAACGTCACCGGTGACCCCGTCACCGGATTGGACGGACTGTAGGTGAAGCTTGCCGTCGGGCCGCTAGGGGTCGGCGTCGGCGCGGCGGTCGGCGTTGGCGCTGGGGCCGGCGTTGGCGCTGGGGTCGGCGTCGGGGTTGGGGTTGGCATCGGCGTCGATGCCGGAGCCGGTGTCGCTACCGCGCGGCTGGTTGGCGTCGGAGTTCTGGCAATCGCCGGCGCCCCAGACGCTCCACCATTCGCATCCTGCCTGGCGTCCTCGACGATTCGCAACTGCAGCGGCGCGACCGCCTGGCGCGTGTCGTCGCCGAAGCCCGACAAGGTGAGGCTATGGACGTTGACAGACATCACGAACAGTTTCGGCAGGTTGAACGCCACAGTGGCCGAAAACCAGAACAGCAGGCCAAACAGCGACACCAGTCCAACGATCGCCAGGCTGCGCCAGGGCCGACGGCGCTTCACGCTGCCTCCGGGGTGACGATCGTCGGCTCGACGGTCCTCATGTTTCGAAGAACGGCTTCGATCGCGGGACGGCAGGCCAGGAATGCCGTCACGACGTCAGGGTCGAACTGGCGGCCCGCCTCATTCCAGATGGCGGCGCTGGCCGCTTCGACGCTCAACCCCTGACGATAGGGTCGGTCTGAGATGAGGGCGTCGAAAACGTCCGCCACCGCAAGGATGCGCACCAGCATCGGGATAGCGGCTCCGCCCAACCCTGCCGGATAGCCGGTCGCATCCCAGCGCTCGTGGTGATGGAGCACCCCCGGCAGGGACGGTTGCAGGAACGGCAGTCCTTTGAGCATGTCGTAGCCGATTCGTGCGTGCTCGCGCATCTCATCCCGCTCCCAGGCAGTCAGGGGGCCGGGTTTGCGGAGCACCTTGTCCTCGACGCCGATCTTGCCGATGTCGTGGAGCAGCGCCCCGCGGCGCAGCGCTTCACGGTCCGCAGTCGGCAGCTGCATGGCGTCCGCGATTTCGAGGCTTACCGCGGCGACCCGCGCCGAGTGGCCGAACGTGGATGGGTCGCGGGCATCGATGGCGCGGGCCAGCGCCTCAATGCTCGCGAAGGTCGTTTCCTCTAGCGCTGCCGTCTTTTCCTCGAGGCTGGCGGTCATCTCATTGAAGGTGCGCGCCAGATAGCCGATCTCATCTGTCGAGGCGATGGTGGCTCGCTGCTGCAGATCGCCGGCGGAGACGGCTCGCATCGAGCGCACGAGTAGCTCGATGGGCCGCGTCAACCGGGAGGCGGTCGCCGTCCCCACCAGAAGCGTGAGCAGGGCAGCCGCCGTGAAAACGAGCGTGAGGATCAGACGAACCTGGGCCGCCGCGCTCACCAGCCAGTCCGCATTGGCCTGCATGGCCAGAAATCCGAACTGGCTGCCGCGCATCGTCCACGTGCTGAAGACTGCTCCGTAGCTATGCCCTGACCGCGCCTCATCCGCACCCACGGCGTTGTCGGAGGTGATCGCCTTGCGGACGGTCTGGTTCGCCACCGGCGGCGTGCGAACGGTGGTGACCAGCTGCGCACCGAGCGGCTCGCCAATCAGCACCGCGCCTACAATCCGTCCGCCAGCAGTGCGCACCGACCCCGTCCAGTAGACGGTCGGCTCGGGGCCCTGGTTGCGAAGGAATACCAATCGATCCGTGCCGCCCACGCCCGCCAGCACCTTGACGACCGTGGGCTCGGCGGCGAACGCCCTGGCACCGGAGATGTCGATGGAGGTGGGTCCCTTCGGAGTGCTCTTGATGCCAAGCACCTCGCTGCCCTGCGCATCCAGCCCGTAGAGCTGGATGCTGGCGTCGGCCACGTTGGCGGTGACCGGAGTCAAAAGCCGGTCGAGCATGGCGAGATCGCCTGCGCCAAGCGCTTCTGGGACGCCAACGGTATCGGTTGCCCGGCGGAGGTCGGCCATCCGGTTGGCATCAAGCTGCGAGAGCAGCTGGTGCGCCTGGAGGCTGCTATGAAGCAGGGCAGCGTCAAACTGGGCCGAAGCCGCACTGGCCAAGCGGGCGCTGGCGACTCCCGTCCCGATGACACCCACGAAGACCAGCAGCACGGTGAACGGGATGATGATTCTGTAGCGGATGGGGAGCCGCATCTGTTACGAATGATGTTGCCGGCAGCTTGCGGGAAGTGTTGCGCTGCGCGCGACGAAAGTCCATTCGGACTATCAGGGCCGCCGGATGACCCATCTCGCCGAGTGGGCCGTTCAGCCCCATTTGCTCACGAGGCATGCCGCCCGGCCCGCTTAGGTAACTAGTGGTTCCGTCCCCATTTGCAAGGCAGACGAGGCTTGGTTTAATGCGCGGTGTATCCCAATCGCATCGCGCAAGCAAATGCCAATTGCTGGCTTCAAGGCTGCCTGCGTCAGCGACATGCGGCCGGGCAGCCGTTGCGTGTGGTCGACTACGTTAGAGATGGCAAAGCGGACCCGGAGCATGGTTATCGTCGGCGCTGCGATGACCGGCGGGAACGCCGCCGTGGCGCTTCGCGAGGAGGGTTACGCGGGCCGGGTGGTGCTGGTCGGCGACGAGTCGGCAATTCCGTTTGGCCGGCCACCACTCTCCAAGACCTATCTGATGGGGCGCGAAGACTTGAAAAATTGGTACGTCAAACCGCGTGAGTGGTATGAGGCCAATGACGTCGAGTTGATGACCGGGCTGACGGTGGAGGCGATCGATATCCGCGCACGTGAGGTGACGATGTCAGGTGGTGGCACTCTCAACTACGACGGCCTTTTGCTCGCTACCGGCGGCCGGAATCGTCGCCTGGCGCTGCCCGGCGCCGACCTCGACGGCATATACCAGCTGCGCACGGTGGGTGAGTGCGATGCCATCAAAGCGGTAGCCGCTCCGGGCAAGCGTGCCGTGGTCGTCGGCCTGGGCTTCATCGGCGCCGAGGTCACCGCCTCGCTCACCTCGGTCGGCGTGAAAGTCATCGCCGTCGGCAGTGGAAAGGGACCGCTCGCGAGCGTGCTCGGCGATCAGGTCGCCGCGGTGATGGCCGCTATTCACGAAGAGAAGGGCGTGGAGCTTGTGCTCGGCGACCAGGTCACTGGATTTGCGGGGACAGATCGCGTCGAGGCCGTCATGACACGGAATGGCCGGCGTCTGAAGTGCGACTTCGTGGTCATTGGCGCCGGCATCGTCCCCAACGTCGAGCTCGCCAGGGATGCCGGCGTCGCCGTTGACGACGGGATTGTGGTCGATGCTTTTGGTCGCACCAACGTCGCGGCCGTGTTCGCTGGCGGCGACGTCGCTAATCATGAGCATCCGCTCTTCGGCCGCGTGAGGGTCGAGCACTACAACAATGCTGAGAAAATGGGCCGTGCGGTGGCGCGCACGATGCTCGGGCGGCTCGAACCATACGACTATCTCCACAGCTTCTGGTCCGACCAGTACGAGGACAAACTGGAATACATCGGCTTCACGCGACGCTGGGACCGGTTCATGGTCCGTGGCAGCCTGAAGGAACGCCGCTTCCTCGGCTTTTACTTCAGCGGCGGCAGGTTGCTGGCGGCCCTCGGACTAAACCGTGGG
>VBFR01000183.1 GCA_005889345.1 Chloroflexota bacterium
TGATCGTCTTGCCAGCCCCCGATACCTGGTGATCGCCTCCGCTTTCGTCGCCGGCGGCGGCTCGCGGAGCGGCTGAGCCGATCAGAGCGGCCGCCAACAGCGCCGCCCCTGCCCAGAGCCAGAACCTCCGCAATCCGGCGCTGCTGACGGGACTAGGTCGCTCGGAAACTCGAAGATTGCCCAACATGTCATTTCCCTCCTATCCTCTTAGGCTCGACTGAAGTGGGGAGGCGCCGAGCGGCGCCTCCCCTGACGATCCGCTTAGCTAGACGGACGTTGCGTTGGGCTAGTCTCCCTGTTCCCCGTGAAGCGCGTGGAACAAGGTCCGATTAGAGTGTTTGCCGAAACCTGGCATCGCCGGGTGGAAGAAGTTCACGAACCCTCTGGACCCATTCGTCCCCTCATCTACCGACGGCGGGGTGCCATTCAGGTGGCAGCTGACGAAAAGAACCCCATCGAGTCCATCTGAGTATTTGATGTGAAGGACTGCCAACCCGGCACGCGTATCTTGTAGGCGGCCGATGTGGTCGCGTAGCGGCGTGCCGGCGAGGGTGCCCGGCGCCCGAACCCAGCTGACGAGTTCGGTCACGCGATACGTGCCGCTGCCCCCTACGACAGGGTTGTCGCTATCCCAGGTCCCTCCTCCGGTCACATCGCGGGAGTGTCCGGGCCTGAAGGTTCCACTGCCGGTCAAATTGAGCATGGTCTCACCCTCCGAACTGGCCGTATCCTCTCCGCCGGCTCTGATATCGGGAGGGGTCAACTCAACCAGGTCCCATCGGATGCGGCCATCGCCCCCATTGTCTTCGTCTGCGAATACGGTCGATGGGACGCCTAATGCACCGAGTGCGCCCACCGCCGCCGCGCCCTTGATGATCTGTCGTCGGGTGATCTTCGGGTTCGTCATGGCTACCCTCCTTGCCAGAACAACCGACCCTACTGATAGCTCGGCCCACTCCGAGCGTCTTCACCCTAGGCGAAATTAAGACAACGGTCAAGAGAATTTACCGATTGCAACGGTTGTCAGAAGGTCGGGGATCTGTGAAGCGGCTGAGGTTGAGCCAGCGCGCGCTGCCCTCCAAGGCGCCGATGTAACCATTGGCTGCGCGGAGCTCGGCAGACCCGAAGTCCATTGATCTCGCGCTCGGATACGATCGGAAGACCATGGCCGCTGACTGGCTCCTGCTCGACGGGTCGAGCCTCATGTTCCGCGCCTTCTTCGGCATACCTGTCAGCGCCTTCAAGGCCCCGGACGGGCAGCCGGTGAACGCGGTGCGGGGCTTCCTCGACATGCTGGCGCGACTCGTCACCGACCGCAAGCCGAAGGCTCTCGTGGTGGCGACCGATGAAGACTGGCGGCCGGCCTTTCGCGTGGACGTGATCGCGAGTTACAAGACGGATCGCCTCGAGCGCGGCGCCATGCCACCGGAGCTCCAGCCCCAGGAGCCGATCATCCATGCGGTCCTCCACGCGATTGGCGTCGAGGTGTTGGGAGCGGCAGGTTTCGAGGCCGAAGACGTGATCGCCTCTCTGCTGCCGAAGATCAGCGGCAAGGTCGAGATCGTGACCGGCGACCGCGACCTCTTTTCGCTGGTGCGCGATCCGGATGTGACCGTGCTCTACACGCAGAAGGGAATCGGCAACCTTCTAGTCGTCGATGAGGCGGAGGTCGAGCGCCGCTACGGCATCCCCGGTCGTTCGTACGGCGACTACGCGGTGCTGCGCGGCGATCCGTCGGACGGGCTGCCCGGTGTGCCCGGCGTGGGGGAGAAGACGGCCGCCCAGCTGGTGCGTCGTTTCAAGGACCTCGACGGGATCATCGCCAGCGGCAAGCTGGGTGATGTCGCCAACGCCTACATCCAGCGGGCACGCCGGGTCGGCGTCCCGGTCGGGATAGCCCCGGTCGCAAAACCGAACGGGACGCGGCCTGCGGCACCCAAGGATCCGGTAGCGCTGGCAAAACTGACGGAAACCTATGGCATCGGCTCGTCGATCGACCGGCTGGTTCGAGCGCTGGCCGGACCCCAGCCCCGAATCGTTGATACGCTTGGCGCGTGATCGATCCCAAGCACCGCGTCACGATCGAATACTGCGTTCCCTGAAACTACCTCGACCAAGCCGTCGGTCTGGCGGCTGAGATCCTCGGGGCCTGGGCCCCGGTGATGATCGATGTGTCGCTGCGCACGGGGAGCAAGGGGCGCTTCGAGGTCACGCTCGACGACCAGATGATCTTCAGCAAGGTCAAGTTGCATCGGTTTCCAAAGCGTGGTGAGATCCTCAAGCTCGCCGAGCCGGTGCTCGGACCGCCAATCGCCTGGCGCTAGCGCACAATTCACTCGTCCGCCGTCCACTCCCGTACCTGCTCGCGCTGCTGCTGGCGGCCGCGGCCTTCCAGTACTTCCGCCCGCTGCCGCTGACCGCGGCGACCGCGGTCGTCCCGGCAACGGAACGCCTCGGAAGCGCACCAGCATTGCCCTGGCCGGCGCAGGGCGAGGCGGCCCTGTTCGTCGACGGCCTTGGCGAAATCGGGAGCTTCGGCGGACGATCCCCGGCGCCGATGGCCAGTACCGCCAAGATGATGACGGCGCTTATCCTGCTGGAAGATCATCCGCTCGGCCTCAATGAACCTGGGCCGACCATCACGGTCACGCGAGCCGACGTCAACACGTTCTACGCTCAACGAAATCAGGGGGAGTCCGTCCTGCCGGTGGTCGCCGGAGAGCAACTGAGTGAGTACCAGTTACTGCAGGGCCTGCTCCTGCCATCCGCGAGTAACTTCGCCGAGATGCTGGCAACCTGGGACCTCGGCGGCGTGCCGGCCTTCATCGCCCGCATGAACGCCCGAGCCACGGCGCTCGGCATGAGCGCCACCCATTACGCCGATGTCAGCGGCTTCTCCCCATTGAGCGTCAGCATCCCGTCGGACCTGATCACGCTCGGCAAGACGGCGATGTTGCAACCGGTTTTCGCGCAGATCGTCGGCCTGCCGCAAGCCAGCCTGCCGGTCGCGGGCGTCGTCCACAATCTCGATACCCTCCTCGGCCAGCAGGGCGTGGTCGGGATCAAGACCGGGCACACCGACCAGGCGGGGGGATGCTTCGTCGCGGCGGCCGACCTGACGATCGATGGCATCGCGGTGCGCGCGTATAGCGCGGTGCTGGGACAGCCCAGTGCCCTCGCGGGTGCTTTCGCGGCGACACGTACGTTGGTGCCGGCCCTGGTCTCGGCGCTCCATGCGCATACGGTGGTCCGCCACGACGACGTCATCGCCCGCTATCGCGCGCCATGGGATGAGTCGGGCAGCATCGTGGCGAGCCAGTCGGTCACGTGGCTCCTGCTCGACGGCACCGTCGTCACGCGCCAGGTGAAGCTCGACGACCTACCGGCCACGCTGCCGGCCGGAACGCGAGTTGGCACGCTGCTCCTGACGGCGGGCACGCGCCAGGCCGAGGTCCCCCTGGTAACGGCCACCGCCATCCAGGGCCCCGACGCGGGCTGGCGCCTGACGCGGGGACTTTAGATCCGGCTTAAAGTTCGTAACGAGCGGGGCTGGTCAGCGTTCACGAGGCATGGCGGCGTTCGCGGCGACTCGACCGGCAACTACCGGTGCGCGGGATCATCCGTTCGCCGGCGAGCGGCGCTTCAGGCTGTTTGCCGCTGCCGCGCTGGTCTCGATGCAGACCCTGGCCGCGGTCGGACTCGGATGGGATATCCAATGGCATCGGTGGCTCGGACGCGACTCGTTCCTGACGCCGCCGCACCTCATCATCTACACGGGCGTTGTTGGCGCCGGATTGATTTGCATTGCGGTCGTGCTGATCGAGACTGAGCGGTACTGGCGGCGGGTTCCCGGGGTTGACCGAACCTCGACCGTTTCCTTACTTGGCGTGTTCCACGCCCCGCTTGGATTCGTTCTCGCTGGTTTCGGTGCGCTCACCATGGCGCTGGCCGCGCCGCTGGACAATTACTGGCACCAGCTCTACGGCGTGGACGTGACCCTCTGGTCTCCCTTCCACATGATGGGCCTGATCGGGGCCGGCATCGCGTACCTCGGCGCGGCCTACGCGCTCGCGTCAGAGCTGGTGCGTTCGCGCCGGGATGGGACCGCCGGGCGTCGCGTGATGATCTTCGGCTGGCCGGGCATCGCCCTCGGCGCGCTGTTCGCGCTGACGGCCGTGCTGCGCCTCGTTCGGGTCTTGATGGAGCCGTCGATCGAGACCTTTCCGACCTGGCAGCTTGGTCCCATCGAGGTGCTGACCAGCCCGATCGGTCTCACGCTTGCGGTGGTCCTGACTTCGATGGCCGCCGTCGTCATGCTCCGCAAGCCGGGCGCCGCCACGCTGATGACCGTTATGGCGGCACTGTTCACCGCCACCGTGACCCTGCTGGCACCCATTGCCGTTCGTATCGTCGGTGATGCCTCCGGCTACACCTACCGCCTGCCAGGCCATCCACACATCAATTGGATCCAGGTGCTGCTGCCGTTTGCCTACGTGCTGCCGGCGATTGCGGTCGACGTCGCCTATCTGGCCCAGCTTCGGCGCTGGCATCGGATGCGAGCCAGCCTCATCGCCGGACTGGCGGGGTCGCTGCCAATGACGGCGATCGCCACCATCCTCACCCTCGACGGCATCTCCAGCACGCAAGCGGCGCTCAGGATGCTTCCGGCCAGCTCCAACGACCTGCCGCCGCAGCCCGCCTTCCATGCGATCGCGTTGGGAGCTCTGCTCGCACTGGTCGTTGGTGGGTATGCAGGCCGGATCGGAGAGCAGCTTGGACGGATCTGGAGGCTGAACACCCGATGATGCGCCGGTGGCCGTCCGCACTGCTGGCCGTAGTGTGGCTGGGGCTGTCGGGCATCTCAGCCGCGGCGCAGGGACCGATCCGTTCGGAAACGCGCTACGCGGGCGCCTACACGCTGCGAATCGACCTCTATAGCGACCCCGCTTTCACGGGTCGACGCCTGACCTTCGACGTGGTGGTGGCAGCAGCCGGCACCACCGATCAGCTCCGGAACCTGACGCTCGCGGCCTGGGCCATGCCCGAGGCCGGCACCAACGCGACCCCGGTCCGGGCCAGCATCAGCCAGGCCGGGCACGCCCTCGGGGGCTTCCAGGGATCCGTGACGCCGCAGGTGCGAGGAAGCTATCGTCTGCACCTGATCATCAGCGGGCCGGCCGGGACGAACGCCGTTGACCTGCCACTTCGCGTCGCGGCTCCGACCGCGATCCCGATCTGGCTCGCGTGGTCGATCGGGCTCTTACCGCTGCTCGGCCTGTTCGTGTTCGGGCTTCAGCAGCGCTCCGACCTGGCCCGCCTCCAGCTCATGGGTTCCACGGGGGAGGGCGGCGCATCAAGTCACGTCGTGACTTGATCCCCAGTTTTCGGTAGACATGCTGCAGGTGGGTCTCGACCGTGTGCACGGAAACGGTGAGCCGCTGCGAGATCTCTCGATCCGACATCCCCTCGTAGGCGAGGCTGGCGACCCGAGCCTCGGCACCCGTCAGGGCATCGGGATTCTCTCGACGGCGGCGCTGGCGCCCGCCGACGGCGCCGAGCTCTTCGGCGGCACGAGTGGCGATCAGTTCGGCGCCAACCGAGTCCGCCAGCTCCAGCGCTTGGGCAAACGGTTTACGTGCCGCAACGCGCTCGCCCCGGCGTCGAAGGTAAACCCCGTAGCGTAAAAGGACGCGCGCCTGCAACGGTGGCGAGGGGACCGCGCGGCTCAACGCTCGCGCCTCTTCGTAGGCGGCCTCGACGCCTGGGCGATCACCGATCATGTCGGCTGCGGTGGCCCGCGCAAGTGCGAGCACGACGCGCGGGCTTCGGCAGGGCAGGTGGCCAAGGCTTCCCTGCAGCCGTTCAACGATTCGCGCGGCATCCGACTCCCGATGGCTGACTGCGTAGGCGCCCATCGCGTCGCCCATCCAGGGGACGACGCACGGCTCGAGGATCCCCGTCTGGTCCGCGAGGGCCTCGATCTTTTCGAAGAGTGCGCACGCGTCTTCCCGCCGGCGGTCCGCGAGCGCGAGCTGAGCGTCGACGTGCCAGAGCCACAATGAGCCGGGCCACCCGGCAATCGGATTTGCCAGCGAACGGGCCGTCTCGGTCCATGATCGGGCCTCATCGAGCCGCCCCATCTCTATAAGGATGTAGCTGTGGGCGATGGCGGCCCAGAAGGCTCGCTCCGGAGCCAGATCGGCCAGGGCGCTGGCCCGGTCGAGCAGACTCAGGCCTTCCTGAAACCGCCCGGTACGGGCGCAGGTGTCGGCATGCATCACCGCCAGCGAGGCAATGGCTACGGGAAGGTTGAGTTGCTCAGCGGTCACCATGCCGGCCTTGAAGGCGCGTTCCGCCTCGTCATATCGCTCCATCCACTTGGCAACGTTGCCGTGGAGGCCGATCGCGCCCCACGTCCAGGCGAAGTTGCCGATATCGCTGACAGGGTCCGCCTCGGCCTGCCGAGCCGCCTTCTCGATCACCTCGATTCCCTGCGGGTCACCCCCGACAAACGCCGAGAACGCCCACGCCGTTTCAGCGCGGATGCGGACGTCCTCGGACGCGTCGCGCGCCAATGCCTTCGCGCGGGCGGCAAGGGGTGTCGCACGAGCCGGCCCGACGGTGGGCCACGAAACATAGACCGCCTCCAGCAACGTGGTGACCGCCTCGCCCGGGTCAGATGGCGGCGAGGCGTTGACGGCCTGTTGGAATTCCCGCAGAGCGCCATCCGGGTCACCGCCGATGAAGCGGGCCCGTCCCAGCAACCGGCGCGCCGCCATCCGTTCGTCCTCAGCGAGCTCATCCATGGCGAGCAGCCGGCGGCAGATTGCCAGCGTTGCCTGGGCGTCGCCGCTCGCCAGCAACACGCCGGCAAGTGTCAGGAGCACGTCCACGCCGGCGCGGGAACCCGCCAGGGCCACAGCGGCCTCCAACCGCTGCCGGGCCGTGGCGAGAGCGCCCGCATCGCGCGCCTGGCGGCCGGCGCGTTCCAACACGGCGATCGCCTCAGGGTCACCGGCGAGATCCGCGCGCATGGCATGTTCGGCGGCCTCAGCCGGATCGACGCCGCGCGCCAGCAAGGCCCGGAAGGCGATCGCGTGTTTGCCCGAGCGAACGGGTGCCGGCACGCGCTCGTAGAGGGTCTGCCGCAGCAGCGGATGGGCAAATTCCGCCACCCCGTTTCTTGCGCGAACGACACCGCTGGCGAACAGGCTTTCCAGCGCCCCCTCCGCCTCGGGTCCTGAGAGTCCCGCCAGCTCCGCGGCCAGGGCCGGGCGGAAGGTGGTTCCAAGGATCGCGGCGGCGTCGGCGTAGCGGCGCTCGGAACCGCCACCGGCAAAGCGGCTCAGCAGCAAATCGGCCTCAGAATTCTCAACGCCCGGCGTTGATGGCGGAACATCCTTGCCACGGGCCATCTGGATCGCCGCGTGCTCCAGGAGCAGGGGATTGCCCGAGGTCAGCGAAAACGCGCGGCTGACCTGTTCCGGTGGCAGGCTGCCGCCCACACGTTCCGCTAGGAGCGCCCCCGAGGCCTCCGCGCTGAGGAGATTGAGGCGCTCGATGCGGGCATCACCGCTCGTTGCCAGTCGTTGGGTCATGTTGAGCGCGTTCGGCGGCCCTGGTCGCAGCGTCCCGATGAGCGCGACCGGCAGCGGCCCGATTCGGCGACCGAGAAAAGACAGCAGACCGAGCGAATCGGGGTCCGCCCAATGGAGGTCGTCGAGCAGCAAGAGCACTGGCTCGACGCTCCGGCGCTGAAGAAAACGGAGCACGCCGTAGAAGCGGGCGGAGCGGGCATCGGTCCCGACAATGGTTGGCGTGCCCTCGGGCTCGATCGCGCCCTGGCTGCCCAGATCATCGAGGGCCTGGCTGAAGATCCCGAATGGGAGGGCGACCTCGGTCGCATCTCCCTGGCCGTCACCTACGACAAAAGTGGGTCCGGCCATTTGCCGGGCGCGATCGAGCATCGTGGTCTTTCCCAGCCCGGCCTCCGCGACAAGGAACAGCACACCACCTCGCCCAGCTCGAGCCTCATCCAACGTGGCGTCGATCGCCGCGATCGCGGCTTCGCGCTCCCAAACCGGATGCCCCAACTTCGCTCCCCGCGTAATGCTACTCGCGGTGGCAAACGGTTACCGGATGCTAGTCAGGACTGCCCCAGCTCGCCGGCTTCAGGTCGATGCCATCGGGAATGAAGAGCAAACCGTCGGTGCGGCCGCGGCGATCGTCGACGCCGTATTGCCAGACGATCTTGTTCGTCTTTGGATCGATGACGATCACCCGGTTACGAAAGTCGTCGTTGAGCGCGATGTCGCCATTACCGAGGGCGATTGCGAGCGATGGGTGGTCGAGCATCCCCGGGCCGAAGCGGGGCGCATAACGCCAGACCGGCTGTCCCTTTGGGGTCATGATCAGGATCTGTCCGGGTCGGGCGTAATCGACCAGGAGGATGTTCCCGTCCGGCAGCATCTGCGCATCGGATGGATACTGAATGCCTGGTGCCCGGGTCGTCCAGTAGAGGGTGCCGTCCCAGCCGACCTCGCTAACCCAGGCGCCCAGGATCTCCGTGATCAGGACGTGGCCGTTCGCCAGCGGCGTGTCGCCGTTGGGCAGGCCGAAGGTCTTTGGCGGGTTGTGGGCGCAGTAGCCGGTCCGACCAAGTTGGGTCTTGATGGTTTTCGTGTCGTGATCGATGAGGATCACGCGGCAGTTGCGAATGTCCGCAACCCCAACGTTGCCGTCGGGCCACATGTAGGCGTCGTCCGGGCCATTGAGAAAGCCCCTGGCCGAGCCGTGGCGCTCGGACACGCCGTATTGCCAGTCGATCCGATGGCTGGCGTAATCGACCAGCACGACCGCGTGCGACTCCTCCTCGTTGATGACGATCGATTTCCCGTCGGGGGCGTAGAAGGCGTCGTCGGGCCAGCGGAATCGCTCACCGGGCTGCAAATCGCCCGGCCGTGGGAATTCCCAGACGATCTTGCGGTCGGGCGTCACCTCGATCACGCGGTTGTTGGCGCGGTCGGCGATCAGCAGGTTGGCGGGCATCACGCCTGGGGCCGCAGTCGGCGGCGGTGCCGGCGTTGTCGCCGGGACCGGTGAGGGTGGTGGAAGCTCCTCGGCTTGCTGCGCCGCCTTCTGCGGCGCTGCTGCTGGGGATGAGCCGGAACAGCCCGCCAGGGCAAGGAAAAACGTCGCGAAGAGCGGCAGGACCGATAAGAACCTCTTAAGGAATGCCGCCACGCTACCGCGAAGTATAGGTATTCTGAAATCGGCCCAAGGCGCCGCACGTTTGGCAATAGGAAATCGCCTCGAGGTCCACGCGGTTTGCTACTGTGAAATCGAGGGCTCGATCATGGGATTCACGAGCAAGCCTGTCAGGGTCATCGAAATACCGGAACCGGTGTCGGAGCCGTTGCTTGCCCCCGAGAGCGAGCCGCAGCGCACCGAGAGGGAAGAAGAGGTTCCGGTTACAACTCCGGCATGATCCCGGCGGTGGGTTACCGCTTCTGGCGGGTGGACCCTGACGATGCCTGGACGCGCGGCCGCTTGCAATCGCCCGTGGCGGAGACGCTCTGGCCGCCCCTGGACCGGCTCGACGCGGAGTGTCAAACGCGTCCTGGTCTCCGTCTCGCCCGCGCCGGACTGCACCGCCACGACGAGGAGCGGATGTCGCCGGAGCCGGCGTGCAGCTGCGGCATCTATGCCTACCACGACATCGCGCCCATGACTCGCGCGTTACGCGAGGAGCCCTATATGTTCGGTGGCGCCGTGCTGTGCTGGGGACGGATCGTGATCCATCCTGAGGGGCTGCGCGCCCAACACGCGCGGCCGCTGGCCCTCTGCCGGCCGGAAAGCCCGGGCGTGCAACAACGGACCGCTCTCCTTCTCCGCGAGGTCACCAGGGAGTATGCGATCCCCTTGCTCGAGCTCCGCGACCTGGTGGCGTACGCGAGCGAGTTCGGCGCCAGTTACAAGCCGGAACCGATTCCGCCGTCACGACGGGGCCTGGCGCGGGTCAGAGACGCCCTCTCCTGGCGTCAGATGCGACACCGACTGGGTAAAGCGTTCGGCGGGTAGACCCCGCTCGACGGTCGTCCGTCAGCCGGCCGAAACCGCGATTTGGTCGAAGGCCGGGGAGTTCGCGAACTGATCGAATGAATAGCTGATCCGCGGTGGTACGACTTGAACCACGTTCTCGACAGCGTACGGTGCGATGGGCACGACGTTCTCCATGAGGTACATGTCGAGCTCGGTCCAACACTGCCTCTGTCGATCGCTACTCAGCAAACACTCGTGAATTCGGCTATCGACGCCCGGAACGCTCGACACGCCATAGCCCCATTGGCGCAGTTGGGCGGGCGTTGCTCCGATCAGCGTATGGCGACACCAGGGGTTGCAGGCGGTGACCCGCGTTTCAGCTGTCGCTGGGGCGGTGAAAGCCGGACTCAAAACCGACGATGCGCTCAAGTAGCTCTTTCCCCCACCCATCGTGAGCACGAGAGGCACTTTGCGTGTGGGGTCGCTGGCCAAACCCTGGACGTCCTTGGGGGTCTGGACGTCAAGGACAATGCCGATTTGGTTGAGGTCGTCGGCGATGATCGATCCCATCTGAAGAAATACCGGCCCTCCCTGGGCGGCAACCGAATTGATCGCGAGTGCGAGAACGTGCTTGCATTCCGGCGCATCGCACATTCCGTTGTGGTCGCGGTCGTAGCGAGACTGTCTTATCTCCTGCATCGCCAGGTCCAGGTTGCCCCGGTAATCGGCGGTCCGGTAGGGGTCGTAGCTGGCCAGGGCGTTATTCTCCAGACTGTCCGGGGCGATGTGCGTGGCGATCGTGGCGCCCAGGCCGCCACCGTAGCTGTCGACGAGGGCTCGCTTGTTGATGACGTAATTCACCGCCTTGCGGACATGGATATCGTCGAAGGGCGGAACCGCGAGGTTCATGCTGATATACCTGAAGCTGTCCCTTGAGCTCACCTTCACCTCGCCCAGCGCTCGGTTGGCGCGCACCTTGTCGACCAGCCACGATTGCACCTGGAACGGAGGGCTTGGCAGCCAGACGAGATCGGCCTGGCGGCTTTCCCACAGGTGAGCCGCCTCATCGCGCGACATGCCGATCGTGATCCGCATCTCATCGAGGTAGGCCGGTCGCAGCGGATCCGTTGCCGGCTTCCACGACGGATTGCGCACCAGCGTCAGGGACGAACCCGGGACAAAGCCGGAGACCGGTCTCTGCTTGTCTGGGGCGAGCTTGAAGTCGAGTTGCGGGCTGCCCTTGATCATGTAGGGCCCGGACGCGACCAGGAAGCGCCCAAAACCGCTATCGTGTCCGGTCGCCACGCCGTACGCGGCGGCTGCGTCAGGGGAAGGCGGGATGGGGGCACTGTTTGAAAGGGTAAAGCGATAGGGCAGGTCACTGGCCGGCTGATTGAGCCGAACCCTCAGGGTGTACGGGTTGGGGGTCTCGAGACCGGAGATGGTGGTCGTCTTCCCTTCACGGTACTGGTCAAACCCGTCGATGACGGAGTACACCCACGCCTGGCCGTTCGGGACGCGGGCCTCTCGCTGCATGGCCCTGACGAAGTCGGCCGCGAGGATTTCCCGATCGATCGGCGGCGCATACTTGATTCCAGGGCGAATCCGGAATGTCCACGTCAGGGAATCCGCTGAGACGTCCGGCATGGCGAGCGCCAGGTCGGGGTGGAGTTCGGCGCCACCGTCCTGCGCCGGACGACCTGGGTAGGAAAAGAGCGTCCGTAGCAAGCAGCAGCGAAACAGTTCGGCAGAGTCGAGCCAGGTGTTGACCTGAGGGTCCAGGCCGTCCGCTTTTGGTGTGGGAAAGGTGAGCTCCGAGCCATTCCAGCTCGGCATCACCACCGTCAATACTCCGCCGCGAGCAGGGCCGGGGGTCGGCCGCGAGCCCGTTGCAGGGGCCGGATCACAGGCTGAGGCGACGACGGCCAGTACGCCGGCGAGCAGTGCCACCCTCGGGCTAGCTGCCATGGACGGCAATCCATACCGACTGATCGTCGGCTGATAACGCATCGACCCTGCCTCCCACGGCGATCGACGACATGACTCGGTTGCTCCGCTGGTCGATGCGCAGGATCCGACCGGCCGGTCCCTCCGCCACCCACACGTCATTGCGCGTCACGCTGACCTCCGTTGGATGCGCGTCGATCGGAATCTCGAGAGGCTGGTTGGTGACCGGGTCGATGCGGACCACGAGGTCTGCCGATTCGCTCACGACCCAGACTCCACTTGGCCCGGCCGCGATGGCCGTCGGCGCTTCTCGCAGGCCGATGGTCGCGACCACGCGGGAGGACTGGGGATCGATTCGTGACACCGTGCCCTCGACCCCGTTGGCCACCCAGACTCCAGAGGCGTCCACGGCGATCGCTTCCGGCCCATCGCCCACCGCGATGCGATTCGTCACCATGCTCGTCGAGGGGTCGACTCGGTAGACGAGATCCTTGTTTTTATCGGTGACCCAGATGGAATTCCAGCCGTAGGCGATCCCCTGCGGGGCCACGCCGCTGCCCAGCGAAACGGGCTGGCCAAACTGGTTCGTCTTCGGATCAAATGGCTCGAGCGCGGTGTCGCCGAAGGCCGCGGCGATCCAGACCAGGCCACCGCCGACCGTGATGCCGACCGGTGGTGCGGGAACACCGTAGCTGCCGAGCACCGCTGCGGTCTTGGGGTCGATGCGAGTCAGGACCTTGTCTTCGTAACTCACGCTCCACATCCCGCCCATGCCGACCGCCAATGTGCTGGCTCGGGTCGACAGCGGCGACGACCAGCGGGTCGGCTGGCCACTCCCGGCGTCGACCTGGAGGACTCGACCTCGAGTTGGGGATGCCGGTACCGGTGCGTGACTGCGGAGGGAGACGGCGACGAGCCCACTCGCCGCCAGAACCGTGGCTGCGGCGAGCCCCAATACGGCCAGCCTGAGGGAGGGGCGCAATCGTTGGCGCTTGGTCGAGTCGTCCGGAAGCGCAGAGAATGGCGCAGCGTCGATTGGTCGTGGCCGGGGCTGGTCGAGTGCCATCCATGCGGCGATCTGGCTGCGCGTATGAAATCCGAGCTTGTTGCGGATCTGCTCGACATGGAACTCGGCAGTGCGCTCCGAGATAAATAGCTTGGCAGCGATTTGCCGGTTGGTCAGCCCCAGGGCGACGAGCTCCGCAACTTCACGTTCACGATGGGTGAGCGACAACGTCGCTGTGTTCACAGCGGAGGCTTGGCGGTCGCGGCCTGGTCGGGCGCCCTCCTCACATAGACCAGCTGTCCGGCCATTCTCCCAGAATCACGGGCAAGAAAGCAGGTACCAAATGCCGGTACTGGAGCCGGTACTTATCCCAGTGACGCCACCCCAACTCCGCCGTAGGCTGCGAGGCGGCATTTGCCGGATCTCTTGCGGAGAAGGAGTCGTCATGCATAAGGGACTGATCGATCGTCACCCAACCGTCCGAAACCTTGGTCTTGCCTTGTTGGCGAGCCTGTTGAGCCTGGCGGCGGGTCCGAGGGCTCAGGCCCAGGATCAACAAGACCGGGGGTGTTCACAGCAAAGCCTGCACGGCGCTTACGGCTACAACTACGGGGGACCCGACGGCCCCGCGATCCTCGTTACCACTACAACGGGCAAATTCTGGAGCGGCCCGGTAGCCTCGGCGGTGGGTTTGATGACGTTTGATGGAGTGGGCGGCCTCCGCGCGCAGGAGACGCGCACGTCCACTGGCCCGGTCATCCGCCGGTCTGGCACCGGAACGTACTCGGTGGGGGTGAGCAACTTTGCAGTACCGTCCCGGGCGGAGTGCATGGGCTCCGCCACGCTCGGCGGTGATTTCGGCGGCCTGACCTTTGATTTCATGATCGTGCCCGGTTCCAAAGGTCGCGAGTTTTCGCTGATCATCACCAACCCGGGCAAGGTTCAAACCGGCGTCGCCCGAGAGACCGGCGACGAGCCATGTAGCGACGCCAGCCTCGAGGGGACGTATCGGGTCCAGAGTGCCGGGCTCAGCCTGATGTTTGGGCCGACCGCCGCCGTTGGCATGAGAATCCTCGATGGTGCCGGGAACCTGACGTGGGCAGAGGACACGCTCAGCCGCAATGGTCAGATCATGCACCGAGTGGGTCGGTCGGCGACCTATAGCGTGCTGGCCGACTGCACCATCAGCGAAGTGTTTGCCGACGGGCCGACGTTCGAAGGCGTTGTCGTCGCCGAAGGTCGCGAGGCCTACCTTGTGCGGACTGGGCCGGGTAACACCGGACCGATTCCCGTTTCTTACAAGCGCTGGTGAGTTATGGAGCTCAGGGCGTATGATCGGCCGGTGTTTCGCCGTACTTTTGCTGCCTCGGGTGCAGCGTTAGCCGCTGCCGCCGCACTGCTCATGAGTCAAGTGACGGTCTTCGCCTTTACCAGCGGCAGTATTGGCTACGACATCGGCTATCCGCAGTGCGGCGTCCCGGTATCGTCGTATCCGACGGCCAGTTTTGGGATCGTGGGCGTCAACGCTGGCTACCCCTTCACCTACTACAACCAGTGCCTGGCGTACGAGTACGCGAACACGCCCAATCCGTCCCTCTACATCAACACCGGCTACGATCCGAGCTACACCAATATCGACGCCACCCATTCAACGAGCCAGTGCGTGACGGCGTCGGCTTCGATTATTGGGAGTACGGACCAGCAGCGCGCATGGGCCGTCGGCTGTAGCGAGGCGTCACGCTCCCTGGCCTACGCCGCGTCCCAGGGAGCGTCCGCCCCGGCATCCTTATGGCTCGACGTCGAAACGGCGAACAGCTGGTGCGGGCAGTCCGGGACTGCGTGCACAGACCTCAGCCTGAATCAATACACGCTCCAGGGGCTCGTCGATACGCTTCACGCGGGCTCGTCGGCTCAGGTCGGCACCTACTCGACTGGGTATCAATGGAATGCGATCGTGGGCTCGCTCCCGGTCTCTGGCATCCAGTCGGACTGGGTGGCAACGGGCACGACGTCGGCGAAGCGCGCTCGTGCGTACTGCTCGAGAACCTTTAACGGGGCGCCGGTTCAGCTGGCGCAGTACTCGTCTCGGGGCTTCGATATGGACTACGCGTGTTGACGGTGGCGACCGGCCCTCGCTGACCTCCGCCGCGGATGTCATCGTCGTCGGCGCGGGACTGGCCGGGCTGGTCGCGACGGCGGAATTGGCCGACGCCGGGCAGCGGGTCATTCTGGTCGAGCAGGAACCCGAGCCCTGGCTGGGCGGGCAGGCCTTCTGGTCGTTTGGCGGCATCTTTCTCGTCAACTCGCCGGAGCAGCGGCGGCTCGGAGTTCACGATTCGCATGAGCGGGCGTTGAAGGACTGGATGGTGACGGCCGGATTCGATCGGCCGGAAGACGAGTGGCCGAGGAAGTGGGCCGAGGCGTACGTGACGTTCGCCGCCGGCGAAAAACGATCGTGGCTGCGTTCCCAGGGCGTCCGCTTCTTTCCCATCGTCGGCTGGGCCGAGCGAGGAGGCTCGCTACGTGGTGGGCCCGGGAACTCGGTGCCGCGCTTCCATGTGACGTGGGGCACGGGCCCAGGCGTCGTGGCGCCCTTCGAGCGTCGCGTTCGCGAAGCCGTGGCCCGTGGCCTCGTCACCGTCAAGTTCCGTCATCGCGTCGACGCCCTAACGGTTCGCGGCGGGTCCGTCGATGGCGTGCGTGGCGCCATCCTCGAACCGAGCGCCGTCGATCGAGGTCGACCGAGTTCGCGGGTGGAGGTCGGGGACTTTGAGCTCAATGCGTCAGCCGTGATCGTGACGTCGGGCGGGCTGGGCGGGAACCATGAGCTGGTGCGAAAGAACTGGCCGGCCCGGCTGGGCGATCCGCCACGCGAGATGCTGAGCGGGGTGCCGGCTCATGTCGACGGCCGCATGCTCGGCATCACGGAAACTGCCGGCGGGACGGTGATCAACCGTGATCGCATGTGGCATTACGTGGAAGGGATCCAGAACTGGAAACCGATCTGGCCGAACCACGGCATCCGGATCCTCCCGGGACCCTCGTCCATGTGGTTCGACGCAGCGGGGAATCGCCTGCCCGCGCCGCTCTTTCCCGGGTTCGACACGCTCGGCACGCTCGAGCACCTGGCGCGAACGGGCTTCGACTATTCGTGGTTTGTGCTGACGCAGCGAATCATCAAGCGCGAGTTCGCGCTTTCCGGGTCCGAGCAGAATCCCGACCTGACGAACAAGGACCTTCGCCTGCTGCTGCAGCGGGTCATCTCGAAGTCCGGTCCGGCACCGGTTGAAGCCTTCAAGGAAAGGGGCACCGACTTCGTCGTCTCGAGCAACCTCGGCGACCTGGTTCGCGGAATGAACGCCATGACCGACGAGCCGCGCCTCGATCCCCTGAAGCTGGAGCGCGAGATCGCCGCGCGTGATCGCGAGGTCGGCAACGGGATGACCAAGGACGCGCAGATCATCGCGATCCGTTCGGCGCGACGGTACCTCGGCGACCGGCTGATCCGGGTCGCGACGCCGCATCGCCTGCTGGATCCGGCGGCCGGCCCGCTGATCGCGGTTCGCCTGCGAATCTTGACGCGCAAGGCGCTGGGCGGCCTTGAGACCGACCTGTCCGGGCGCGTTCTGCGATCCGACGGAACGCCGCTACCCGGCCTCTATGCGGCGGGTGAGGTTGCCGGCTTCGGCGGAGGAGGGATGCACGGATACCGATCGTTGGAGGGCACCTTCCTGGGCGGCTGCCTGTTCTCCGGCCGCACCGCCGGCCGGGCCGTCGTGGCGGCTCTCGGCTGATCCGTCGATCCGGTTCACGACGTCGGGGCTGGCTGCGATGCTCCCCCGATCCTCGTCAACTCCTCGTCCCGCTGAGAGAACAGGGCTGTGCGCAAGTCCCGGAGGGCCCGGACAGCGTCACCGCTGAAGGCTGGTCCGTGCATGCACGCCAGCACGCCAGGCTGCAATGCTTCCAAGCGATCAAAGACCCGTGCGGTGTGCTCGCTCACGGGGATGTACGTGGGCAACTGTTTGTGAGAGGCCATCGTGCGTTCAACCATGTCGCCGCTGGTCATCGAGGTTTTCTCGCCGAGCTGGGTGAAAAGGTCGCTTGCCATCAGGGTGCCGGTTGTCTCCTCGAACGCCAGGATGGCATCCCAGCAGTGGGGGACCTGAGGTGTGATCAGGAATCGTAGCTTGTGCCGTCCAAGATCGAGGACCTCACCGTCGCCCATGGTCTTGGCCGGACGGATCGCAAAGTCGTTGACATTGACCGCGACACCGAGTTCGCTATGGACGGGTTCGGCATGCGGAGCTATCTGGAGAAACTCATTGAGCGCTCCGGACTCGTCCGCTTCCAGGTGCGACCAGGAAATGTACCGCAGGCGGCTTGGGTCGATCACCTGGCGGACCGCCTCCAGGGTCAAGGGAAAGAGAAGTCGCTGCCCGGTGTGAAATAGCAGCGGTTTCTCATCCGCGATCAAGAACTGGTTGAAGGTGATGTTGGCTTCGGGGATGAAGGTTGCGATCCGGAAGATACCGTCGGCGATTTCGTGCACATCGGCCATTTGTTGTTCCCTCCTAGCGAGCTGCTGATCGTCGGTTCAACCACGTCACGATGACCTCGGTGATCAGTCGCGCGGCAGCCTCGGTCGAAAGGCCGGACCGCGTTAGCGACCGCCATACGCCGAAATCGGTCAGGGCCAGCGCTGCATCGAGAGCGTGGCGCCGCCGACGCAACGGCCCGAGCGTCTCGTCCACGAGAGCCTTCAGTCCAGCCTCGCGACGGCTGAGGATCGTATCGAGAACCGGAAGTTGGTGGCGGTCGATGGCAGCTCTAGGAGTCCACGGGGCTGTTCGTCCGTAGAAAGCGAACAGCTCCCTCACGAATTGGCCGATACGGTCCTCAGGGCGCGCCAGTCCGACGAGAATGCTGGGTCCGGGAGGCTTCGTGCGGAGCGCATTCTCGGAGGTACACGCCGGCACCAGCTGATCAAGACTGGGAAAATGCCGGTATACCGTGCCGAGCGCGACATCAGCGCGCTTCGCAATGTCGGGCCAGCTCGTGCCAAGGACGCCTTTTTCGGCATGGAGCGCGATTGCGGCGTCCACGATCCGTTTGCGCGTCTCCTCATTCGCGGCGGCCCGGCGGGTCATTCGGTAGATCCTCGGCGCCATGATTAATTAGATGAATGCTACATCCAATATTAAAGCCACGTCAAGCGAGGATGGTCGAGTCGAGGGGATCGAGTTCGGCCTGGGCCTAGAGGACGAGAGCCATTGGGCTCTGCAGGAGGCGCTTGACTTCCTGCAGGAACTGCGCGGCAGTTACGCCATAGAAGACCCGATGGTCGACGGAGAGCGTGACGCGCATCCGCTTGCCGGGGACGATCTGGCCGTCCTTCACCACCGGCTTGTCCTCGATCGCGCCGATCGCCAGGATGCCGGAATCGGGCGGGTTGATGATGGCCGTGAACTGATCGACGTCGTACATGCCCAGGTTCGAGATGCTGAACGTGTTGCCGAGGTAGTCCTGCGCTGACGCCTTGTTGCTGCGAGCGCGCTCGATCAGCTGCTTGGACTCTTTGGCGATGTCTTTGAGCGACTTCTGGTCGGCGTTGCGGAGGACCGGCACGATCAACCGATCCGGAAGACCGACCGCGATCCCGATATTGATGTCACGCTTGCGCTCGATCCGGCCGTCGGCCCACGAGGCGTTGACTTCCGGGAACTTCGTCAGCGCCAGCGCGACCGCCTTGACGACCAGGTCGTTGAGGCTGATCGCTTCGGCCTTGTCGACCGCCTCGTTGAACATCTGCCGGAGGCGGACGGCATCGTCCATCGCGATCTCCGACGTGACGTAGAAATGCGGCGCCGAGAACGCGCTCTGGGCCAGACGCATCGCCACGGTCGTTTGCAACTTGGAGAGCTCGACGACCTCGACCTCGCCGGTGGGACGCGCGGTCGGCTGGTGCGCCTCGCGCGTGGGAGCGGCAGCGGCTTGCGGTTGGGTCTTCTGCTGGGCCGCGGCCTCAACGTCCTCTTTCGTGATCCGTCCGCCGGGGCCTGAGCCCTGCACGCGGCGCAGGTCGACGCCGTGCTCTTCGGCGAGGCGCCGGGCGACGGGGGAGACGCGCTGCCGCTCGCCATTCTCCTGCTCGGCGGGACGGCGAATCACATTGAGGGCAGCCTGCCCGGCCGCACCGACCTCGGTGCGGTCATCGGGTCCGCCGTGGGGATACTGCTCACCGCCGGCGTCAGCCGCGGCCTGGGCCGTGGCGGCGACCGCCTTGTCGGCCTGGGCAACGTGCGCCTCAGGTTTGGTCGCTTGTGGTTTCGGCGCGTCCGCAGCAGCTGGCTGCGCGCCCTGCTTCGGCTCGACGGCCGGCTGAGCAGCCTGCTTCGGCGCGGCGGCGTCTGCCTGACCTTGCCGCGCTGGCGTCTTTTCCGCTGCCGGTGCCGAGGTGCCGTCGCCGATTTCCGCAATCACGGCGCCAATCGGTGCGCTCTCGCCCTCGGGGACCACGATCTTGCTCAGCTTGCCGCTTGCGTAGGCCTCGACCTCGATGTTGGCCTTGTCGCTCTCGATCTCGACCAGCGGCTCGCCCTTCTTGACCTCCTCGCCTTCTTTCTTCAGCCAGCGCAGGATCTTGCCGGTCTCCATTGAGTCCGACAGCCGCGGCATCTGGACGCTGGCCATCAGTTCTTTCCGAGCAGCGCCCTGGCCGTTACGATCACGTCCGCCTTGCCCGGGAAGGCGATCTTCTCCAGGCGCTTGTTGTAGGGCGCCGGCACCTCGGCGGCGCCGATCCGCGCGACCGGCGCGTCGAGATAGTCGAACGCTTCCTCGTAGACGCGCGAGGCAATCTCCGAGCCGACGCCGTACGAGCGCCAGCCTTCTTCGACCGTGATCAGCCGGCTCGTCTTCTTGACCGATTCAATCACGGGCGCCATGTCCAGTGGACGCAGGGCCCGCATGTCGACCACCTCGGCGCTGATGCCCTCTTTTTCGAGCTCGGTCGCGGCGTCCATGGCCACGATCAACATACGGGAATGCGCGCAGATCGTGATGTGCTCGCCCGCTCGCTTCACCTCGTTCTTGTCCAACGCCACCAGGTGGTCGCCGTCGGGGACCTCCCCCTTGACCGCGTAGGTGCCTTCGTTCTCGATGAACATCACCGGGTTGTCGTCGCGGATCGCCGACTTCAACATGCCCTTGGCATCGGCGGGAGTGCCGGGCGCGACAACCTTGAGGCCGGGGACGTGGGCGAACCAGTTCTCGTGGCTATGTGAATGCTGCGCTCCGAGCTGGTGGCCGCCGCCACCCGGGGTGCGGATGACCAGCGGAACCTTCGTCCCACCGCCGAACATGTAGCGGATGTGTGCCGCGGCGTTGACCACCTGGTCCATGGCGACCATGATGAAGTTGACGGTCATCATCTCGGCGACCGGCCGCAGCCCCGACATCGCGGCGCCAATGGCGGTGCCGATGATGATCTCCTCGGCGATGGGCGTGTCGAGCACGCGCTTCTCGCCGAACTCCTTCATCAAGCCGCGCGTCACCTTGAAGGACCCGTCGTAGAGGCCGATGTCCTCGCCCAGCAGGAACACCGACTCGTCGCGTTTCATCTCCTCGCGGAGCGCCTGGTTGAGCGCGTCGCGCATGGCAAGAACGGCCATCAGCTTGCCGCCTCGCCGGCGTAGACGTCGCGATAAAGATCTTTGGGATCCGGGTCCGGACTCTCCTCCGCGAACTTCACCGCCTCCTCGACCTGGGCGGTGACCTCCTCATCGATGCGCTGGATGTCGTCATCCGAGAGCATCTTCTGCTTCTTCATCTGTTCGCCAAGGCTGAGGATGGCGTCGCGTGTCTGCCATTCCTTGATCTCGTCCTTGCCGCGGTAGGTGTCGGGGTCCGACATCGAGTGGCCGCGGTAGCGATAGGTGACGCATTCGAGCAGGCTCGGCTCATGCTTCTCGCGGGCCTGGGCGACCAACTGGTCGGTGATGCGCCGCACGGCGAGTACGTCCATCCCGTCGACCCGTTCGCCCGTCATGTCGTAGGCGCAGGCCTTCTTCCAGATCTCGGTGACGGCCGAGGCCCGGTTGACCGCGGTGCCCATACCGTAGAGGTTGTTGACGCAGATGAAGACGATCGGCAGGTGCCAGAGCTTGGCGACGTTCAGCGATTCGTGGAAGGCGCCGATGTTCGTCGCACCGTCGCCGAAGATGCTCATCACGACTTCGTCGGTGCCCTGGTAGTTGATGGCGTAGGCGCTGCCGCAGGCGATCGGGAGCGCTTGCCCGACGATGGCGTAGCCGCCGTAGAAGCGGTGTTCCTGGCTGAAGAGGTGCATCGAGCCACCCCGGCCATGCGAGGTGCCGGTCTCCTTGCCGAAGAGCTCGGCCATCACCGCTTTTGGCTCGATCCCCTTGGCGATGGCGTGGCCGTGCTCGCGGTAGGTGCTGTAGACATAGTCCGCGGGCCGCAATGCCGAGATGGTGCCGACGATGGTCGCTTCCTCGCCGATGTTGAGGTGGCAGAAACCGCCGATCTTGGCGGCCTGGTACATCTCGGCGGTTTTCTCCTCGAAGCGCCGGATCAGCAGCATCTCGCGGTAGAGCTTGAGCAGGGTCTCCTTGTCGGAAAGTGCCGCCTTCGACCGGCTCTCGGCGGCTCGCTGTTCGACTTTCATGACGGCTCCTGGGACGCGCGCTGGAAAATGGGCTGCAAAACCCCCCTATTGTAGTGGCGAGGAGCGCAAATTCCGGGGCGTCAAACCGCCGTGGGCGGCTTGCTGGCTCTGAGTGAAAAGAAGAGCGGCAGCTTGCCGTCCAGCTCGGGTGGCAGGCGATAGCGGCCATCGTCGGAGGGGAGCAGGAAGGAGACCGGCCACTCGCAAAACGTGAACTCGTGGAGGAATTCCACGAGAAGGCGCGACGTCGCGAGCCCGCTGACGATCTCGCCCAGGCTGTGGTTCCAGGCGTACTCGTGCTCGGCCTTCACGCGCGCCGTTCGGTCGGCATAGGAGCCCTGCGGCTTGAACACGAGCGGCTCGCGCGTCGTGAAGTACGGATACCGAAGGCGGAGTTCGGTCACGCCGTCGTCGTCATCGAAGACCTGCGCGAACGGGTGAATCTCCGTGATGTAGAAGGCGCCGCCTGGCTTCAGGAAGTGCGCGACGACCTGCGCCCAGCGCTCGATGTCCGGCAGCCAGCCGAGTACCCCGCGTGAGGTGTAGACGATGTCAAAGCTTCCCGGGAGCAGCGCGGGCAGGTCGTAGAGGTCGGCGCAGACGAAGGTGGCGGGCAGCGACAGTTCGGCGGCTAGCGCGCGCGCCTGCTCGATCCCCGCCGGCGAAAAATCGGCGCCGGTCACCGTCGCGCCGAGCCTCGCCCAGGACAGGGTATCGAGGCCGAAGTGGCACTGGAGGTGGAGCAGGGTCTTGCCCTCGACGGGACCGACCTCCTCGATCTCGTAGGCGCGGAGCCTGCTGTGACCGGCCCTGAAGGCGTCAACCTTATAGAAGTCGGACTGGTAATTGATGCGGGTCCACTCGTCCCAGAGCTCGCGGTTCGCCTGGAGGTACCTATCCATCGCCGCGGCTGGCGCCGTTCGGCGAGTATCCCTTCTGCGTATGACGGGCCGTGACCACCGTCTTGATGTTGCCGCGGACATTGAAGTCACCGACGACCTCCATGAATCGCGGATCGAGCAAGGTTACGAGGTCATCGAGGATTCGATTCACGGCTGCCTCGTGGAAGATCTCCCGGTCGCGAAACTTGTTGATGTAGAGCTTCAGCGACTTGAGCTCGACCAGCTTCTGGTCGGGGATGTACCGGATGTGGATCGTGGCGAAGTCGGGGAAGCCGGAATCAGGCGCCAGGCAGGTGAACTCGGGAATCGTGAAGTCGATCTCGTAGTCACGCTCCGGCTTGTCGTTTTTGACCGCCTCGAGGGATGACTCGGCGATCATCTTGGCCCCGTATTTCATTGGTCAATGCTAGCCCACAAGAAAGGCCAGGACCGGCGTTTATAGGCGGCAATGACGGAATCCCAGGGCGGGCCCCCTGATTCGTAGGCCGTCGGCGAAGACGTGGCCGCGGCCGATGCTGCCCTCGGATTATCGGTTGGCCGCCTAACTCAGGGGGTAACCGTAAAGGCCGTCCGCGAGCTCGTGACGCTGCCGTCGCCGTTGGTCAGCTGGATGACGTAATCCTGGACGACGCTCCCGGCCGGCACTTTGACGGTGATGGTCGACGGGTTGACGAGTGTTGCGGCGAGACCATCGAACGCGCCATTGGGGCTGGCGAGCGGAACGAAATGGACCCGCAGCATAGCGCCGGCGCTAAAACCGCTGCCCTGGATCGTGATGACGGTATCTTGCGCCGACGGCGCGCGGGCCGGGCTGACCGCCTGGATCGAGAGCCCTGCGCTGGGCGAGCTGGTCGTGTCGCTTCCGCGCAACACCAAGGTCCCGGGGAGCGGCGCCAACGGCATTACAGACCCGGCTTGACCGTGCCACTTCCCGATGTCGCTCGAGGCGAGGCTGATGGGGAGCGCCTTCCCCGTGGTGGTGAGGATGCCGATCACCTTGCCGCCCGGTCCGACCAGGGGACCGCCGAGGTTTCCCGGAAGATCATCCACGCGAAGCGTCAGTTGCGAGTCGCTTCGCTCAGTCAGGACGGCCGGCGTCGAGGGCCGCAGGTTCGCCACCTTGGGACTGGCGAGCAGGACGGCCGGGTCGGCGGGCTGCAGTGCCGCCGCGTCGCCGAAGGGCAGTGGCGTCCCGTCGTTGCTGGCTCGAACCTCGGCGATCCCGAGCGACGCATCGATCCCGATCACGCGCACGGGACGGGTGCCGCCGGTGTTGTCGATGAGCCGCAGGCTCTGGCTGCCGTCGACCAGGCTGGCCGCCGTCAGGAAGTCGCCCTGCGTGTCGATCAGGAAGGCCGTGCCGAACGAGTGCTCGTTGACGATCGTCATCACGCCGGCGAGATCCCGTTCCAGCTCGTCCGGCAGCAGGACCGCGGACGGTGGCGCCGTGGGCGTCGGGGTCGGTGCCGGGGTCGCCGTCGGTTGGGCCAGGCGCTGGGCGGCGGTCGGGATCAGGACAGCCAGTCCCGCCACGACGAGCGCGACCACGAGTGCCGTCAGGAGCTGGTCCTTGCGGAGTCCGCGTAGAGGGCCCACAGGCCTTCAACGAAGCAGGGCATCGTATACATTCATCACGATGCGGCTGCGGAATACCGAAACGAACGCGGTCCAGCCGCTCGAGCCCCATTCCGAACCGGTGCGGCTCTATGTCTGCGGCATCACGCCCTACGACACGACCCACCTTGGCCATGCCTTCACCTATGTCGTGTTCGACGTGCTCGTGCGGGTGTTGCGCGCGGCCGGTCAACCGGTCCGCTACGTGCAAAACGTGACCGACGTCGACGATGACATCATCCGGCGGGCACGCGAGCTCGGTACCACCTGGGATCACCTCGCGGACAAAGAGACGGCACTCTATGTCGACGACATGGCGGCGCTCAATGTGCTCGCCCCCGATGTCTTCCCCAGGGCCAGCCAGACGATCCCAAAGATCATCGCGCTGATCGTCAGGCTGGAGGCGCAGGGTCACGCGTATCAGCGCGAGGGCAACGTCTATTTCCGCGTAGGGAGCATCGCGGATTACGGGCGCTTGAGCCGGCTGAGCCTTAAGGAGATGATCACCCTGTCCGCGCAGCGCGGCGCCGATCCGAATGACCCGCGCAAGCAGGACCCGCTCGATTTCGTCCTCTGGCAGGTAAGTGCCCTTGGCGAGCCGCGGTGGGACAGCCCCTGGGGCGTGGGCCGCCCCGGTTGGCACATCGAGTGCTCGGCGATGGTGCTGGAACACCTGGGCCCGCAACTCGATATCCATGGCGGCGGCGCCGACCTCATCTATCCGCATCACGAGAGCGAGATTGCGCAGTCGGAATCCGCGACCGGGGTGCGGCCGTTCGCGCGTATCTGGGCGCACGTCGGCATGCTCCGTTACCAGGGCGAGAAGATGAGCAAGTCTCTGCGCAACCTGGTCCTCGTCCGCGACCTTTTGACCCGCTACGACGCCGACAGCATCCGGGTCCTGCTGCTCCGCCATCACTATCGCGAGCCATGGGAGTACACACCCGACCAGCTCGATGAGGCGGCCGCCTGGACGGCGCGGCTGCGTGCGGCGGCTGGCGGGACACGCCAGGACGTCGGCGACAGCGCCTTTGCGGCGCGGGCCGCGCTGGAGAATGACCTCGATACGCCCGGCGCTCTGCAAGTGTTGGAAGACGCCGTGGATGGCGGCGATGGCGGCTGGCGCGCCACCGCTGACCTTTTGGGGCTGCGGCTTGGTGCCCGTGCCGCGGAGGGGACAGAAATGAAAAAGGCGCTCGGGTGGCGAGCGCCTTTCTCGTAATGGGGGAGGGAGTTAGTTAGTCGTTTCCCTCGCGGTCGGAGCCGGCCTTCGCCGAGTCACGCGTCTCGGTTTCCGGCTTCTCGACGTCTTGCTTCTCGACGTCCTGCTTTTCGACGTCCTGCTTCTCGACGTCGGGCTGCTTGACCTCCGCGGTCTGCGCCTTCAGTTCAGCAATCGCCGCCACGTACTCCGCCTTCAGGCTCGCGACTGCCTTGCAGGCATCAGCGACGATCTCCGTTAGCTGCGCGTTGAGAGCGGTGGCGTCCTTGGCGTCTCCTTCGTCGCTGGTTTCAGCGACAGCCTCGTCGATGCTGCTGTTCGCCTCCGCCGTAATTTCGGCGAGGGCGGCCGTGGTCTCGGCATTCAGAGCCGTCGCCTCGGTCCGCGCGTCGCCGGTCAGGGTTGCCGGGTCGGTCAGTACAACGGTTTTAGCGCAAGCGCTAACCGCGGCCTTGGCCGAATCGGCCGTAAGGTTGCCGGCAAAGCCCGCCACACTGGTGTAGAGGGCCAACCCACCGGCGACAATCATCGCGCCGAATACGTTTCGCTTCATGCCATCTAATACGCATTCGGATGGCCGGCTATTCGTAACGTTGTCGCGACCGGGTAACGCCGGCCTTACACAGGTTCGATGAGGCGATGAACCCGCGGTAAGCGCGCCGGGGGAAATGGTGGCAGGTCAGCGGGGCCGCGGGCTTCCAGTTCGATCCGGAGCACGGCCGTTTCACGCACCAGGCGCTCGACGTCGACCGTCATGCACGCCGGCCGGTACGGCTCCAACTTGGCCAGCCCGTGCCCGAGCTTCGCCACGGCACCCTTCCAATTGCCTCGCCGCCAGTGATAGAAGCCGACCCCAACCTGCAGGATGCCCTGGTAGAGATAGCGGACCTCGTCCGGCTCGCGAATCCAGATGCCCTCGAGCGTCTCGTGCTGCTCGAAGAACTCCTGGCGGTTGAATTCCTCGATGCCGTGGAGCAGCGCGTCCGGCGGGGGGTCGTCGCAGCGCGCGGTGCGGCGGGGCGAGGTCTTCTTTACGTGCGCCTTCACGCCGAGCTCTGGCCGGCGGCCGACGCGCGCGCGGTGTCGCCATCGGGCGACGCGGCCGGCAGCTCGAGATAGAAGGTTGTGCCTTTGCCTTCCAGGCTGTTGGCCCAGGCGCGGCCGCCATGTGCCTCGGCCACCCGACGCAGCAGGTACAACCCGAGCCCTTCGCCGCGTGCCGGCTGCTCCTCGGTCAGCGGGCTGAACAGTTCAGCCAGCCGGTCCGCGGACATTCCGGGGCCGTCGTCCTTGACGATCAGCTGGCAACGATCGGGGGTTGACTGTCGCAGGCGAAGCTGGACCACGGTCGCGCTCCGCGCGTGCTTGAATACGTTATGGAGCATCTCGTCGAGCGCCGCCTCGAGCAGGGTCGCGTCGCCCCAGACGTCCGCGTGGGCGTCGAGCTGCAGACGCAGCTCCATGCCGGCGCCTGCCATCCGTTGCCGGATCCGCTGCGCCGCTGATTGCGCGACGGCATCCAGCGAGACCCGCACGGTGAAGGCCAGCTCCAGCGGAAGCCGTGAGAGCAGCAGGACCTGGTCGGCGATCCGCATCAGGGTTTCTGACTGCTGGGCGAGGCGCTGCGCCACCACGGTCATCTGATCGGGGGGCACCTCGTTGTTGCTCAACATGTCGGCGTAGCCTCGCAGGATCTCCAGCGGCTCCTTCACCTCCTCGGAGGCCAGCCGAATCGCGGATACCGGTGTGCGGGACCGGCCGTTGAGTGAGGTTGATCCGGGTCGCAGTCGCGGGGCGAGCAGTCCGGCCACCACCAGCAGTAGGTCCTGCTCCTCCGCGGTGAACACGCGGGCGCTCTTGCCCAACACCGCCAGCGTGCCGGTCACCTCTCCCTCCGCGTTGCGCAACTCGGTTCCCAGGTAGCTGCTGATGTCGAACTGCTGCCGCATGGCCAGCCGCTTGAAGGGCTGGCGTTTGGAGGCGTCGCGAACATTGATCAGGCCCGAGTCGCTCTCCTCCTCGGCGGCGCCGAAGGTATCCTCCAGCGGTAGACGGGTACCCTGCTGGATCGCGGGTCCGCTCTCGACCTGGGCCGCGATGATCTCCAGCGTCTCGCCATCGATCTTGCCAAGGAACGCCGCCCGAGCGTCGAGCGCCTGGACCAGGCAGCCGATCGCGCTGTCGATGACATCGAGAACGGGCTTGTCGAGATTGGCAACCACCAGGCGGCGGACCAGGCTGAGGTGCGGCTGGCGGTCAGGGCTCATGAAGGGGTGCCCACGGTTATAACATGCCCACCATTGCCAGAGGTATCCAACGGGCGGGCGAACCTGCACCTGCACACGATCTTCAGCGACGGTGAGCTCACACCTGCAGAGGTTGTCGCGGCTCACGCCGCCGCGGGGTTCGACGTCATCGCCCTCACCGACCACGACACGCTGGCCGGGATCGATGCCCTCGCCAGCCTGGAGGGCCACGGCCTGCGGATGATCTCAGGCGTCGAGCTGTCGATCGAAGATGAACCCGGTCGCGGCCTGGTCGACGCCCATCTACTCGGCTACGGCTTTGCCCTCAACAACCGGCGGCTACGCAACCGCCTGCATCAAGCGAGCGAGGCGCGCGAGGCGCAGAAACGGCAAACGGTCGACCGGCTGGCGGCGGCCGGCTACCGGGTGACATGGGAGGCGGTGCGCGCCGGCGCGCGTGGCAACGTCGGCAAGCCCCATATCGTGGCGGCCATCGAGGCAATGCAGCCGGGCGTGGCGCGCGAAGAGTTGTACGCCGTGATGGGACCAGGTGGGGCGGCACATGTTCCGCGCGCCACTGAGATGTCGTTGGATGAGGCCGTGGATATGGTGACGGCGGCGGGAGGCGTCACCGTGCTCGCGCACCCGGGAGTCTACCGTCATGTGCGCGACCTGCAGGTACTGTTTCGGGCGTGCGCTGTGGCAGGGGTGCTTGGGCTGGAGGTCACCTATCCGCAGGCACCCGATGACCCCTATGGGCCGAAGAGTGCCGCGTTGATGGATCGTTTCCAGAAGGTCGCGGCCTCCTACGGTTGGGTGGCAACCGGCGGCGACGACTTCCATGGGCCTCGCGTCACACCGCTTATCCGATTGGCCGCCTGGACCGCCACGCCGGCGGCCGTTGCCGACCAGGTGCTCGCCCGCCGCAGCTAGCGCGTCGTCAGAAACCGCGTGATGGCCTCGGCGACGGCGTCGGGCCGATCGAGCGGTAGGAAGTGCCCACCGGGATCGATGATCTCAACCGTGCTTTCCCGAAGCTTGTGGTGGAGCGTTTCGGCCCAGCGCGGCTCGAGGAATGCATCGTTTGCTCCCCACAGGATTAACGTCGGCGTCTCGACCTCATCGATGTGCTTCGACCGGCTGGTTAGATCGCGGTTGTTGAGCGCCCGCGCCGCCCGCAGGTAGGCGCGCCGGCCGCCCAGGTCCTGGAAGGGTCGCGTCCACTCGTCAACCACCTCATCGTTGACCCGACCGGGCGTCACCATCCCGGCCTCAAGGCCCTTGCGGAGCCCGCTGCGAAGATCGATGTTGACCATGATCTGATCCCACGCCGGCTCTTTCAGACGCGCGATGTCGGGGATTGGCCAGTTGTTGTCGACGATGCTGTCGATCAAGATGAGGCGGGCTACCCGCTGAGGTTCGTCGACGGCCATCAGTTGGGCGACACCGCCGCCGATGTCGTGGCCCGCCACGGCCGCCTGGTGCACCCCGATCGTTTCCATGAAGGCCACCACATATCGGGCTTGTGCCGCGATTGAAAGATCGACGTCCATGCGCTTGTCCGAGTCGCCGTAGCCGAGCAGGTCGGGCGCCAGCACCTCGAAGGTTGCGGACAGCGGCTCGATGACATCGCGCCAGAGATACGAGGAGCTCGGAATCCCGTGCAGCAAAACCAGCGGTGGACCCTGTCCCGTTCGGAGGTAGGCGATATCGCCCGCAAAGGTCCGGATCTTCCGTTTGCTGCGGGCGAGTGGCGCCATCCCGATGAGCTCGGTCGTCATTGGCGGCGATACCGTCGGCGTGGGCGCCCGCTCCAGGGCCGACGGCGGAGCGGCAAAGCGCGCGGGAGCTTGTGCAGTTGCCACGGCCGGTTCCTGCGGCGATGCCGGCAAGGCAGCATCGGTGGACGGCGCGACTCGCCGAGTGAGGATGACGTTTGTCGAGCTGGCGCGGGCGATCAGCTGGTTCTGCTGGTCGACGATCTCCGCCTCAGCCACTGCGATCTGCTGCCCGCGATGCACGACGCGGCCTATCGAGCGCAGCATGCCGGAATCGGCGGTCACGGCCTTGAGGAAATTGACGTGAAGCTCCGCGGTCGTGAAGTTCTCTCCCGGGAGAAGCGTGCTGAACACCGCGAACCCCATGGCGCTGTCGGCGAGTGACGCGAGCGCGCCCCCGTGAACGACGTTGTTCGGGTTGTACAACTCGGTGGTCGCCGGCATCTCGAAGGTCGCGCCGCCATCGGAGACGGCGATGAAGCGCATGCGCAGGAGGCGAACGTAGGGCGGAGGGGGCGCAGCTCCACGCAGCGCGGCCTCGAGCAATTCGCGACCTGACATCTCTGCCGGGTCCGACATTGCCCGCATTGTAGGCCCGACCTGGACGGAGCAACCATTTCGCTGGTTACGGTCCTTTGGTAACGGTCATGTCACGAGCGTGTGATAGCTCGTCGCCCCGCTGCAAGCCACAGCGTGCCTAAGCAGTTTGTCCTGTGTAGGCCGCAATGGAGCGGCCAGTAGGGAAGGGGTAAGGGGGACGTCCGCTGAAGTACGCTGCGCCGCGCTTTGCAACACACTCAGCCGTACTGCTCATGGCAGCTGCGATGCCCTGGGTCGTGTTCCACGTCCCGGTCGGCGCCGCGCCAGCCCTCGCCGGTGGCACGGGGCCAGGTACGGCACTCGCCCAGGCGCCCTTTGGCCGCGCGGTCGATGGCATCGGGTGGTCGATAAGTGGCTCGCTGATCGTCCCCGCGCTGCCCGCGACGCCGCCGGCGGAGAAGCACCGCGAGATCATTCAGTACACCGCGGCCGACGGCGACACGCTCCGGGCGCTCGCGTCAAAGTACGGGCTATCCGTGAACACGCTGCTCTGGTCCAACCCCAAGCTGGTCGATCATCTGACCGCGGGTCAGGAGGTCGTCATTCCGCCCGTCGATGGCGTGCTCGTCAAGGTCAGCGCGAGTGACACCCTCGCCTCGCTCGCGCAGAAATACCGTGCGGAGTCGGACGCGATCATCGAGTTCAACCTGCTCCGTCATCCGGAGATGCTGCCGGTCAACGAGTACCTGATGCTGCCCTACGGCGTTGGTCCCGAGCCGGCATCGGTTCCGCAACCCAACCCGCAGACGGTGACCGCCGGCAAACGCTCCTGGTACGTCACGCCGGTGTACTCCTCAGGCGGCGCGAGCTATCCCTTCGGACAGTGCACCTGGTATGTCAACACCCGACGGCCGGCGCCCTGGGGTGGCAATGCCTGGCAGTGGTTCGGGCGGGCGCGCGCCTACGGCCGGCCCGAAGGTCCGACGCCGCGCGTGGGCGCCATCATGGTCACCTGGGAGTCACCCTACTGGGGCCACGTCGCCTACGTGGAGCAGGTCTACGCCGATGGCAGTTGGCTCGTCTCAGAGATGAACTACGCCAGCCCGACCGGCGGTGGCTGGGGCCGGGTCAGCTACCGGCACGTGATCCCAGGCACGATTCCGATCATCGGCTTCATCTACTAAATTCCCTCTCCCGCTTACGGGGCGGGCCGTCGGCCCACGCGAGCGGCGCTTCAGTGCCATGCGAGCGTTTGAGACGTTCGGGTCAGGGTGGGGGCTTCCGCTTCGAGCAGCCGGCCGACGGCCAGCACGCGCGCCTCGTCATTCCATTGCCCGACGACCTGCACGCCGATTGGCAGGCCGGCCGTCGCGCCAAAGGGGACCGATAGCGCCGGCAGGCCGGTCAGGTTGAAGGGCGCGGTGAGCCGCACCAGCGCGCCATCGACGGGCTCCTCCCCGGAACGCCAGTGCACCGTGCGCTCGCCGATAACGGGCGCCGCGATCGGGGTGCTGGGCAGCAGCAGGACATCGATGTCGTGAAAAACGTCGCTCATGGCGGCCCGAATCCGGGCGCGCATGCGCTGCGCCAGCACGTAGTCGGCCCCGGCCACGAGCGAGCCCAGCTGGAGCCTGGTGCGGACGTCGACCCCGTAGGCGCGTGGTCGGGCGCGAATCCAGCGGGTATGGAGCGCGCTCGCCTCGGCGCGGAGCGTCACGAGCTGGGTCGCGACCGTCCACTGCAGGTCGGGAATCACGACCACGCGGACCCGCAACCCGCGCCGCCGCAAGGCCCGCGCCGCCGCGTCAAGCTGGCGCGAGACCGCCGGCTGAACGTTGTCGACAATCGATCCCTGCAGCATGCCAACCCGCAGTCCGCGCGTCGACGCGCGGCGGGACTTGCGCCCCGCATCCCCGCCCGAGAGGACATCGAGCAGCACGCCGGCGTCCTCGACCGTCCGGGCCAGCGGACCCGCATGGTCGAGCGACCACCCCAGCGGGAATGTCCCATTCAGCGGGATCGCACCGAACGTCGGCTTGAGGCCCACGCAGCCGCAGAGCGACGCGGGCACGCGAATCGATCCGCCGGTGTCAGAGCCGAGGGCGCCGGCGCACAGTCCGGCCACGACGGCGATCGCCGAGCCACCGCTGGAACCGCCTGGGCTGCGGCGGGGATCGTGGGGATTCCGAGCGATGCCCCACCACGGGTTGGCGGTGCTGACCCCGTAGGCGAATTCGTGGAGATTGGTCTTGCCGAAGACGATGGCGCCCGCCGCCCGCAACCGGGCGACGGCCGCGGCGTCGCTCCTCGGGACCCAGTCCTTGAGGATGCGCGACCCGACGGTGGTCCGGAGCGCCCGCGTCGCGAAGAGGTCCTTTACCGCGATCGGCACGCCGAGCAAGGCGCCGCGCTCGCCCCGCGCGAGTCGCCGCTCAGCCCGCTGTGCGTCCCGCCGAGTCCGCCCGTCGGGCGGGGTGATGAAGGCGCGCAGCCCGGTGGTTGCCTCGATGCGCTGGATGTAGGCGTCCACCAGCTCGACCGGCGACAGCCGCCGGCGGTGGAGCGCGGTTGCGATCTGGACCAGGGGTGCTGCTGCGAGCAGGTCAGGGGAGGCCATCCGTATCCTCGGGCGCTACCGCGGCCCTCAGCTGTTCGACCAGCGCCAGGTACCTCTTCCATGCGGGCAGCAGTGCCACCACGTCGGCCGCGCTCAGCCGAAGCCCGGCGGCCCGAGCGGCGGCGGTCAGTTGTTGCCTCTGCGTCACCGGCACAGTATGCAACCCGCCGCGGCGGGCCCGTGATCGGCTCCATCACCACTTGCGAGTGCGAAATGGTTTGACAAGAGCGATTCTTCCGCCCTATTCTGCGACTGCCGCCAACCGGCTCTTGGGGAGGCGTTGGATGGCGGTGGCGCTGCCGTTCATCTAATTTTCATTGCTGAGGAGCCCCAGAAAATGCTGCTTGTGGAAGTCCGCCGCCTCGATATCGCCCCCAACACCGACCAGTTCTGGACCATCGTTTCCCGCATCAACGGCCCTGAGTTCATGGGCGTTCTCTACCGGGCGCGCGAGGCGATCTTCGACAGCGCCGGGATCAGTTTCACCATCGACCTGCTGAACAAGTTCCTGCAATTCGACGTCACCAAGAGCTGGTCGTCGGCCGACGAAGGCGAGCTCTTCATGGGTCAGGCGCCGGTCGTCGGCTGGCTGCGTGTCCGTCGGCCGGGCTCGGCCACCTTGCGCGAGCTCCGCTCCGACGACGTCCACTTCATGGAGCTCGAGCACGCTTCCAAGCCAGCCTTCATCGAAGTCGGCGTCGCCTATCGCGCCGGGACCGAGAAGATCCGGACCGACTTCCTCAAGCGAGTCCGCACGGCAGCCCAGGAAGCCCTCGGCCAGGAAGTGGGCACACCCTCCTCGTGGCCCGTCCTGGCTCCGGTCGGCAGCCACAACTTCGACGCGATCCGCAAGTCCCGCCAGTCGATCAACGAGGTCAGCGCCGAAGAAAACCAGGCGATGGGCGCCTTCGCCTCGCCGGAGATTCGCGCGCTGATCCGGGATCTCGAGCGCGTCGGCTCGCTCACCGTTTCCGACCTCCCCAAGGTCCTCGGCGAAGCGCAGGGTACGGCGGTGGCCGGCCGCCTCGGGGAGCTCCGCAGTCTCGGCCTGATCCAGTCGGAGTACGTGATCGTGTGCTCCCGGACGGGCAATGCCGTGTTGCGCACCGACGATCCCAACAAGCTGCAGAAGATGGCACCGGACTGGATGAAGTGCGCCTGCGGGCGTCCGCTGAACGAAGAGCGGGTGGACCAGGTGATCATGCCGACCGACCGGGCCACCGCCCTCAACGACAAGGGCCGCTGGATGACGACCCTGGCGACCGCCATCCTCCCCAAGCTCGGCATCAGCCGCGAGCAGGTCATCATCGATTCCAGCCCGGCGGGCACCGACATCGTGCTCGATTTGAGCGGTGACCTCGTCCTCGTGGTGCTCAAGGACCGTGAGTTCAACCTGGCGGATGCGTATGCCTTCAACGCGAAAGTCTCCCGCATCAAGGCCGCCGAGGGCGTGATCGTCAGCAATGAGGGTCTCTCCGGCGATGCGAAGAAGCTCGTCCAGGAAGAGCTCGGTCCGCAGCGCGCGCGGATTACGGACCCGTTCCGCATTTCGTTCGTGGAAGGCGTGCAGGGCCTGGAGCACGAGCTGGGCCGCGTCGTGGAGCGACGTCGCCGGCAATACTTCCTGCGGGCGCTCGGCGATCTGGCCACCATCCAGGGGCTGAACATCGGGCAACTGGCGCTGGCCAAGGTTGAAGCCGGCGGCCGCGCCGGCAAAGAGGGCGTGGTCGTTGCGGCCGAGGCCGTCGCCGCCGAAGCCTAGTTACGCAGCGTCAAACGCGCCGTGGCATCGTCCGGCCACGGCGCGTTTACATTTCTGTCCTGACTAAACTTCGCGTTCACCCGGGAATAGTGCAACGCGGTCGCGTACTGTACGTGTATGCGTATCGGCAGCTTGGTTCTTGGCGTGATTGCGATCTTTGCCGGTGGCGTCTGGATCTTGCAAGGCGCGGGCGTGCTGCCGGGCAGTTTCATGACGGGCCAGCGGATGTGGCTCGTCATCGGCATCATCGTCGCGATCGTCGGAGTGGCGCTGGCCTACAACGCGATCCGCCGGCCTGCCCGGCCCTAGCCGCTTGGTCCGTCAGCGCCCGCTAATCGTCGGCTTGAGTGCCGGCACGCTGGCGCTCGGGGCGGACTACCTGGCGCACGCGGTGTTCGGGATCCCCCTGCTCCCGGAGCAGGCGGGCTACATCTTGCTGAAGCTGCTGCCCCTGTCGACGTTTGCGAGCTTGCTGAAGGCGCTCGGCGTTCTCGCCCGGCCGCTACTGCTCGTGGGCGCAACCGTGGTGATTATCGCGGCCTACGGTGCGGCCTCGATGCTGACGGCCCGAGTGTTCCCGCGCGGCTACGTGCTGGTCCTCACCGGGCTGGCGGCGTTGGTCAGCGCCATCGTCGCGATCGTTGCCTTCTCGCCGAGTGATTCATGGCCCGGGGCGGTGGTCGAAATCGTGTTGCTCGCCGGAATGGTTGCGTTGGTCGATCGTGCTGTCCGCGGGCTGGCCACCGCCGGTCCGGTCAACGAAGACCGCCGAATCGTGATGCGCAACATCTTTTATGGTGCGGTCGGCATCGCCCTGCTGGGCATCGGCTACGCGAACGTCCGGCGTTTCGCCACGGCGCTGGCCATGAAGGAGGGCAGCCGCACGCCGACCGAAATCACGCCGGTCAGCGATTTCTATGTCGTCTCCAAGAACATTAGCGGGGACCCGGTGGTCGATGCCTCGACCTGGCGTCTCAACCTGCCCGGCCGGTCGCTCACCTACGCGGAGTTGCTCGCCTTGCCGTCGCACCAGTTGGAGCTGACGCTGGAGTGCATTAGCAACGAGATTGGCGGGACGTTGATCAGCAATGGCAGCTGGAAGGGGCCGCGGGTGAGCGATGTGCTGGCGCTGACCTCGGTGCCGTCGAATGCAACCTGGATGTTGATGGAAAGCGCCGACGGCTATACCGAGAGCTTTCAATTGCGCGATCTGACACCGGATCATCTGCTCGCCACCCATCTCAACGGCTCGGCCCTGTCCTCGATGCACGGCTTCCCGGCGCGCTTCATCTTTCCTGGCCGCTACGGCATGAAGCAGCCAAAGTGGGTCACGCGCGTCGGTTTTTCCGCGAGCGATAAGCCCGGCTATTGGGAAAACAACGGCTGGGATGAACGAGCGATCGTCAAGACGATGTCACGCATCGACCGGCCCACGGATGGTGCCGCTCTGGCGGCTGGAGCGATCCAGTTCGGCGGCATCGCCTTCGCCGGCTCCCGCCGGATCAGCGGCGTGGAGCTGAGTTGGGATGGTGGCCGCTCCTGGCAGCCCGCCGACCTGCAGCCTGAGTTCTCCCCGTACGCGTGGCGCTTCTGGCAGCTCAGCACCAGCATCGCCGCCGGACATTACAACGTCAAAGTGCGGGCCCGCGACGGTGAGGGAACCTTACAGACGTCGAAGTCGGCGGCGACCCTGCCCAACGGGGCGGACGGCTACCACAGCATCACGCTCGATCTCGCGTAACGTTCTCAGAGCCTTCTCAGGATGCCTTCAGCCACGTGGCGCGGGCGCCCGTCTACCGTAAGGTTGAGGTCGCCGGATTCCATGAGCCAACGCGTTGTAACTGGCAGGGAGAGGAACATGTCCTCGAACGCGACGCTGAGGTGGGCGTCGGTGCTGGGCACGCTGTTGCTGGCCTTGCTCTCAGGTGGTGTCGTCGCCACGTCACCCAAACCTGCACAGGCGCCACTGCATCCGGCGGTAACCGTGCTGCCCAGTGATGCTGCGGTCCACAGTGAAAGCCATGTCTCCTGAACTGACGACCCGCCACTTCGACGCGCTTGGCTCCACGTGCGAGTTGCTGAGTGTCGAGAGCGGGCCGGCCGCGCTCGAACGTTGTGAACAAAGGATTCGTGACGCGGAGGCCCGCTTCACCCGTTTCCTTCGTGATAGCGAGCTGGCCGGACTGAATGCGAGCGACGGCCGCTACGTGCCGGTGAGCCCGGAAATGTTTGCCATGCTGGAGGCGGCGCTGTGGGCGTACGAGGAAAGCGAAGGGCTCGTCAACGCCGCGGTGCTCCCGGCGCTGCTGGCGGCCGGGTACGATCGCCCCTTCCGGCAAGGTCTGTCGGAGCCGTCCTGCCTTTACCCGACGCAATTGCCACCGCTTCCCGATGTGCTTCTTCTGGACCAGGTCACGCGCTCGGCGGCGCTCGCTCCAGGGGCTTCGCTCGACCTGGGTGGAATCGCGAAGGGCGCGCTGGCCGACCTTCTGATCGATGAGCTCGGTGAGAATGCGGTCTGCAATCTCGGCGGCGATCTCCGCCTGCGCGGCGCCGGTCCCGAAGGGGACGGCTGGCATATCGGACTCTGCGATGGCACGCTCGTCGCGCTGCGCGACGGTGCCGTCTGCACCAGCGGCATCAGCAAGCGGCGCTGGGGGCACTCGATGCATCACCTGATCGATCCGCGCACCGGGATGCCGGCGAAGACCGACCTTGCGGAAGTCTCCGTCGTCACGGACAGTGCCTTGCGGGGTGAGGTCTACGCCAAGAGTGCGATTCTCCTGGGAGCAGCGATGGGCATCGCCTTCCTCGAAGCCCGCGGCGTGCTCTACACCGTCGTGCCGGCCGAAGGGGTGGCTGCCGGCGCCGGCCCAAGTGAGCTTCCGGCGGCGGCGTGACGCTTGACCAGCTGCTCTGGCTGACCTCGCGCGCGGCGGCCCTGACCGCCTTCTTCGTTCTCGCGGCCGCCCTGGTGACCGGCCAGGCGCTGCGCAGCGCCATGTTCGAGGGAGCGATGCGCAATCGCGACCTGTCGAATCTGCACCGCTTCCTTACCGTCTGCTGGGTGCCGTTCGTCGGCCTGCACGTGCTGGCGATGACACTCGACGCCGTCGCACGGATCAGCCCGATCGACCTCGTGATCCCCTTCCATGTCTCGTATGCCTCACTGGCGATCGGCTTCGGCACCATTGGATTCGATCTCCTGCTGATCGTGACCGTCACCGGCTACTTGAGGCGGCACCTCGACCCCCTCGCCTGGCGCTGGCTCCACCGGCTCTCCTATCCGATGTTCGGCGCGTTTGCGCTCCATGCCCTGCTGTCCGGGACCGACTTCGCGCGCCCGCTCGTGCTCGCGCCGGCCGCCGGCGTGGTCGCCTTCATCATCATCGTGAGCCTGGCGCGCCTCGCCTTCGGGCGGATGGAAACGACACAGCGCTAGACTCGTCGGCACCATGGATGCCTGGGAGCGAGCGATCGCCTTCATGCGCACCGTCGACGAGCGCTCAGCCGAGTCCGTCGTGCCCTTTCGCTGGGGCCGCGCCCTGATCAATCAACGGCTGAATCGGGTTCCCGATCTCAACTTCCTGATCGCAGACCGGGTGGAGGATGCGGGCGCGTCCGCCCTGAACGGAGAGGCGGAACGGATCCAGGGCGCCGTGGGCCTCCAATATCGACGCGTTAACGTTGATGACCGCGCGGCTGCGGAACGCTTCTCGGCTGGTTTCCGAACACTCGGGTACACGCCCGAGCGCTTTGTGATCATGGCGCACCGCCGGCGGCCGGACCACGAGGTCGATACGGCTACCGTGAAGGAGGTCGACTGGGAACTGATGCGCCCGGCCCGCGAGCGCGAGATCGCCAGCCAGCCCTGGGGAGCTGATCCACGCGTCGTGCAGCAGCTGCTCGCCAAGCACCAGTTGACCGCCCAGGGCACTCGTACCCGGTACTTTGCGGCGCTGCTCGAGGGCAACGTCATCTCGTCGTGCGAGCTTCGAAGCGAGGGTGACACGGCGCAGGTCGAGACGGTGGAGACGCTGCCGGAATTCCGGCAGCGCGGCCTCTCGCGGGCGGTGGTTAGCGCCGCGCTGCATGCTGCGGCGGGATATGCCTTCGTCTTCCTGGTGACGGACGCGGAAGACTGGCCCCAGCACTACTATCGCCGGCTCGGCTTCGAACCCGTCGGCATCGAGTCGAGGTTTCTCCGAATCACCGATAGCTGACAGTGGCAAACGGTAGGCTGAACGAGATCGCCGATCGTGTTCGGCATGGAAGACCAAGGCCAGGAGGGTCCTGCGATGCGTGTTATCGATGTCGTCAACGAGGCAAAGGCTGCGATGCGGGCGTCCGAAGTCTTCGGCACCCCCTACGAAAAGAATGGGATCACGATCATCCCTGCGGCGAAGATCGCCGGAGGCGCCGGTGGTGGGGGTGACCAGGCCCAGCCTCAGGCCGGCGGAGTTGGCTTCGGCGTGTCCTCGCGGCCGGTTGGCGCCTTCGTGATCAAAGGCGACGAGGTGAGCTGGCAGCCGGCCCTCGACCTGAATCGAATCATCCTGATGGGACAGGTCGTCGCGATCGTGGCGCTGCTGACCGCGCGCGCGATCGTGAAAGTGGCCGCGAAGCGCCGTTGATGGCGACGGCGATCGACGTCGACCTGCAGTCCGTTCGCCGTCAGTTCCCCTCACTCGCTCTCACGATCGACGGTGAGCCAGTCGTCTACCTCGACAATCCCGCCGGGACCCAGGTGCCGCAGCGCGTCATCGACCGCACCGCCGACTACTGGCGGACGATGAATGCCAACCAGGGCAGCGTCTTTCCGACCAGCCGGCGGTCGGATGCCCTGATCGCGCAAGTTCGTGAGGCGGCCGCGACCTTCCTCAACGCTGCCTCTGCGGACGAGATCGTCTTCGGACCGAACATGACGACGCTGACGTTCGCGTTCAGCCGCGCGATCGGGCGCGAGCTACGGCCGGGCGACGAGATCGTCGTCACCCGGCTCGACCACGATGGGAACGTCTCGCCCTGGCTGGCACTTCAGGAGCTCGGCGTAAGCGTGCGCTTCGTCGACATCAAGGTCCCTGAGTGCACGCTCGACATGAGCGATCTGCATCGCCAGCTGACGCCGCGCACGCGGTTGGTGGCGGTGACGCACGCGTCGAATGTTGTGGGCAGCATCCCCGATCTTGCGGCGGTTGCGCGCGCGGCCCACGCTGCAGGCGCCTGGGTATGGGTTGATGCGGTTCACTACGGGCCGCACGGACCGATCGATGTCCGCGCCATCGACTGCGACTTTCTTGTCTGTTCGAGCTACAAGTTCTTCGGTCCGCACCAGGGGATTCTCTACGGACGCCGGGAGCTGCTGCAGCGCCTGCGTCCCTACAAGGTCCGGCCGGCGAGCGACGAGGTGCCGACGCGCTGGGAGACCGGAACACAAAACCACGAGTGTCTCGCCGGGCTCCTCGGCGCCTTCGAGTACCTGGCGGCGATCGGTGGCGACGACCGGGTGCGGCGGCCGGCGCTGGAAGCGGCGATGGATCGCATCCGCCGCCACGAGCGGGCCCTGGTGGCCCGCCTGATCGACGGCCTGCAGCAGATTCCTGGGATCGCGATCTACGGCATCACGGCGCCGGCGGAGCTCGATCACCGGGTGCCAACCGTGTCGCTGACCTGGCTGCCGCATCGACCCGAGGCCCTGGCGGGCTGGCTGGCCAGCCACCAGGTTTTTGCGACCCATGGCGACCACTACGCGACCGAGCTGATCACGAGACTGAAACTCGTGGACGACGGCGGCACGCTGCGCATCGGCATCGCCCACTACAACACGGCGAGCGAGATCGACCTCGTGCTGGAACTACTCGCCGGTTTCCGCGGGTAGGCGCAAGGCGATCAGACGCTGATGAGGAGCACGCCGGCGAAGGCGAGGCCGATCCCGGCTTGCTGCACGCGAGCCATGCGTTCATTGAGCACGATGCGGGCCAGGATCACGGTCGACACCGGGTAGAGCGACGAGAGGATGGATACGACGCTCAGCAGGCCGAGCGTGGTGGCAAACGCGAAGAAGACGTCGGCGCCAACGTCGAGGACGCCAATGGCAAACAGGGCCGGCAGGTCGGGGAGCGCGACCTTGATCCGCGAGCGGAACGCCACGGCGAGCAGCAGCAGCGCCGCCACACTTCCGGTCCGCGTCGCCAGTACGCCCCAGACGGGATCCGGCCGGCTCGCGTAGCGGATCGCGACCAGGAAGAGGCCGAAGGCGAGCGCCGCGACAAGCGCGAGAGCGACGCCAGGGAGGAGGCGCCGCCCGGACTCGGTGGGGCGGCGATCGACAGCCAGCAGCGCGATTCCGCCGAGCGCCAGGGCCATGCCGAAGACCTGCAGCGCCGTCGGTCGCTCGCCCAAGACCAGGCCAACCAGGATCGGCACCACGGGCCCCGTCGCGGCGATGGTCGAGACGACGCTGATAACCCCGATCGCCATCCCTCGATAGACCGCCGACAACCCGACCAGCCCGGCGAGTCCGGCGACGATGCCGGCGACCATCCAGAGGCCCGGTCGCGGGGCGCCGCCGCGAACGATGACGACGATGGCGATCAGCACGAGCGTCGGCGGCTGGGAGACGAACAGAACGGCGAACACGCCCAGGCGACGGGTGTTGATGCCACCGATGAAGTCGCCGATGCCCCAGCTGACGCTGGCGGCAAGGGCGAGTAGAACGGCCGTCAGCGCGCCACCCGACGAACGGTCGTGCCCGTCAGCAGGTCGCCCAGGCGCCGGCGCTGCCGGCTGCGGAGGACCAGAACGGCGTCCACCGGCCAGAGGGGAATTAGGACCGCCAGCAGGTTGCGCAGGGTCGCGCGCCACCAGCCGGGTACGCCAGCAGGCCCGTAGACCGAGATCCCCATCAATGTTTTTCCGATCGTCTGCCCGGTGCGCGCCTCAATGGGAACGCGATACGCCAGTGCGATAACCGCCAGCAGCAGGATGCCCTCGGGATCGAGCACGATCTCGACGGTGTCCAGCCCGGATACCGCGGTCAGAATCAGGATCGCGCCGGTGAATGCGATCGCGAGGTCGATCAGGCCGGCCCACACCCGGCGGACGAGGGGAAACTGGCGCCACCGGCCATCGTCGGGATGCCGGAAGATCGCCGCGTCGATCGTATCCGCCATCTGGCGGCGCACGCCCAGCACGATCGGGTCCAGGGCTGCAAGGGCGCCTCGGCGTGCCAGCCAGCGCACCGAGAGGATGACCGCGAGGGCCGCCAGCACCGTCACGGCGATGACGAAGAATCGATGCTCGGCCCGGTGGAACATGCGGACCGCCGGCTGGCCCGCCAGGGCGCCGAGTCCGACAAAGATCGCGATGTACACCACGACCGACGGGGTGAGACCCGCGGCAAACGTCAGGCGCGACATCTTGCTGACGCCGGCAACCTGGGTGGTGGTGATGCGAAGGCCCGGTATCAGCCGGCCGATGAAGACCGCCGGTGCCCCGCGGCGTCGGAGCAGGTCGGTCGTGCGGTCCAGCGCCGGCCGGAAGCCGAGCGCGTCCGCGGCCTTCAGCAGCGCGGGGCGCCCCACGGCGGCGAAGACTTCCCGGCCAACCATCGCACCGAGGATGGTGGCGAGCAGCAGCGCGCCCACCATGGGCACCGGGTCGACGGTGTCGCTGGCGATGGCGATCCCCGCGATGATCAGGAGCAGATCGCCCGGCGCAAAGGGGATGGGGATTCCGCTCTCCTCGACGAAGACGAGCCCGGCGATCACGAACATGAGCAGGTCGCCGCTCAGGCTGCCGATAGAGGTGATGGGATTCATGACGCCAGTTCCTCTAACTCTGACGGAGTCAGGTGCCTAGCCGATCAGCTCGCGGATCAAGGGGATCGGCATGGCCCCGCAACCGAGAAAGGCATCGTGGAACGCCTTCAGCGTAAACCCGGGGCGGCGCTGCAGGTCCTTGCGCAGTTCGAGGATCAGCAGTTTGCCCAGCGTGTAGTTCAGGTACATCGGATCCCAGGCGCCGCGCGTCGCCTCGCGGGTGGCGGGCAGCTCCGTCATGTATCCGACGGACTTGAACAGGTCAATGGCGTCCGCCATCGCCATCCCCTGGCAGTGCAGGCCGAGGGCGACGAGGAATCGGCAGTCGCGCAGCAGTGCCTCGAGGCGCTGAGCCAGCAACTGCATCGGGTCGGCAGAATAGCCGATCTCCAGCATCATCTCTTCAACGTAGTGGGCAAAGCCTTCGCCTGTGCTGTACGTCCAGAACAGTTGACGCGTCGGCGATGTGGCCTGCCGCTCGAACAGACCCTGGACGTAATGGCCTGGATACGCCTCGTGGATCGAGGTGCCTTCCATCGTGGCGTAATTCATGTAGCGCAACCATTCCTCGCTTTTGGCCGCATCCCAGTCGGCGCGGGGGACCGTCACCCAGTAGTAGCTGTCGGTGGCGACGGTTTCGAGCGGTCCGGCGCTGTCCATGGCGGCGCTGATATAGGCGGCATAGGACGGCGTGGGTTGGACCAGGCAGCGGCCATCACTAGGAAGCGACACGACGTCGCGCTCCACGAGAAAAGCGCGAAGGCGGCCCAGCATCGCGGTCACGTCGGCGATGATCGAGGTCGCGCTCGGGTGGTGATCCTCCAGGCGCGTCACCGCGCCCTGGACGCCGGCCCCGGGTGCGATCTGCTCGGCTGCCGCTTCGGCGGCGGCACGATTGCGGTCGATGTCGGCGCGCACCATGCGTTCGAGCGCAGGGACGTCGAGCTGCACGAATTCGCGCAAGTCCAGCAGGCGGAGGAAGTGGTCCGTGCCGAGGGCATAGGCGTCGTCGGCCGTCGCGACCCTCGCCTGCAGTCCAACGCCAAAATCTCGCAGTTGGGTGCTGGCCACCTCGATGGCCTTGAGCGTTTCTGCGTGGCCGGCGGCGGCGGCACGGACTTCACCGTCGAGGTACGCGACCTGGCCGTCGACCGCCTCGATCGCGATCTCGAGGTTGGGGCGCGGCAGCACCGCCTCCAGGTTGTCGCGGGCCGCCTCGAGGAAGCCGCCGTACCCGAGCAGATGGCGGCGAAGCGCCGCGAAGCGGTCCTCCAGCGGGGCGTACGGCCGCTTCACGTAAAAGCTGACGTCCAGCTCACTGGGTCCGGCGTAGAACATCGGCTCACGAAATGGCAGCCGTAACTCCGTGAGCTCGAAACGGGCGGCCTCGAGCTGGGCGACGAGCGCGCGGCGGTCGATCGCCTGGCCAGGATCGAGTCCCATCACCGCGCCGATCGTGGAGAGGTCGCGGTCGATTTCCGCCACGCGAGCGCGTATCGCGGTCCTGGAAAGATCGCCGACCACGCCGTCGAACCGGTGATCTCCGACGTAGCGGGCGTGGGTCGGCGAAAAGCGCAAGAAGCCATCGATCACCTTCCGCTCGACGGCCGGCCATTCCCCCACGGCTTTGAGGCTAGCAGGAGCCCGGGAACCGTCATGGGGGCCGTAAGGGAGCGCTGTTACGTTGACGTCACCGAATCATGCGCCAGCCATCATCGCCCCGTCACCTGCTGTCAAGCGTTCGCCCCGCGATGGCGGCCCTGCTAGCAGCGGGCGGCCTGGCGCTGACGATCGTGCCTGCTGTGCCCGCCTGGGCGGCCTCCAACCAGGCCCATCTCGATCGTCAGGTGCTCAAGGCGATGCAGGCGGGACGGTCCATCCGCGTCATCGTGGTTGCCCGCGGCGATCTGAACATCCTGCAGTCCGATCTGCGGCGCACCGGTCTGGAACATACCGTGCGTGTCCCGATTGCCCACGGCATCGCCGTCGAGCTGACGCCCGCGCTGATCGACCACTTCCGCGTGGACGCGAACGTCGCACGTCTGATCTATGACGCACCCGTCACGCTCAGCGATACCCCCTTCAACCCAACGGCGCTGGCGACCGCCTATCCGGCGGTTGCGGACGCGGTGACGATCTGGAGCAATCCGGTGGCGCCGCTCACCGGGCAGGGGATCGGGGTCGCTGTCATCGACAGTGGCATCGCCTCACACCCCGACCTGGGGGATCGCATCATCGCGAGCCAGGACTTCAATCCGAACGTCACCGGCACGGATGACGCGTACGGCCACGGCACCGCAGTTTCCGGGATCATCGCCGGGGATGGCACGGCGAGCCTGGGACAGTACATCGGCGTGGCACCGCAGGCGAACCTCATCAACCTCCGGGTCAACGACGGCACCGGCGGCGCGCCGACCTCCGCCATCATGAACGCCATTCTCTGGGCGGTCGTCAACAGGAAGACCTACAACATCCGCGTGCTTAACCTCTCGCTGCAGGCGTCGGTGCAGGAGAGCTACCGCACCAGCGCGATCGATGCCGCCGTCGAATATGCGTGGCTGAAAGGCCTCGTCGTGGTCGTGGCCGCGGGTAACAGCGGGCCCGACAGCGCGCTCTATGCGCCGGCGAATGATCCATATGTGATCACGGTTGGGGCGACCGACGACCAGGGCACCCCCTCGACGGCCGACGATGCGCTGGCGAGTTTTTCGAGCTATGGACTCACCCAGGACGGCTTCACCAAGCCGGACGTCGTCGCGCCCGGCCGGCGGATCATCACCACGCTGGCACCGAACAGCAGTTTCGCGCTGAACTACCCGAGCTTCATGGTTGGCACGCAGTACATCCAGCTGAGCGGCACCTCGGTGGCGGCCCCGGTGGTCAGCGGAGCGGCGGCGCTCTATATCGAGAGCAATCCGACCGTGCGTCCAGGCCAGCTCAAGGGCGTGCTCCTCGCGACCAGCAACCACCTCGCGCTCACCGGTACCGGCGCGGGGTATCCGGACGTCGCGCATGCCATCGCCTATCCCGGCCTGCTCGGCAATGCCGACCACGGCCTCGACCCTAACAACTACCTCAAAGTCCTCTACATGGCGGCCAAAAACCTGACGACCATGCCGCTGGTCTCCTGGGATACCGTCTCCTGGGACACCGTTTCCTGGGACAGCGTCTCCTGGGATAGCGTCTCCTGGGACGCCGTGAGTTGGGGTAGCTAGCGATGAAAGGGGGACGACTCTCAGGCCCGGCGCTCGCCTACATCGCTGGAGCCAGCATCGTCGCCATCGCGGTCGCGGTGATCCGTTGGCACAGCGAAATCGACGGCAACGTCGTGCTGTTCGGCGTGATCGCCGGCCTGGGCATGCTGGCGCATGCGTATCCGGTTCAGGGGTTCCGTCACCAGGCGTACCAGGTCACGTTGCCTTTCATCGTCATCGCGGCCGCCACCTTCAGCACCCCGGAGTTGGTGGCGTTTATCGTCTTGATCCACCTGGCCGAGCAGGTCCGGCTTCGCCGGCGGCTCTACATCCAGTGGTTCAATGTCTGCGATTATTACCTCAGCGCAGCGGCCGCGGCCGCTGTCTACCAGAGGGCAGCGCAGCTGCTCCCGGATGATGCTTTCGGTTACCTCGCCGCCGCCCTTTCGGCGGGCTGTGCCTTCGTCCTCCTCAACCGTGTGCTGTTGGCCGGCGCGCTCTGGTTCGCCCGCGGCCTTTCGCCGCGTGCCTCCGGGCTCTTCCAGTCCGAGTTGCTGGCTGCTGACCTGATCATCACGTGGATCGCGGGCCCAATGTTGCTGCTCACGCTGCAGACTGGACCCTGGACGGTGCTCGTCACTGCTGGCCCGCTATTGCTGGCACGCCCCGCGCTATCAACCCTGCTGGCACGGCGCCAGACTCCGGAGCGCCCGGAGGCGGCGCGGGCTGCTTGAGCGGTCGATGAGCGATCTGCCGCGCGTAGCTCGGTTGTATGTGGTCGGCGTGCTGCTGGCTGCGCTGATCGCCGGCATGGCGGGAGTCCTGCTGGCGCCACCACGGCTCGGGCTGGCGCCCATCGCGCTGCTGCTCCTGTTATGTGCCACGATCGCCCAGCAGTTCAAGGTCAAGAGCCCCAAGCACCAGTCGTATTACACGACAACCATCTTTTTCTTTGCGGCGGCGGCCCTTTTGCACCCCGGCTACGTGGTCGTCATCGTCCTCGCGGCTCATGCGGTGGAGTGGCTGCGGGTCCGCACCCGCTGGTACATCCAGGCCTTCAATGTGGCGAACTTCCTCCTCTGCTCGATGGCGGCCGGCGCCATCTTCGGCCTCGGCCAGTCGGGTCATGGCAGCGGCCGTGCTGTCTTGTTCGTCGCGCTGGCCGGCGTGGCCTTTGTCGGGCTCAACCACCTGCTTACCGCCCTTGTTATCACGTGGGCGCGCGGTGTTCCAATCTCTCGAGCGGGCACCCTGGATTGGGAGAACGTCGGCACCGACCTGGCATTGATGTCGGTTGGCGCCCTCGGTTCGCTGCTGTGGCTGACGAATCCGTGGCTGGTGCCGCTCTGCCTCGGCCCCCTCTTCTTGATCTACCGCTCGCTGCTGGTTCCCAGCCTCAGAGAAGAGGCGCGCACGGATCCGAAGACCGAGCTGGCCAACATGAAGCACTGGAACCAGCTGGCACAGGCCGAGGTCGAGCGCGCCCGCCGCTTCGGTCGACCCCTCAGCGTCGTCCTGGCCGACGTCGACCTACTCCGCGACATCAACAATCGGCATGGGCACCTGGTGGGGGACCAGATGATCCGACGAGTGGCAGACGCCATCCGGGCGGCACTACGCGAGTACGATGTGCCCGCCCGTTTCGGCGGCGACGAGTTCGCCATCCTGATGCCGGAGACCACCCTTGCTGAAGCCATGGCGGTGGCTGAGCGGATCCGGCGGGGAGTCGAGTCGATCGCGCTCAAGATCGCGGATGGCTCGAGCCCGGCGGCCACTGTCAGCGTCGGAGTCGCGCTGTTCCCCGGCCACGGTCGAACCGCATCGGACCTGCTCGCGGCAGCCGACCGCGCCGTCTACCAAGCGAAGGCATTGGGTCGCAACCGTGTCTGCGCATTTGCCGACCCCCATGCCGAGCGCCTGGTGCGGATTCCGGTGGCAGCGCGGCGCGAAGCCAGCTAGCTGGACTTCTTGGGCCGCCGACTGCTCCTGCGGTCCGCGTGCGCGCGCATGAAGGTATAGGTCTTCTCGGCCGCGTAACCCTTATGGACGGCGTCCTGGATGCGCGGCCAGAATTCTTCCTTCACCCAGTTACGCGCCACCAGCACCTCGACGCCCGCGAGGCGAAGGTCGCCTTTCTCCAAATCGGACGTCGTATCGCCCCGTTGCAGGGAGCGCACAGCGTCGAGGCTCAGGTTGGGAAGGAGCCATCCGTGCGGGATGAGGACCTCGGCCTGCCCGCGCGGCTCGTCTGGCACGGTGCAACTGTACAACGGCGGCCGCCCGCCACGTAACGTATGCTGCTGACGTGCCGGTGTTGAAAACGATTCACGTGCTGGGCGCGATCTTCCTGCTGGGGGGCGTCAGCACGCACGTGTTACTGCGGCCGATGGCGGCGCGCGCGGCCGATGTCGCGCAGCACGCGCTCTACCAGTTCGCCTGGCGGGTGCAGCTGGCGCTCGTCTACACCGGCTCGGCGCTGGTGCTCATCACGGGTCTGCTGATGTGGATCGGCCGTTTCAAGCTCTTCACCGGCTGGCTCCTCCTCGGTTTCCTTCTCTATGTGGCGGCCGCCGGCCTGGATGGCGCCTTTCTGGCCCCCAACCTGCGGCGCGCGCGCGGTGCGACGGGGGAGGGATCGGCCCCGGTGGCAGCAGCGGCAGTGACGATCCAGCTGGTCGCCTGGTTGCTGCTCGTCGTCGTCGTCTTCCTCATGGTCGCGCAGCCCTTCTAGGCACTTGGCGCCGCTCGGGCCGATCACGCTGACGGGGAGCCACATCCGATTGGAGCCGATGCGTCCTTCGCACGCGCCGGCCCTTCTCGAGGCCGGGCGCGATGAGGGCATCTGGACCTGGATGCCGGCCCGTCCGCTGACGGCGGAAACGATGGACCGTTGGCTCGAGAAGGCGATGCATGCCGAGTCCCAGGGTCGCGAGTACCCCTTCGTTGTCGTCCGCCTCGTGGACAACCGGGTCATCGGCAGCACCCGGTACCTCGACGTCCAGGGGGACGATCGGACCGTCGAAATCGGCTGGACCTGGTATGCGCCGGATGCCTGGGGCGGCGTCGTCAATCCCGAGGCGAAGTACCTGCTCATGCGCCATGCCTTCGATGACTGGCACGCCATCCGGGTGGCGTTGAAGACCGATATCAACAACCTGCACTCCCAGGCGGCCATCAAGAAGCTTGGCGCCCGCTACGAGGGGACGCTTCGCAACCAGCGCATCCGTCCGGACGGGAGCTATCGCGATACGGTGATCTTCTCCGTGATCGAGAGTGAGTGGCCGGCGGTCAAGGCCGGGCTCGAAGAACGCTTGCGCGCCTAGCTCTTCCCGCCGTTAAGGACGCGAAGGCCTGCTGGATTCTCTTTAGCTGGCGAATTTTCGGCCGCCATCTCGAGTGGCAGGGTCATCGTGGACGCACTCGCTTTTTCCCTCCTCCGCTTGCCGGGCCCGTCGGCCCACGCGAGCGGCGCTCGGGGCGTCGCCCCACGCGAGTGGCGCTTGAGTGCCACACGAGCGTTTGAGACGTTAGTGCCAGGCGAGCGTTTGAGACGTTCGGGGAGGGTCAGGGAGGGGGTTGCCTCAGCGGGAAGGTTCGGGCTGGGCGCTTCCTTGCGCCGCGTCCGATAGCCGCTGGCGACCTTGGCCGTCGCCGCCTGGGCGGCTGCGATCACCTCGGAAGCAGACACGTCCGGGTTGGCGAGCGCCTCCAGATCGAATGGGACCATTTCGCTGACGCAAATCTGGCGCTGCGGGTCGATGATCACGACCGCGACAAAGGGCTCTTGACTTGTGATGCTCGGATGGATCTGTGACCACGGAATGACATTGCCCATGACGGGAGCCTAACCCGCCGTTTTGACAGCTGTCTGTCGCAGCGTCAGCCGCTCGGGACTTCCTCTTCGACCTCGTCGCGGCTGGACCCGTTGGCCTGCGCCTCCTCAGCGGAGGCAGGAACGAGCGAGGGGCCAGGCAACCGGATGATGGTCCAGTCGTCGGCCTTCTCGGCGCGGTCGGCGAGCGCCTCGTCCTTCGAGAACAAGATCACCTGGTGGTCGAGGCGGCCGAGTTCGTTCATCGCCGCGGTCAGACGGCGCCGGTCGGCGTGAACCAGCGCTTCGTCCAGCAGCAGAGGCGGTGGCTCCGCGTTTCCGCCGATAATGCGCGCCAGCGCCAGCCGCTCGAGCAGGTAGATCAGGGAGCGCGTGCCCAGGCTGAGGTTGTCGACATCCTTATAAGTCCGCTGGTCCTGCGTGCGGACCTGCAACGCGAGGTCTTCGCCGATGCGCACATCGCGATAGCGGCCGTTCGTGATGGGGGAGAGCTGACCCTGGAGTTGCGACTTCAGCCTGGGGATCACGGCCCGCCGCACCGATTTCGCCGCGGCTTCGAGCGTTTCGATGGCGAGGTCGTAGGCGTGGGCCTCGGCCTCGAGCTCCTGCAGCTGTTCGCGGGCGGTTGCGATCTCCTCCTCGAGGGTGGCCACGTCCCCGATCTGGGTCAGCCGATCGTTCAGTAACTCCTCCGCCCGCGCCCGTTCCTCCTGGGCGCGCTCCTTCGTACCGCGGTGCTGGTCGCGCTGCCGTTCGAGCTCGGCGAGTGGCAACGCCGCGAATTGCGCCACCGCGGCAGGGTCCACGCTCCGGCTGGTCTCCTCGAGCTGGCGCGTCAGGTCGTCGACGAGCTGTCGCAGCGACGCCCCTTCGTCGTTGGCAGCGGTCCCCCGTTGCGCTTCCAGCTCGGCGAGGCGAGCGCTCGATGCGCGGTAGGCCTCGGCATGACCGACGCCGGCCTCCCAGGCCTGGGATGCGCGCTCCATGTCGGTGTCGTCGATGCCGGCCGGCGTGTAGATGGCCGCGAGCTGACGAGCGTAGTCATCGGCTTTGGTGCGCTCGGCGACCGAGCGCTGTCCCGGCGCCCGGAGTTGCTCCAATTGCGCGTCGAGCTGCTCGATCCGGGTGCGGACCTGCTGGGCGGTGCGCGCGGCCTCGCAACTCGCGATGAAGTCGCGGGCGGCACCGAGCGCCTCCCGCCGGTCGAAGCCCAGCTGGTCGAGCAGGCTGTGCAGCCGCTGCCGAAGCGACTCGCGTCGCTGGTCCAGCTCGGATTCGGCACGGGACGCATCCTGTGACCGCTCGCTGGCGGCGTTCCAGGCGAGCGTGTCCTGGGCGAGCGACTCGATCTCACGCGCCGTCTCGTCGACGGCCTCTTCGGTGGGCGCGGGCTGCGGAAGTCCCCACGACCCGACCAGCTCGCGAAGGCTGCGACCCGCAATCTGGGCCCGCTCCTCCAGCTCGGTAGCCTGGCGGTCGAGTTCGAGACGGGTGGCGTCGTAGCGCACCTTCTGCAGGTGCTCGACCAGGGCCTGCTGGAGTTCCGCTGAGCTTCGCACCCCCCACGGCTGCAGGATCTCGCGCCGTTTGATGCGAGCCTCGTCTTTCGCCCGCAAGCGGCGGTCGACCTCACGAACCGCGGCCCCACGGACCCAGATGCCGATGCCCGTCGAGAGGACCCCCATGCCGAGCAGGAAGAACGCGGCGCCGGCCAGCAGAATCGTGCCGTTGCTCTGGAGCGCGAGGAAGGCGACCAGGATCGCGAGTGCTGTCAGCAGAAGGCCGCCCAGCATCGCGCCGAGGAAGGTGCGCTGCCGGCTGCGAGCCCGCTCCGCCATCGCTTCCTCGCGTCGCATCGCCTCCTCGGCTTGCTGGCCGGTCTTGATGACGTCGGGGACTTCCTTGTAGCGGGCGATGTCGTGCTTGAGCTGCTCGAGGCGTGGTGGGAGCTCGGCGCCGGCGCGGCGGCGTGCCTCGAGGGCGACGTTGTGGCGCTCCCGCCATTCGGAGAAGACGCGCTGGAACTCCATCTGGCGCGCGGGCCAGTCCAGGTTGTTGCCGATCAGGCCCGGGTGCCGCTCCGCGATCCGGCGAGCCTCCTCCGCCGCGGTCTGGGCGCGGAGGTGGACGTCGGGCGCCTGGGTATCGGCGACATTCAGGGTGGAGAGAAGCTCACGAACCGTGGGTTCCTGGGCGAGGGCGGCGTCGTCGATGCCACGGGCTCGCGTTTCGTGCCCCTGTGCCTCCGTTTCCAGCTTCTGGCGCTCGGCGTCCAGCTGCTGCACCTGGGCCGTGCTGTCGGTGGCGCGACGTTCGAAGTCGGCCTGGGTCTCGCGAGTAGCCCGCAGGTGGCTCCGCAGGTCCTGAACCTCTGCCTGGCGGTCGAGCGGGAACATCGCGAATCGGGTGTGCTGCTCCTGCCGGCCGCGTTCCTCCGCGATCGCCTGCTCCAATGCGTCGACCCGCTCCAGCCGGTGACGCGCATCCTGCAGCCGGGATGCCAGCAGGGCGGCCTCGAGCGTTTGGACGATGCCCAGCTCGGCTTCGGTGAGCGCCGAAACGGTCTCCCGCTTCTGGGCGAGCTCATCGACCGCGGCGCGAGCCTGCCGCGCGGCGGCGAGCTGTCGCTCCAGCTCTGTCAGGCGAGCCTCGAGATCGTGCAACGGGCCGGTCCGCCCGCGTGGTTTGCCGATTCGATGGGTCCGTTCCTGGCGCAACCGGTCGAGAACCTTCTGCGCGGTACGGTCGGGATGCGCCGAATCCGCAAGGGCGATGATCGCCTCCTTGATGGTGCCGGCGTCTTCCAGGCGCAGCACCTCGCTGCGCGAAATGCACGCGGTGTTGGTATAGATATCGCGGCTGACGCCGAGCAGCTGCCGTCCCACCTGCAATCCGCCCGACGCATCGTGGTCGAAGCGGTCGCCGAGCTCGGCACCGGTGCTGATGTCGAAGACGCGAACCGTCTCGGCGTCCAGATCGCGCTCCACGCGGAGCTGCGTCCCGTCCTCGAGCACGACGTCGAGGACCAGCCCGAAGTTGCCGCCCTGCCACGGGCGCCAGCGGTCGGCGCGCTCCACCAGCGCCGAATGGGCGCGATCGGCGGACTGCAGTCCATAGAGGCCGGTCACGATGGCCTCCTGCAGCGTCGACTTGCCGGCCTCATTGGGTCCGACGACGAGGTTCATCGTCGGCCCGAAGTGCAGCTCCATGCCGGAAAGCGTGCCGAAGCCCTCGATCTCGATCCGGGTTAAGCGCACGCTGGCCTCACCACGGCCGCCAGGCTGGCGTCATTCCTCGAAGGCATCGAGGGCGAGCTGCAACGCGCGGCCGACCGCCTGCTCCTCCTGGCGCGACCCCTGCTTGTGGTCAACCAGCTTGCGCACCATTTCGCCCCGACTGGTGAACTCCTGCGCGGCGGCCTCGAGGTCGTGCGACACGCGCGACTGGTCGCGAAACTCGAGATAGGCGAAGCCATCACTGCACTCCCGCGAGAGCACCTGCGGATCCAGGATCAGCGAATGGGCGCGCTCGCCGGTCAGCGTGGCACGGATGACGGCGCCATCGAGGTGTTTCTCCTCGCGCATCGCTTCGACCGCGTCGCGAACGTGATCGATGCTCGTCATGCCGCTGACGTCGATCGTTTCCTGGGCGAACTGCCGCTGGTTGATGTCTTCCAGCAACACCTGGAGGCCGCCATCGTCGCCGATCGTCAGCAGCGCCGTGCAATGACGTCCGGATTCATTCCACCCGAGCGGCTCCGGGCTGCCGGGATAGGTGATCGACTCCGACCTCCGGGCGTCGTGATAGTGGCCGAGCAGCGCGTGACGGAAGCCGGCCTCCTGGACCTGGGCGGGCAGGATGGGCTTGTAGGGGGTCACGTCCTGCGGGACCTGGCTCATGTCCGAGGCATGGAGCAGGAGGAGGTGCGTGCCGTCCTCGCGCCGGGCGAAATCACGCAGCGGCGCCTCCGGCACGTCCGATCGCATGAAACCCGCGGTCCAGATCTCGACGTTCGCATAGCGGTAGGGTCGCAGATCCTCGTGCGTCGCGACCGTGACATTGTCAGGCCAGCGCAGGTATCGGTATGGTGAGCTCGGCACGGCCGGATCGGCGTGGCCGGGGGCGATCAGGACCGGGAGCCCGGCGTCGCCCAGGGTCTGGACGATGAAGCTTGCAGTGTCGCGCGTGACGTGATCGTGCTCAAAGAGATCGCCACCGCAGGTGAGCACGTCGGCCTGAGCCTCCCGAGCGCGTTCGACGATCCGTTGAAGGGCCGCCCGAAGATCCTCGCGGCGTCGTTGGGCGCCGACGCCATAGAGGCGCTCACTCGCGAAGGATCGATCGAGATGCAGGTCAGCGAAATGGAGCAGGCGAAGGGCCACAAATCCCCCGTAACCACGCGAATTGTGCCTGGCGCGATGGCATAAGCAGCGCGAAAGCAGCGCCCATTATAAAGGTTGCGCTGAATTTGTTCCGAATCAGCCGGCGCCGCGATAACAGCATCTAGACTGAGGGACGAAGTGGGCTCGTTCGAGAAGGGGGATCGCGGGGCCCGGATCCTCAAGATCCAGACGCTGCTCCAGGGCAATCCCCACGGTTTGACGACCGGCGAGATCGCGCGCCGCAGCGGCGTGAATCCGCGCACCACCTATCGCGACATTCGGGCGCTCGAAGCGATGAACGTGCCGGTCTACGAGGACAACGGCCGGATCGCGATCGACCCGAACTACTTCGTAGCGCCGGTCAAGTTCACCTTGCGCGAGGCGATGGCGCTCCTCATGGGCGTTCGCCTGATGCACCGGCATCGCGACCAGGCGGATCCGGACGTCGCCGACGCCTTCACCAAGCTGGCGGCGGTCCTGCCCGCGCCGGTCGCGGAGTACGTGCACGCCACGGTTCGTCAGATGGCCGATCGTCCGTCCAACCCGACGTACTCGCGCGTCCTCCAGACGGTCGCGCTCAGCTGGGCGGGGCACAGGGCGGTGCGCATCTGGTACCCGAGCGCGAACCACGAGGTGAAGCCGCGCGAGATCGAACCGTATTTTCTCGAGCCCTCGCTGATCGGGCACAGCAGCTACGTGGTGGCGCGCGATCGCGGACTGCGGGAGATGCGGACCTTCAAGCTGGAACGGATCACGCGGGCCGAGCCAATGTCCGAGACCTATCAGATCCCGCCTGAGTTCGAGGTCAACAAGTACCTGGCCGGAGCCTGGGGCATCTACCACTCCGGCGAGCCGGTAGAGGTCAGACTGCGCTTCTATCCACCGGCGGCGGCTCGCGTGAAGGAATCGATCTGGCATCCATCGCAGAAGCTCAGCGATGGGCCGAGGGGCTCGGTCAACATGACGGTGACGGTAACCGGGACGCTCGAGATCACCCCGTGGATCCTGGGGTGGGGCGACGCCGTCGAAGTGCTGGCGCCCGCGGACCTGCGCAAGAAGATCAACGAGGTGGGCACGAAAATGGCCTCCCGCAACAAGTAATTCGTTCCCTCCCCCGCTTGCGGGGGAGGGTAGGGTGGGGGCATAAAACAGGAGGGACGAAATGAGCGTTTATCAGGTAGTCGCGAAATTGAAGCCCACGAAGATCTGGGAGGGGGTGCTCGGCCGCGTGGTCAACGGAGAACGGCTCACGATCGGGTTCGTCGACATCGACCCCAACGCGCAGGTTCCGGAACACCGGCACGAGAACGAGCAGGTCGGATTCGTCCTCCGCGGTTCGGTGACCATGGTGGTCGACGGTAACGCGCGCGAGCTACGGGTGGGGGAGACCTATACGATCGCCAGCCAGCTTCCCCATTCGGCGAAGGCTGGGGGGGACGGCGTGTCAGTTGTTGACGTCTTCGCGCCGGTTCGCCAGGACTGGAAGGACAAGCCGACCGTCGAGCCGTTTCCCGGACGCTGGCCCTGAGTTAGAACAGGCCCCGATACTCTCCGCCGTCGACCGCCAGCGTCGTTCCGGTGATGAAGCTGGCCGCGTCGCCAGCCAGGAAGACGACCGCGGCCGCCAGCTCGTCAGGCCGTCCATGGCGGCCCAGCGGGATGTTGCGGATGCTGCGCGCCGTGTACTCCCCGGGGTCGACGCCGAGCGTGATCGCCTGGTGGCGGTTCTCCTCCCGGATGCGGTCGGTCTCGAAGCGGCCGGTGAGGATGGAGTTCACCCGAACCTCGGGGGCGGCCTCCTTCGCCAGGGTCTTTCCCATGGCAACCACGGCCGGCCGCAGCGCGTTCGAGAGCACGAGGTTGTCGACCGGCTGATGCGCCGCGATCGAGGTGAGATTGACGACGGCGCCTCCATCACGCCGCAGCGCCGGCAGGGAGGCGCGCGTCAGGCGAACGGCGCTCATGAACACCAGGTTGAAGGCCTCCGCCCACGCCTGGTCGTCGAGTTCCGCCACGGTCCCGAGGATGGGCCCGCGCGTGTTGTTGACGAGCACCTCGAGGCCGCCGAGCGTTTCGACCGCCCATTCGACGAGGTCGCTGCACTGGTCGGGTTGGCGGACATCGGCGACCCGCGCGACGACGTCATAGCCCTCGTCGCGCAGCGTCTTCGCTGCGGCTCGGATGCGCTGCTCATCGCTCGAGGAAATGGCCACGCGACAGCCCTCCGCGGCGAGCGCCCGCGCCGAAGCGAACCCGAGGCCCCGACTGGCCGCGGTCACCAGCGCGCGTCGTCCGCGAAGTCCGGTTTCCACCGGGGACATACTAGGAGCGGCGCGATGCCCTAGGCTAGGCGGCGAGACGCGGTTGCTTGCCGCAGGCGGGGCACGGCGTTCCCGCCTTGAGTTCGGCCCGCTTGAAGGCGTGTCCGCCGCAATGCGGGCAGAGCGCGCCGGGACGGAGGGGAGCGGCTTGCTCCGCCTTCTGCATGCGCTCACGGAGATGACTGTCGTCTTCTTTCTCGATGAAGCGCGGATCGGTAGGCGTCTGGGTGCTCATGCGGCCTTCAGCTCGTGTGGCTGGAACTGCTCCGGCCGCAGCCGGTCGCCGATGGCACGGCCGATGACTTCCGGATGGAGCTCGACGCCGCGCTGGAAGGGGTGGACGCTCAGGATCGCGGGCACGGTTCGGTCGCCCAGCTTCACGTCGAGCACCCGGCCGTGCAAGGTGGTCATCCGACCCCAGCCATCCCAGGTTTGAATCGTCCGCCACCAGAGATGGCGGGCGACCGGACCGCCCATGGCGACGACCAGCTGCGGGTTGATGCTCGCGAGCAGGCTCTGCAGGTGGCGGTCGACACACTGGTTGACGGCGTCATCGATAACCAGGTCCGGGTTTGCCGTGGGGCAACGGACGGCCCAGGTATGGAAGGCGAGGTCCATGACGTCGTGCTTCTCCGGTTTCTGCCCGAGCCGGCGGCGCGCGTTGAGCAGCACCGCCCGTACGAATTGGTAGTAAGGCTGCGGCGTGTCCGATGTCATGTGGTGCTCGAGTCCGGATTCGTGATCGAGCCACTCGCTGAAGGCCTCGTTGCTGGCGCTGGCGGCATCCAATGGGCTGGGGCTGATGAACACGATGGGCGCCTGCGGGTTCCCGAACCCGATCTCCGGCCGGCGCAGCGGCTCAGCCAGTCCAGCGCAGGGGCTGTCGGCGCCCCGGTCCGCCTCGGCGATTGCGCAGCCGTGCAGCCGCTTGAGCGCGTCCGAGCCGAAGAACTGCAGGTACTGCTGGCCCTTGCTCACGCTGTGAAAACGACGCGCGGTGGCCGGTGAAGCTTGCGCCCCGGCGGCTAAGATTTCTCGGTGGCCCAGGTTCCCGGGATCGACGTCAGCCAGCTCCGGCAACGACTCAAGGCCGAGCCGGCGCCCTTCTTACTGGACGTCCGCGAGCCGTGGGAATATCAGGAGGCTCACGTGCCGGGCGCGCAATTGATCCCGCTCGGGGAGCTGGAGCAACGCGTGAACGAAGTGCCACGGGATCGCCCGATCCTGGCCATTTGCCATAGCGGCCAGCGGAGCCTCGCCGCGGCCGGCTACCTCCAGCAACTCGGCTACACCTCGGTCAGCAACGTCGACGGCGGCACTGCCGCCTGGATCGAACGAGGCTTCCCCGTAGACAAATAGCCTTCCCAGCTTGCCGGGGAGGGCAGGGGCTCCGACAGACAGCTGTCAAAACGGCCTGCTTGACTTTGGGAGTGAGCCAAACCACCATTGACACGACCAACCGTCCTTTTCACGTCCTGAAGGAGTCCAAGTGAGCGTCCTCGAACTGGTCCTCGCGGTGCTACTGGTCGCCACCCTGATCTGCCTTGTCGGCCTGCTCCTCCGGCGGCCGGCCGCGACCGCTCCCTCTGACGCGGTGCTGGCGGCGCTCACCGATCTGGGCGCCCTCAGGTCACACGTCGAAACCGTCAGCAATCAGCAGAGTGCACTGAGTCAGTCGCTCAGCATGGTGCAGACGGCGGTTCAGGGCGTTGAGACCAAAGTGCTCGAAAGCTCGGCGGGCGTCCGCGATGCGATCGGGAAAGACCTGTCCGACGCACGCGTCGCCATGGAACGTTTGAAGGCCGACGCTGAAGAGCGCCGCCGCATGGAAGAGGACGTGCAGGCCTCAGCGCGCCGGATCGAGACCGTCCTGCTCGGCAGCCGCACACGTGGTGCGGCCGGCGAGAACATCCTTCAGGACGCGTTCCGCCAGTTTCCCGCTGAGATGATCGACATGAACTTCCGGGTCAACGGCAAGGTCGTTGAGTACGCGCTGGTCCTGGCCAACGGCAAACGGCTGCCGATCGATAGCAAGTGGCCATCCCCGGAATTGCTCGACCGGCTCAGCGACGGCTTGCAGGAGCCGGGCAAAGAGACGACGCTCGTCCAGGAGATCGAGCGAGTCCTGCGGCTGAAGGTGCGGGAGGTCAAGCAGTACATCGATCCGGCGGCGACGCTCGGCTTCGCCGTGGCCGCCGTTCCCGACCCGGTCTTCAACGCCTGCCGTCGCGCCCACCTCGAGGCCTATCGCGAAGGGGTGATCCTGATGCCCTACAGCATGACCATCCCCTACGTGCTGGCCCTCTTTCGCCTGCACCTGCAGTACGCGAAGTCCATCGACATCGAAAACCTCGAGGGCTACTTGCAGCAAATCGACGATAACGTCGCCGCGCTCGATCGCCTGCTCGAGAACAGCATTGCGCGTGGCAGCACCATGATCCAGAACGCCTTCACCGACGCTAAGCGCAACCTGGGACAGATGCGGGGTGCGCTGGCCGCCATGCGCGCGGTGCCGCAGGCGGCCTTGGGCCAGGAGCCGGACATCGACCAGGTCGACGAGCCCGACCTCCAGTTGCTGATCTCCCGCCGCTAATTTAAGTGAGGCCCGGTGTGCGCGCGAGGCGCATGACGAGCACGAGGAGGAGAAGGAAGCCGCCGCCGACGAGCATCATCAGGGTGCTCGGGTGGGTCCCCGTGTCGTCGATCACGAGCTGGTCACTCGCCGTTGCGGTACCGGCTTCGTTCGTGACGGCGACCAGGTAGGAACCCTGCGCCAGGTTCTCGGGCAGCTTCATGAGCAGGTGATTGGCATCGGGTACCTGAATGGTGGTTGCCGGACGTCCGCCGACTTGCACGGTGGTCGTTGGGGTCAGGTGCTGGCCGAGGATCATGATGTTGGGCAGTACGGTCGGGTTGACCTTGACCGGGTTCAGCTGGTAAATCTGCGGCGCAAGGCTGACCGGTGCGGGTCGGGGCGCCGCCGGTTTCGGTGTTGGAGTCGGGCGCTTGGTAGCGGCATAGGCCGGCAGACTGGTCAAGGCAAGCGCCACCAAGCTCGCCAGACCACCCGCCGCCAGGCGCCGCGCTGCTGTCATGAAGTTCCTCTATCAGAAGTAAACGTCCGCCACCGTCTGGACGTCTACCGAATTGGGCCATTCGCGCTACGCAGACGGACGTAGCTGTAACCCGCAGCGCAACAAAAAAGCCCCTGCCCTTAAGGGGGCAGGGGCTGGCGATCGACTCGTCTAGCGGTTTCCGCCTCCCGGCCAGGTCTGCTCCGGGGGACGCTCGCCGATCTTGATGCGCTCGGCCCCGCCCGAGGAGCCGGACTCGGATTCGCTACCCATTCCGGACTCGCTGCCGAATCCACCGAACGACGGCATGCTCGGCGGCTCAGCCGGCCGTGCCACCGGACGCGTCCCGAACGTGGTGGACGGCTTGGGGGCCGCCGGAGCTGCGGGGCGGGGCGCCGGGGTCGCCGCGCGAACGGCGGGCTTGGGGGCGGCTTTCGGCGCAGCTGCCTTGGCGGGTGCGGTCTTCCGCTTGGCCGGGGCGCTTCGCTTCGCCGTCGCGCGCTTGGCGGTCGTCTTCTTGGTAGCTGACCGCTTCGCCGTGCTCTTCTTTGCCGTGCTGCGCTTGGCCGTCGCCTTCTTGCCGCCGGCCCGCTTGGCCGTCGATCGCCTGGCGGTCGACTTCTTCTTAGTCGAGGATTTCTTCTTCGCTGGCATTTTTCCTCCCTCGGATGCGTGACGCAGAGTTCGCGCCTGGTTCATGCGGATGAGGACCCGCTGCTGTTACCTGCGATTTATAGCATCGGCTCTCCCCAAAGACAAGCACTTCCCCGCGTGGCACATCACTAGCCGATGACGCTCCTGGTGCCGCAGCAACCTCGCCGCCCAATCGCCGGTCGGCTCCACGCTGCACCGCGCTCACACAGCAACCTGACGAGCGAGTCCCGAAAGGGGCCTCGAGACTGATGCGCGATTCCGACTCAACCCGCGCAGAGGTTGTGGAGCGGGAGACCACGCTGCGTGCTCGTCCACCACCCAGAGATACGTCGGTAGCCGGCGCGCAGCGCTTCCCGGGTCAGCCAGCCTCGCTCCATCAGCGTGTGCTCAGCCAGTCCAACACCGTGGTGAAGAGGGCGTCATGCTCGAGATCGACGGTGATCGCATGGCCGGAGCGCTCGAACCAGACGAGCTGCTTGTCGGTCGATGCGATCGTGTCCATGATGTGGGGCGCGTTTGCGACATCGACCGTTCGGTCGCGGCGGCCGTGAGTGATGAGCGCCGGAGCCGTGATCCGCGGCAGTTCGTGGTCGACGACTCGCAGCAGCCGCATCAGGCTTTCGATGCAGACACTCGGCCGGCGGGCGTAACTATGCAGCAGACGCACGGCGCTCGGATCGCCCAGGTCGACGTCATCGCCCGGCACATGCCAGCGCGCCACGTACTTGAGCCCGCGAATCACCCTGATGCGCCAGTCGCGGAAGTAGACCGGCGAGCTCATCGCGCCCATGGTGAAGATGCCGCGGACTTCCGGATGGGTGGCCGCCAGGTGGAGCGCCAGCGTCCCGCCCAGGGACTGGCCGCCGACGAACACGTCGGGGCAGTCACGCGCCAGCTCCGCGAGGGCATCTTCGGCGGAGCGCACCCAGTCCGGCCAGCGGGTGGTGGCCATGGCCTCGGGCGTCAACCCGTGCCCGGCGAGTAACGGTCCCATGACGTCGTAGCCGCGGGCGGCCAGGAACTGTCCCATGCCGCGCATCTCCGGCGGAGTCCCGGCAAAGCCGTGGATCAGCAGGATGCCGCGCGTCCCGCCGCGAAACCGAAAGGGCCGGAGTTGCGCCGGCTCAGCGGGGCTGCTCCAGACGGATTTCGTGCCGACCGCCATCAAGTTCGCAGTGTATCGGCCCGCAAGTTCGCGCCGCCGCGTCCGGTTATACAGGCCGGGCGAGGACTCGTCCGTCGGTGCGAAACCACTGACCGAAGCTGGGGGTGAACAGGGCGCAATGGCGATCGTCGGGTGGCTCGTGGCGCTGGCGCTGGGTATCGTGCTTGCGCTCTTTTCCGTGGGAAACCAGCAGCCGGCCGTCATCAATGTTCTCGGCGCCACCTACCAGGACATCCCCACCTGGGTGGTGATGCTCGCCTGCGCAGCCATCGGCGCGCTGATGGTGCTTGTCATCAGCCTGGTCGATCGGGTGCGCTGGTTCATGGCCAGCCGCTTCACCAAGAAAGTTCTGCTCGAGCACAAGAAGATGATCATCCAGCGCGACAACCGGATCAGCGAGCTCGAGCAAGAAGTGCTTCGGCTCCGCGGAGCTGCCTGAGGCGAGGATGACCCTCAAGGCCTGCCCGCAGTGCGGGTACCGCTATAACGCGCCCGAGAACCAGACGTGCGGGAAGTGCAAGGGCTGGCTCGGCGGTCCGGTGGCGGCCACCGCCGCCGTTGCGCAGCCGCGGCGTTCTCTGATCCCGCGGACACTACCCGAGTTTGCCTGCTACCTCCCGGTACCCATCGGGGCGCTGCTGGGCTTCCCCAACCCAATCGGCGCGGTCTTCGGCTTGCTGATGTCCGCGCTGCTGATCAAGGTCGTTCGCCTCGACATGGAGCGCTTCTCTAAGGGCCTGCTCATCGGCATCGTTATCGCGGGCGTCTTCTTCGTCTACTTGATCTTTCTGCTGATCTTCAGCATCCTGTTCAATCTGCTTGAACCCGTCCTTCAGCCACTGGTAGGGCGAAGCTTCAAGCAGTAGCGGGCGGCCGCGGTGCGGTCCCTTCGCCGGCTGGCCCGTCCTGCGTTGCTCCTGTTGCTGGTGGTTGCCGCGCTGCCGGCGACGCTCGGCCCAGGTTCGGGGCGTCCAACGGCCCAGGTCGCCCCGCCGACGCCGTCGGCCCGGTCGTCGGCTACCCCGGCCCCCCCGCCGAGTCCTGCTGCCCTGCCGGCCCCCACACCAGATTCGCGCCCGCCGCTCTTGACCCTCGACATGGCCGTCGGCCAGATGATGGCGGCGAGCTTCGCGGGACCGAGCGTCACCGAGGGCCTGCGCCGCCTCATCATCGATCAGAAGGTCGGCACGGTGCTGATCTTCGGCGACAACTTCACCGACGCGGCGAGCCTGCGTCGGCTGACGGCGGAATTGCAGCGACTGGGTCGGGAAGCCGGCCTGCCGGCGCCACTCCTCGTCGCCGTCGACGAAGAGGGTGGCAGGGTGATGCGGATTCATGACGGTGTAACCGCCCTGCCTTCGGAGCTTGAGCTCGGTGCCCGCGGCGCGCAAGCCGTGAGGCAGGCAGTGGCCGACAATGCGTCGGGCCTTCACGCGTTGGGCATCCAGCTCAACCTGGCGCCGGTTGCGGACCTACGCTCAAACCCCGCCGACGCCGTCATCGGCGACCGCTCGTTTGGCGGCGATCCCGCCGCGGTCGGCCCGCTGGTGGCAGCCGCGGTCGACGGCCTCCACGATGGAGGCGTCGCGGCAACCTTGAAACACTTTCCGGGCCTGGGTGGGGCCGCCGGTGACCCGCACAGCGTGATGCCGACGGATCCCGAGAGCCTCGATCGTTGGATCGCGACCCAGGCGCGCAGTTTTCAGGCGGGCATCGATGCGGGCGCCGATGCCGTGATGACCACCGCCGTTGTCGTGCCCGGCCTCGACCCCAGCGGGACGCCGGCGCTCTTTTCCAGAGCGGTCGTCACCGGCCTCTTGCGCGAGCGCCTGCAGTTCCAGGGCGTGATCGTGACGGACGGCCTCGGCATGGGCGGGATCACCATGCTGTACGGCCTTCCGGACGCGACCATCGCCGCGGTGCGCGCCGGCAACGACCTCGTGCTGCTCAACAGCGCCGACGCCGGCTACCAGGCATCGGCGATCGACGCGGTCAAGCAGCAGGTGCGCGCGGGGGCAATCCCGATGGACCAGGTGCAGGCCTCAGCCGCGCGGGTGATTGCCCTGCGCGCCCGCTGGCCGGTCTGGGCGCCATCTCTGATGGATCTGGCGGCGGCGCCGCCGACCTTCGAGCTCGCCCTAAGCCGTCGCTGAGCGGGCTCCCACTTCCTGCCCAGGGCGCACCAGCCAGTTGAGCGCGTTCACGTAGGCATTGGCCGCCGCCTCGATGACGTCGAGGGCCATGGCGCGCCCGATGACAACGTGCGACCCCTGGCTCAGTGTCACGACCGCCTCCCCAAGGGCGTCGCTGCCCTGGGTCGCTGCCGCCAGGCTGAAGTCTTCGAGCTCGGCCTCCACGCCGGTCACGGACTGGATGGCGCGGAAGACGGCGTCGAGCGTGCCGTTTCCGCTGGCGGTTCCGGTCGTGCTGTTTCCGTCGTCGATGATCGATACCTCGGCACTGCTCGAGAGACCGCTCTGGGAATGCACCTGCACCTCCTTGAGCGCATACCGTCCCGGCGTGGCGCGCCCGAGGGCCTCATCGACCGCCAGCTTCAGATCCTCGGCGTACAGAACACGTTTGCGCTCGGCGAGGCTCATCACGAGCGAGTACACGGATCCGAGTTGCTGTTCCTCCAGCTGGATGCCCATCGCCCCCAACTCCTCGGCCAGCCGCCGCCGGCCCGCCGCGGTACCGACCTGCCCATGTTGCGGGGCGTAGCCAATGTCTTCGGGATCGATGAACGCGGGAACCACCGACTTCGGGCGGCGCGGAGGACTGAAGACGGACGTGGGGAAGGCCGCGCGCACTTCTTCGATCCAGCGTTCCCACCCGGAATAATCCATGGTGGCGAGCATGGCAACATAAGCGTCGAACCGAACCAGCAGCGCTGCGGGCTGGTCGTGATGCTTGATGATCAGCGTGGTGCCGCTTTCCTCCAGTGCCTGAAGAATGGGATCGAGGTTGCGGGCGAGTTCGGGAGCCGAAATGACTTTGAGCACGACGCCATCGTAGACTGGCATTTCGCGCGGGTCAAACATCATCGCTGGTGGTTTCCGCTGGTCGCCCTGCTGGCGCTGGCCGCGTGCCAGCAGGTCCCCACGCGATCTCCAACGCCGAGCGCGACCGCTCGCGTCACCCCCTCGAGCATTGCCGCCTGTCCGGCTACACCAGCAGCGCCGGGCCAGCAGGTTTTGCTTCAAAGTTTGCCCGCGCCCGATGACCTCGCGTTCGACAACGCTGGCCGTCTCCTTTTCAGCGACATCAAAGCCGGAACCGTCTCGGCGCTCAAGGCCGATGGCTCCGTCGAGCGTATCGCCGGTGGGATGTCCGAACCGGAAGGAATCGTGCTACAGGACGATGGGCGCATCCTCGTCGCCGAGCAGGGCCGGAACCGGGTCATCGCCATCGATCCCCAGACGCACGCCGTCAGCCAGTGGCACGCCTTTGCGAATCGAACCGGACGCGCCGGGATCGACGGCATTGGTCCGGTGTTGCCGAGCCTAGATGGCTCGGGTAATTTGCTTTCGACCGGTGGCAACGTGATCGTGCCGGACAGCCCAAACGGCGTTGTGTGGCGCGTCACCGCCGACGGCAAGACCGCGACGCAGATCGCGAGCGGCATGGTGCGCCCAGTCGGGGCCGCGATTGATAAGAACGGGCGGATCTTCGTTGCCGATGAGGGCGGCGCGCTCTGGGTGCTCGATCCGGCACGGCGTCGCTTCGCGACCTTGCCAACGCCCGATGATGTCCTTGTCAGCCGGGCCGGTCATATCTTCGTCAATACGCTGGGCGACAACGCAATCCACGAGCTCGACGCCCAGGGTCATCAAGTCAGTGTCATCACCGGAATCCAGCAGCCACAGGGCATCGCGCTCGATTACGCCGACAACCTGTACTACACCGAGTTCAACGCGGGTCGCATCGACCGCGTGGTCCGGACTTTCGTGCTCGATCCGCCGAAGGTGACGCGGACGACCCGCGGCACATTCATCATCTGTCCCGCTATCCGTCGAGCCGCTGGATTCAATCGGCCACTCGGCCTTCTCGGCGGCTCGAGCGCAAAGACAGCGATTCTCCAGTTGCTGCAGCCGGGGACCGATTCATCAGGAGCGCTTGAAGTGCAGACGCCGGAGACCTCGATCGGCATCACGGTTAGCGATGGTGGGCTCTTGTCGCAGTCGCAGACCGTTGCACTTTCGCCCTGATCATTCCGTGCCCTTGATCGACGCCAGGGGCACGAGCTCGTGCTCGATCGTTGCCAGGCCCGCGCGGGTGACCGCCTCGACCACCTCGCGGGACGATTTGTAGGCGTCCTTCGATTCGTCGATGGGGACGATGCCGTCGGTGTTCACCACGATGCCCGCCTCGCGGTAGGCGGCATTCACCTCGTCCTGCTTGAGGCCCTTCCGGGCCGCATTGCGCGACATCCGGCGGCCGGATCCGTGGTTGACGCTGTAGCCGCTCAGATGCGCGTGTTCGGCCGCCCGGAGGATGAAGCTCGAGTCCCGGTTACTGCCCGGGATCAGGATGGGATGTCCGGCCTGCGGGTCGTCGTATCCGGCCGGGAAGGCGCGCGTTGCGCCCTTGCGGTGGACGTGGACCCAACCGAATTCCGGATGATGCTCCCGCTGCACGAGGTTGTGGCTGATCTCGTAAACCAGCGAAAGGGGTTTGCCAAAGACATCCTCGAACGCCATGGAGATCTGCTCGAACATGGCGAGCCGGTTCACGATGGCGAAGTTTCCGCCCGCCGCGACAGCGTTCAAATAGTCGCGGTAATGCGCCGACTCGGGCGTGAAGTAGCCGAGATCGAGCGCCTTGATGGCGGGATTTTCCTCCTTGGCCTTCCGGAAATAGTTCGTCGCCAGCCCGTGCCCGAAGCCGCGGCTGCCCGAGTGCAGCTGCACGTAGAGCGTGTCGCTGCCGATATTGCCCTGCAGCTCGATGAAGTGGTTGCCACCGCCCAGCGTGCCGAGCTGGGGAATGCCGCGCTCGGGGCGTCCCTCGCCGCCCCACGGCGGCTGCCAGGCGTCATCGACGGGTAGACGGTCGCGCTCGGTGCGCGTCCGGTCCACGCGCTCGCCGTAGTTCTGCGCGTAGTAGGCCGCGCCGCCGCGGATGATCGCCTCGAACTGGTTCTGCGTCAGGCTCTTGAGGCGTGTGTGGCTGACCTTGCCCGGCCCCAGCGCGACGCGCCGCGTGACCTCCCGGTTGAAGCGCAAACGATTCTCTGGAGTCGCCGCGCTCACCGGGACATCGCTGGACGCGGACATCATCCCGCAGCAAATGTCGAAGCCCACGGGGCCCATGGCCACGGCACCAGTGTCGGCATCCGTCAGCAGGACGGTGCCGATTGGTACCCCGTAGCCATGATGCACGTCAGGCGTGATCGCGACCAGTTTGACGCCCGGAAAGCTGGCCGCGTTGACGATCTGGGGATAGATCGACTCTTCCACCTGATCGAGCAGGTTGGGCGTCAGGAACAGCCGAACCGGAACAGGGCCGATCGCCTCCGTGTGCAGCGTGTAGTAGCCCTTACCCGAATCCTTGACGGCCGACTTCCAGGTCACTTCTGTCACCGGGAGTAAGTCTATTAGCGCTTTCTATACTTGGCTCGTGGCGACAACCAAGGCTGGTCTCGAAGACGTCATCGCAGCAAACTCCGCGATCTGCGACATCATCGGTGCGCAGGGCAAGCTGACCTATCGGGGCATCGACATCCACGACCTGGCCCGCAACTCCTCGTTCGAGGAGACGACCTACCTTCTCTGGTTCGGCTCGTTGCCGACGCGCGACGCGCTGCTGAAGTTCAGCGCGGAGCTGGCTTCGCACCGAGCGCTCCCCACCCAGGTTCTGACCCTGATGAAGGACTTTCCGCGGACGGCGACGCCCATGGATGCGCTGCGGACGGGGCTCTCCGCGCTCGCCTTCTACGATCCACAGGCGCACGACGCCGCCCGCGAGGCGAACGTTGCCAAAGCCATGCGGGTGACCGCGCAGACGGCGACGATCGTCGCGGCGTACGAGCAGATCCGGCGCGGACGCCGGCCGGTCGATCCGGAACCCGACGGGAGCCACGCGGAGAATTTTCTTCGGATGCTTTTCGGCGCCGAGCCGGATCCGCTGTTTATCCGGGCGATGGACCTCGCCCTGATTCTTCACGCCGACCACGAGCTCAATGCGTCGACGTTTGCGGCGCGGGTGACGGCGGCGACGCTGGCCGACATGTACTCAGCCATCGTGTCCGCGATCGGCGCCCTGGCCGGTCCCTTGCATGGCGGCGCGAACGAGCAGGTCATGAAGATGCTGCAGAAGATCGGCGAGCCGTCACGCGTCGAGGCCTACGTCACCGAGCGGTTGGCGGCCCACCAAAAGATCTCGGGCTTCGGCCACCGGGTGTACCGGACCGAGGACCCGCGCGCGACCCACCTCCGAGAGATGTCGCGTGAGCTCGGTGAGCACATCGGCAACCTTCGTTGGTACGAGATTTCGCGCAAGCTCGAAGAGGTCGTCATGCAGCAGAAGCACCTCTATGCCAACGTGGACTTCTACTCGGCTTCCTGCTACTTCACGATGGGCATTCCGATCGACATGTTTACGCCCGTCTTCGCGGTTAGCCGGATTGCCGGCTGGGCCGCGCATGTTCTGGAGCAGTACGGCGACAATCGGCTGATCCGGCCGCGTGCCGAGTACGTGGGGGAGAAGGATGTTGCCTACGTCCCGATCGACCGCCGGGTCAAGGCCGCCAGCTAAGGCGAAAACTGCCCGAACGAACTCCGTTATATTAGTGGCGCCCGCGGGCGGAAACTCGACAACAGGAGGTCGTTCGAACTCGTCCTACTGCTAAACGCCTCACTTCAGCCGCTAAACGTCATAAGTAAGCGGCGGCTGGTCGTCCTGCTGACCAAGCAGCGCGTCACCTTCATTGACGACGTTGCCCGGCAGGCGGTCGAGCAAGCAATGGCACGGCGTTGCTTTGGTCAGGACGTTGTCATCGTCCGGCTGCTCTCCAACATTCAGATCCCGCGCCGCCTGCTGCGGGCGAACCGCCGCAACCTTCTCCTGCGCGACGATGGCACCTGCCAGTACTGCGGCAAGGGGATGCCGTCCTCCCAACTGTCGGTCGATCATGTGGTTCCCACCTCTCGCGGGGGGGCCGCCAACAGCTGGGAGAACCAGGTGATCGCCTGCCGGCGCTGCAATGGCCGCAAGGGCAACCGGTTGCTGAGCGAGGCGGGTATGCGCCTCATCCGGCCGCCGCGCGCCCTGACCCAGGAATTCGCCCACCTGATCTTCCTGCGCTACCCGCAGCTGAAGCACGCCTACGACCGGCTGCTCTCCAGCGCGCGCGCCGCCGTCTAAACAAGCCGCCGTTTTCTCCCCGCTTTTTCACGCTGGAGCGGGGCCCCTTTGAAAGAATCCGACTGTGCCCTCGATTATCCGATGTGCCCTTTCGACTGCTGGGTGTCGTGGCCGATCCAAACCAGGCCGCCGACCTCACCGGACACACGTTCGCCCGCTATGCGGCCTCGGGCACCGACGTCACGTTGGTCGGTGCCGGCGGTCGCGACTGGCGCGGAGCGCAGCACTTGCCAGCGGTACGCCGCCTCGGCGTTCGTGACCTCGTGCTCCTCGACTACAACCTCCATGAGCTGACTGCGGTCGTGCTTGAGGATCTCCTCGCCGACGTCATGACCGGCGTGCGTCCCCACGTAGTCGTGGCCGACGGCACCCAGCCGGCCATCCGGGATGCCGTGGCGTCGGCCTTCTCGCGTGTTCGCCGCGCGGCGGGCGGATCCTCGGCGCTGCCGGCCAAGCTCTACTACCGGATGGACGACTCGGGCCCGCTGGTCAGCGTGACGACCTCGATCGCCGTACCCGGCGGATCCCCGGAAATGTTCGTGCGGGCCTTTCCTGATCCGTGGGTGACCGGGGTCCTGGAACGGGATCTCTTTGCCGGGGTGCCGGCCGTCACCGGGGATCCTTCGAGCCTCGAGCAACAGCTCGCCGGCTAGGCGATTCCTTATACCGGCGTTGACACCTTTATGGGGAACAGGTACAAATAAACTAGCTAACTTATTTGCCTGGAGGTACGGGTATGGAAGGAATCGGCTGGCTTGGGGCGATCATCGTCGGTGGCATTGCTGGCGCGCTGGCTGGACGCTTTGTGAGCGGCCACGGCTACGGCATCATCCTGGATGTGATCGTGGGTATCATCGGCGGCGTCGTTGGCGGCTGGCTGGCGACGAACCTTTTCCACATCACAGGCAGCGGCTACATCTTCAGCTTCATCGTCTCGCTGATCGGCGCGGTGATTTTGCTGATGCTGCTCCGGCTTGTGACCGGCAACCGGGCGCGCGCCTAAAGGGTCGTCCCGCCAAGAGGAGCGGGCGCCGGGGCGCCCGCTCTCTTTTTGGAGTTTCCCTCCCCCGCTCGCGGGGGAGGGTAGGGTGGGGGCATGAGGTCTGGCCACGGTCGGGGCGCGGTCGTCGCGATCGTCGTCCTCGCGCTGCTGACGCTCGTGGCCTACACCGGCTACGCCGGCACGACCGTCTACCAGCAGCTCGACAGCGGCCGCCAGGAGCTGGTCGCGGCGCAGGCGGCCATGACTGCAGCCAAGCAGTCCGTCGATCCTGCTGAACTTCGAGCGTCGGCAGTCCATCTCAGGCAGGCGGAGCGCGACTTCAGCGACGCAGGCCGGCGAGCCCACGACGACCCGGCACTTCGCGCCGTGGGTGGACTACCTGGGGCCGGGCGCAACCTCGATGCCGTGACGCACCTGGCGGCCATTGGCGCCGACATGAGCCGGGCAGGGGAGGCGGCCACCGCAGTGGCGATCCAGGTGGCGGGGCTGAAGCAAGACTATGCTGGCCGCGCGCTCACGCCGGACGATCTTCCAGTCGTCCTGCAACAGGCGCAGGGCATCGCCAAGGACTACAGCGCGTCGACGCAGGCGATCGGCCAGCAGCTCCGTGCCGCCCATGCGGAGCGGGCCGAGGTCACGACCACCGACCTCGTGGGTCCGCTCAAGGATGCCTACGACGCGGTTGACGCCGCCCTGGTCCAGGCCGACACGGCCTTTCTCCGCTTCCAGGACGTGCGGCAGGTGCTGTCAGATTTTCTGGGCGTCCGCTTGCCAGCGTAGTCCTCGTCAGTCCGCGACATGGAATGCGACCGGTTTGTAACGCTCGTCGTCACAGAGCGGCCCGATAATTTCGGCAATGGCCGTCGCCCGCAATGCGTCGCGCAAGGCCCGGCAGCGCTCCCAGGATCCGGCCGAGAGTCTGATCAATCTCAGCAATGAGCGGCTCACCGGCTTGTTTCGCTGGACGCTGCTCATCTTCGCCGTCATCCTCAACAACCTCAATCCCGCGGCCGGCTATGACCAGGGCCGGATCAATGCCATCCTGGCGGCCTGGGGCGTCGTCTGCCTGACGACCCTGCTCCTGCTCTTCCTGCATCAACGCCCTGGCAGAGCCTTCAGCTACACGACCACCGCGGTCGACATGCTGGTGGCGACCATGGTCACCTACGCGTCGGGTGGTTACGAGAGTCCCTTCGCCGTGCTCTTCTTCCTCGTCATCACGGTCTCCGCCCTGCGCTTCGGCGCCGGCGGTTCCGTGCTGTGCGCCGGACTGGTTGCCGTCCTCTTCCTGACGGCGGGCGCTGTCGCGCCGCTGCAGGCCGGCACCTACCTCGCCACCGTGACCGATGAGCGCTCGATCATCCTGCAGCGTCTCTTCCTCTTCGTCGTCGTCGCCGTGGTCGGCTCGGTGATGGCACGCGCGGTGTCGGCCCACCAGGAGCTGGTGACGCGTCGCGACGTCGAAGCCAAGCTAATGACCGAGGTCAACATGGCGCTCGCCAACGCGATCGAGGCAAAAGATAGCTACACCCGTGGGCACTCCGAGCGGCTGGCCAAGTTGGCAGGCGCCTGCGCCGAGCGGATGGGGCTTTCCCGCGACGAGGCGGCCGCCGTGCGTTTGGGCGCCATCCTTCATGACGTCGGCAAAATCGGGATCCCGGATCGGATCCTCCGGCAGTCGATGGCCCTCACGGAAGACGAAATGGCCTGGATGCGGCGGCACCCGCAGATCGGCGCCGATATCATCGGCCCAGTTGAGGGTCTGCACCATGTCGCCCCGTTGATCCGGCACCACCACGAAAAATTTGACGGCACCGGCTATCCCAAGGGCCTCAAGGGTGAGGACATCCCGCTCGGCTCGCGCATCATTTCCGTGGCCGACGCGTTCGAGGCCATGGTCGCCGACCGGATCTACCGCCCGTCCCTCGGCCTGAACAAGGCGCTTGAAGAGATCAAGACCGGCCGGGGTAGCCACTTCGACCCGCGAGTCGTCGACGCCTTCCTCGACCTGATCGCGACCGATACCGTGCATCTACCGCTGCCGACCAAAGACCAGGGCCAGAAAGTGGTCCCGAACCGTCCGGACGAACCCGTGCAAACGGCCGCCTAGGATCGGGCACGGTGAGATTCAGTCGGCGCCTCAAGCGTGACAAACGCGAGAAGACCGAGAAGCGCGAGCCGTCCGAGCCGCTCGCTCCGGAGAACCTCGGGGACGCGATCAATCCAATGAAGCGGATCTTTCCCTTCGACTTTCCGGGACAGAACAGCGACTGGACCAAGAAAGACAACCGCTGAACTACGAGACCGCCCCCTGACACTTCGCAGATTTCCCCCTGGGGGCGGGTAGGGTGGGGGTTCCGTCCAGTACCGTTACCGGTCAGTGGAAGTCGCACCCGGCATCTTCCGGCTCGAACTGCCCATGCCGTTCGAACTACGGCACGTTAACGTCTACTTGCTCCGCGACGGTAACCAGTTCACGCTGGTCGACACCGGCCTGCAGACCGAGGAATCACGCCAGGTGCTCAATCAAAAGCTCGCCGCGCTGCGAGTCCGCGTCGACCGGATCAATCGGATCCTCATCACCCACATCCACCCGGATCACTTTGGCCTTGCCGGCGAGCTGCGCGAGCGGTCCGGGGCGGAGCTCATCATTCACCGGTTGGAAGTGGCCTTGATGGAACCCCGCTATGCGCGCGCCGAAGACCTGGTGCATGACGTGGGAAAGTGGTTGAGCCTGAACGGGGTGCCAGCGGAGGACGCCGAGTTTGTCAAGAGCGCATCGATGGGGGCGCGCGAATACGTGTCCGTCGTCGAGCCGGACACGCTGCTGGAGGGCGCTGAGCGCCTGCCGGTCGACGACACCGAGATCGAAGTTGTCTGGACGCCGGGCCATTCGCCGGGCCACTGCTGCTTCTATTGGCCGGCGCGTGGCGTGCTTCTGTCGGGGGATCACCTGCTGCCAAAGATCAGCCCGAACATTGGCCTGCACCCACAATCGGGCGCGGATCCTCTGGACGACTACATCGCCTCGCTCGACCGCATTCGCCGGCTCGAAGTTGAAACCGTACTGCCCGCGCACGGCGATCCTTTTTTCGATCATCGCAGTCGGATCAATGAAATCATCGAGCACCACGAGGCACGCAAGGCGGCGCTGGTCCGGCTCGCCGCTGGTGCTCCGAAGTCCGGCTGGCAGCTGGCCGGCGAGCTGTTCCTGGGCATCATGCAGCGCAACGTGTTCCAGCAGCGACTCGCGCTGCAGGAGACCCTGGCGCATTGTCAGTCATTGGCCGTCGAAGGCCGGCTGCACAAGCAGGTCAGCCGCGAGCTGGTGACCTGGATGGCCGCCTAACCTCGCTGGCGCTCGATCTCGTCGACGAAGTCCCCAAGCAACCGCAGCACGGTCGTGAACTGCTCCGAATGGACCTGGTGCCCGCCAGGGTCGAGGACCTGAAGCCGCGCATTCGGCAGAAGCCGCTGCAGTTCCTCGGCGCGGGCCACCGGAACCATCTGGTCCTGCCGCCCATGGATGATCAGCACCGGCTGGCGAATCTCGGCCAGGCGATCGCACAGGTTGTGGTGCCTGACCGCCTGGTCCTGGCGAACGATGGCATGGAGCGGCATCTTGCCGAAATGGGCCGCGTCATCCCGGACCCATTCGGGATGGTCGGCGATGAAGCTCGCATCGTAGAGATTTGCGTAGCGGCGCAGCGGGCCCTCGATCGCCGGGGCGCTGGCCGCCGCCGGGCGCTCGCCGCCGCAGTGAGTCGCCCCCAGGATCAAGCTGCGAACCGCGTCGGGATGCGCAAGGGCGAGCTGCTGCAAAATCATCCCGCCCATCGAGAGGCCGAACCAGTGCGCCGATGTTTCCCCGGCATCGCGCAGCACCGTCAGGGCATCCTCGGCCATCAATGACGTGCTGTAGGGTGTGTCGGGCTTACCGGAGCCGCCGGTGCCGCGATTGTCCAGGGCGATCACCCGGAATCGCGCAGAAAGCGCGGGGATGTAGCGCCACCAGGCCCCCTCGATGGTCGAAGTCCGGCCACCGATCAGCACCACCGGTGGACCCGTCCCCTCCACGATGTAATGCAGGCGCGTGCCGTCCGCGGCGGTGGCGATCATGCGCGCATTAGCATGATGGTCGAGATGGCAGGGGCGTCGTCACCCGGCAGCAGTGCGGTGCCCGAGCCCGCCTGGCGGGCGCTGCGCAGTCTCGATCCGCAGGTCGAAGACCAGATCGTCACGCTCGCGACCTGCCTGGCACTGGCGGAGCAGCGCTTCCAGTTGCTCTTCGAAGACGTGTTGCCCCGGTTTGCGCAAACGCCGGATGACCTGACCGGCAAGGCCGACGTTCTCGCCGATGCGCACCACGCGCTAACGCTCCTGCAGGAAAGCCTGCACGCGACCTCGCGGCGCATGCTCGACGTGCTCGACCGCGTCAGCCGCGAACTCGGCGAATAGGGTCTAGAGTCCCTGGCGGTCGAGGCGCTCCCACGGCGGGTGCTCACTGCCAAGCTCGCGTTTGATATCCGTGGCGCGCTCGACGATGTCGAGGCGGTGCTCGTCCGTCCGCGGCGGCGGCTGCACCTGCCAGGGAGCCGGGTCGTACCGCGAGTGGTGGACCGCCGGGCGAAAGCCCCAGGCGCGGCGCGGCATCACGCCCGCGGACTGGCGCAGGACGAGGGGTTCCGCCAGCGGCGTGTCGTACTCGATCTCGCCTACGCCGGGCCGCAGCGCCATGAGGAGACCGGTCGCGATCATGGCGAGGGTCCAGCCTCCCATGATGATGACCGACCAATCGACCAGGCTCATCGACTCGCCATTGTAGGCTGCGTGACTTTCGTGCTCGGCGCCTGCAGCATGCGGGCGCCCGTGAAAGCGAGGTAGCCGCCGAAGAGGAGGCGAAGGATCGCGTCAGGGCTGGCCAGCGCGAGGAAGGCGCCGCCAACCGCGCCGACGACACCGCCGCCGGAGAGCCAAGCAGCCGTCTCCAGCCGGATGTTGCCCATGCGAAAGTGCGTGATCGAGCCGGAGATCGCGGTCGGGATGATCACCAGCAACGATGTTCCCTGCGCAACGTGCTGACTCATCCCCATCAGCAACGTCATGGCCGGCACCATAATGGCGCCGCCTCCGATGCCAAGCAAACCACTCAAGACGCCGGCGATGGCACCAACCACCAGGGCCATCAGCCAGAGCGAGATTCCGTTGGGGTGCAGGCCGCCGGCGATGTGGATGTTGCCGACGACGGCGCGCACGACGGAGTCGCCGATCATCACAACCCCGGCGACGACGGCCACGATTCCGAACGCCCGGCGGAGGCCGATGTCGGAAACGCGGCGGGTCATGCGGGCGCCGACTACTGCGCCGCCGACCGCCCCGACGGCGAGCGCGATACCGACCTCGACGTTGAGCTGGTGTCCCCCTCCGAGAATGGTCGCGCCGACGATCGCCACCGGTACGATGACGGCCAACGACGTCCCGTTGGCTTCACGCTGAGGCGTCTTCATCAGGTAGACCATCGCGGGCACCATGACGAAGCCGCCGCCAACGCCCAACAGCCCAGCGGCGAGCCCGGTGACTGCCCCGATGGCGAGAAGGCGTGCGACGCGACCGCTCACCACGCCAACATCGAAACCAGTTTAGGGGCGAGCCAAGGCCTAAACTGAAGAACAGATCCCGTCAAAGGAGGAGCAGATGGCCACCGCCACCGCGACATCGCTCAGCAAGCTCGAGTCCATCCTCGGAAACGACGCTCAGGACCTGCTCGAGCACGAGTGCAAAACGATCCCCAAGTCACAGCTGCACCTCCCCGGCCCGGACTTTGTGAACCGAATCTATTCCATCACCGACCGCCCGACGCGCGTGCTGCGTAGCCTCGAGTCGCTCTTCGACCATGGCCGCCTCGCCGGCACCGGTTATCTCTCGATTCTCCCGGTCGACCAGGGCATCGAGCATTCCGCGGGAGCGTCCTTTGCCGCCAACCCGGCATACTTTGACGGCGAGAAGATCGTCGAACTGGCGATCGAGGGCGGCTGTAACGCGGTCGCCTCGACCTTCGGTGTCCTGGGCTCGGTTGCCCGCAAGTACGCGCACAAGATCCCCTTTATCTGCAAGATCAATCACAACGAGCTGCTGACCTATCCGAACAAATACGACCAGATTCGCTTCGGGACAGTGAAGGAAGCCTGGGAGCTAGGGGCGGTCGCGCTGGGCGCCACGATTTACTTCGGCTCGGAGGAGTCGGACCGGCAGATCCAGGAGATCTCGGCCGCCTTTCACGATGCTCACGAGCTGGGGATGGCAACCGTGCTCTGGTGTTATGTGCGCAACCCCGCCTTCACCAAGGATGGCGTCAACTACGAAGTCGCGGCCGACCTCACGGGTCAGGCCAATCACATGGGGGTCACCATCGAGGCCGACATCATCAAGCAGAAGCTGCCCGAGACGAATCGCGGTTTCGATGTCTTGAAGTTTGGCAAGACGTCCAAGGCGGTCTACGAGAAGCTGACGACGGACCATCCGATCGATCTCACGCGCTACCAGGTGGCGAACTGCTACATGGGCCGCAGTGGTCTGATCAACTCGGGAGGCGCGTCGTCAGGCGAAAGTGATCTCAAAGAAGCCGTCAAGACGGCCGTGATCAACAAGCGAGCCGGCGGCACCGGCCTCATCACCGGGCGCAAGGCGTTCATGCGACCGATGAGCGAGGGCATTCAACTGCTCAATGCTGTCCAGGACGTCTACCTGATGGACGAGGTCACCGTCGCCTAGCCCGCCGGCGGCGGCGATACAATCCGCCCATGGCAGCCCCCCGCCTTCGCGCGACTGATTCGGGCCACGTCTACAACATCGATCTCCCGGACCTGCGGGTCACGCGCGACGACGTGGACGGCATTTACGTACTCCACGGCCGCGGCTACTTCCAGACGTTCGAAACGCGCGAGGAAGCCTTCGAGCGCAAGAAGGAAATCGACTACAGCACGTTCCGCTAGTCCAATGGTCTTGAACCTGTGTCAGATGCGGCGCATAGTAAGCGCGGCATAAGACGATGCCCGATCAAAAGGAGGCGCACTTTGGCACAGGGGACGACGAAAACCGAGAGCAAGCCGTGCATTTGCCACATCAAGAAGTCGGGATGGCCCTGGAAGGCGACCGGGAACAGCGAGGGCGGTCAGCGCGAAGAGAAGTGCCGCATCTGCGGCGCGACGCACCTGGTGCCGGCCTAGGGGTCGCCCATCCAGTCGGCAGCTTGCGGGAGGGGAGAGAAGCCCCGGCTGGGCCGAAGGTGGAGCACCCGTTCCAGCTCGCCGCGGCGATAGAGCCGCGCACGCTTGATGCCCTGCCGGTAGCTCTGTAGCACGCCACGGCTGACGTAGGCGTAGAGCGTCGCCGGCTTGATGCCAAGGAGTTGGCACGCCTCGGCCGCGCTCAGGTACGGCTCTCCGTGGATCTCGATCACGTCCAGCCAAGCGTACGTGA
>VBFR01000099.1 GCA_005889345.1 Chloroflexota bacterium
CCCGCTTGATCATGGCGGCCGTGTCCCAGATGCTCAACGTGGTCTGGCAGGTGACGGCGATCTTGTCGTTCGTGATGTCCAGCGCGTCCACATCCGCCGGATCCTGCACCAGATGCACCTTCTCCGGCGCCTCACCGATGACGCCTTCTGGCTCCGGATGGCCGCGCCGCCCGATGTAGACCACGTCGTAGCCGCGCTCCACCAGGTCTTTGACGAGATCGTGGGTGACGACGACGTCGGAGCAGGTCGCGTCGACCATGTTGAGACCGCGCGCGGCGGCCTTCGCTTTGACCGCCGGCGAGACGCCGTGCGCGGTGAAGATCACGGTGCCACCATCGATCGTGTCGAGCCCCTCGAGCCGGTTGTCGCTGTCGACCAGCTCGATCCCGTTTTCCTGCAGCTCGTCAGTGACGTGCGTGTTGTGGACGAGGTAGCCGAGCATTCGGATCTGCTCACCAGGACGCGCTTTGGCGGTCTGCTTGGCGGCGCGGATCGCTTCCACGACTCCATGGCAGTATCCGCGCGGCGTGATCTTGAGGACGTCCACGCTTCGAGTCTACCCGGGGTTTTGACGGGTGAAGCTATCGAGGCGTGACGGGCCGGTGACGACGAATCGGCTTGGGAACTGGTGGCGGCCGTTCCGGGGTTGGCGGCGGCGGTGGCGGCTTCGTGCCGGGAACCGGCTCCGGCTCACCCGGAGGCCGCGGCTCCCTAACCAATGACGATCGGGCCGGAGGAGAAGTTGATGATCTTGAGAAACGCCAGGATACTGACGGCGGCCAGCACCGTGAGGAATCCGCCGACGATGTAGGACGCAAGCCGATGACGGGTGAAGACGGCGAGGCCCAGCAGCAGCAGGACGATGGCCACCAGGATGTTCGCGAAGTTAATGTCGACTTTCAATGCTCACCTCCTTACACGCGGGAATCCCGCGACCCTAACACTACTGTTGAGCTTCATGCCTGCGCCAGTGCTCGGTCAAGGTCTGAGATCAGATCGGCCACGTCCTCGATGCCAACCGAGATGCGGACCAGGCCATCCGCGACTCCGTGGGCTCGCCTGGTTTCGGCCGGAATGGAGGCATGCGTCATCGCCGCGGGCAGCTCGATCAACGACTCGACCCCGCCCAGGCTTTCCGCGAGCGTGAAAAGCTGGGTCCGCTCGACGACGCGGCGCGCCGGCTCCAGCCCGCCTTTGACCTCGAAGGAGATCATGCCGCCAAAGCCCGACATCTGCCGCTGGGCGAGCTCGCGCTGGGGATTCTTGGGCAGCCCCGGGTAGAACACCCGCGCGACCTTGGGATGCTCGCTTAGGAATGCGGCCACCAGCCGCGCATTGCGGTCGTGCTCGCGCATCCGGATGGCGAGCGTCTTGAGGCCGCGCAGCACCAGCCAGGCGTCCATCGGTCCGGGCACGCCGCCGACCGCGTTTTGCAGGAAGGACAAGCGCTCGAACAAGTCGTCCCGGTTCACGACCAGCGTCCCACCGATCACATCGCTGTGGCCACCAAGGTACTTGGTCGCGCTGTGCACCACGATGTCGGCGCCCAGCGACAAAGGACGCTGAAAGTAGGGGCTCATGAAGGTGTTGTCGACAACAAGGAGCGCCTGCCGGGCGCGCGCCAGCTTGCTGACGGCCTCGATGTCGACCAGCTTGAGGAGCGGGTTGGTCGGCGATTCCACCCAGACCATTCGGGTGCGATTGGTCAGTGCTTTCTCGACGGCGGTCAGGTCGGCGCCTTCGACGAAGGAAAACGTGAATCCCAACGGCTCCAGGACGCGGCGGAACAGTCGGTAACTGCCCCCATAAAGATCGTCGACCGCGAGCGTATGGTCGCCCGGCTTGAGGAGCTGCATGATCGCGGATTCGGCCGCCATGCCGGAGGCGAAGGCCAGTCCATGTGCGCCGCCTTCCAGCGCGGCGATGCACTGCTCGAGGGCGGCACGCGTCGGGTTCCCCGTTCGCGAGTACTCGTAGCCGCGATGCTTGCCGAGCGCCTCCTGGGCGAAGGTCGACGTCTGGTAGATCGGAACCACCACGGCGCCGGTCGCAGGATCCGGCTCCTGCCCCGCGTGGATTGCCCGGGTCGCAAACCCCGGTGTACCTTCCGCGCTCACCGGGAGGCGCGGGTGTGCGCCATAAACTCCAGCAGATCGACACGGGTGATGATCCCGACGGGCCGCTCCGCGTCCATCACCACCAGCGCGGTGGCACCACCGAGCAGCGCATTGAAGGCCTCGTCCACGTGCGCCCCGGCGGCGATCGTCGGAAAGGGCCCGTCCATCGCGGCACCGACCGTGGTCTCGATCAAACCGGGATCGCGATAGACGCGATCGAGCAGGGTGCGCTCCTGGATGCTCCCCACCAGCCGTTTGCCCGCAGCACTGCCGTCTTCGGTGACCGGCATCTGGGAGATCCCGTATTCCTGGAGCAGGTCGATGGCACGGCCCACCTTCTCCCTGGACGACACCGTGATCAATTCCGGCATCTCCCGCTCGCGCACGGCGACGACGTCGTGCACCAGCTGGCGCGGGAAGCGTTCGAAGAAACCGTTCTGGCGCATCCACTCGTCGTTGTAGATCTTGCTCAGATTGTTGCGACCGGTGTCAGGCAGAATGACGACCATCACCTTCGTCTCGTCGAGACCGCGCGCCACCTCCATCGCTGCCTTCATGGCGGTGCCCGACGATCCGCCCACCAGGATCCCCTCCTCGCGCGTGATGCGCCGGGCAGTCAGGAAGGAATCGCGGTCGTTGACCTGGATGATGCGATCGATCAGTTTCAGGTCGATGGTGCCGGGGATGAAGTCTTCGCCGATCCCTTCCACTTTGTAAGGCTTGATGGTCTCGCCCGAGTAGAGCGAACCCTCCGGGTCGGCGCCGACGATCATCACCGCCGGCTTCCTTTCCTTGAGGAAGCGCGCGATCCCCGTCATGGTGCCACCCGTCCCCAGGCCGCCGACCACCACGTCGACCGTTCCGTCCGTCTGCTCCCAGATCTCCGGACCGGTCGTCTCGTAGTGTGATTGTGGGTTCGCCTGGTTGAAATACTGGTTCGGCTGGAAGGCGCCCGGGATCTCGTGGCTCAGCCGTTCCGCGACCGAGTAGTAGCTTTCGGGCGACTCGCGGGGAACGGCGGTCGGACAGACCACCACTTCGGCGCCGTAGGCGCGAAGCAGGGCAATCTTCTCGGGCGACTGCTTGTCCGCCATCACGAAGATCATTCGATAACCCTTCAGCGCCGCCGCAATGGCCAGCGCGTGGCCGGTATTCCCGGAGGTCGGCTCGACGATGGTGCCACCTGGCTTTAGCAGGCCGCGACGCTCGGCATCCTCGATCATGCGCAGCCCGATCCGGTCCTTGACGCTGCCGCCGGGGTTGAGCGTCTCCACCTTCGCCAGGATGGTGGGGCGGAGCCCGGCGGTGATGCGCTGGAGCCGCACCAGCGGCGTGTGCCCGACGGCCTCCAGGATGCTGCCCAGGACCTGCACTGGGCCCCATTGTATGCGTAGAATCGGCCTCAGTTCAGTCGAGGGAGGGAGCCTTGCCGGTATCGGTGGCCAATTCACAGGTGGTCTACGACGCCATGAAAGGCGTCGGCATCACGCTGCTGAGTGCGCTCCCCGAGACCTGGCTGGTGCACCTGATCCGCATGGCCGACGAGGACCCGGCGATGACGCTGGTTCGGCTCGCCAAGGAGGAAGAAGGAGTCGGCGTTTCCGCCGGGGCCCATTTTGCGGGGGCCCGGTCGGCGATGCTACTGCAGAACCACGGCTTCCTGCAGGCGATCAACGGCATCGTGGGGGTGTCGCTCCTCTACAAGATCCCGCTGCTGATGCTGATCACCGATCGTGGCAGCTTCGGCGAGAAGGATCCCTGGCAGACGGAAGGCGGCAAGTACACGCGGCCGGTGCTGGATGCGCTGCACATTGCGCACGACGACCTGCGCCGACCCGACGAGGTGCAACCGAAGATCGCCCACGCGATGACGCTGGCCCAGGCATCGCTCTCGCCCGTAGCCTTGCTCCTCCAGCGCGACCTGATGTGGGAAGAGCCCAAATGAAACGCCTCGATTGCCTGAAGGCCATCTATCCGCGCCTCGAAGGCTGCGCCGTCGTCACCATCATGGGCGCGGTCGCGGCCGAGCTCTACTCACTCGGGCACCGTGCCAACTTCTTCTACCTCGAGCACGCGATGGGTCTCGCCTCGTCGATCGGCCTCGGTATCGCGCTGGCGCAGCCGCACCGCAAAGTCGTGGTGATCGATGGCGACGGCTCGGTGCTGATGAACCTCGGCGGGCTGACGACGCTGGCGCGCTCACGGCCGAACAACCTGGTCCATGTCATCTTCGACAACGAAACCCTCCTCTCCGTCGGCGGGGGAGCCCCAGGTGGCTATAAGTGGTTCACAACGGCGACCGCCACCGGCGCCGACCTTGCCGGGATCGCGAAGGCGGCCGGTTTTCCGCGGGCGCAGATGGTCCGCGAGCTGGGGGATTTCGAGGAGGCGACCCTGGACGCGATCAACGGGGACCAGTTGAGCTGCATCGTTGCCAAGGTCGAGGCAGAGATGCCGAAGAGCTTCTTGATGGACGTCCACATGCTCGAGAACCGTTTCGAGTTTCCGCGGGCGCTGCAAACAAAGGGAGGAGTGAATTGAGTACGCGAGTCGATAGCCTGGCATCCTTCGTCGAGGGCCTCGTTTCCGGTTCGATCGACGTCATCGACCTGACCCAGCCGCTCTCGGAGCGGACCCCGATGATCCAGCTTCCACCGCCCTTCGCCAACACCCCGAATTGGAAGACGCACGAGATCAGCCACTACGACGAGAAAGGGCCCGCCTGGTACTGGAACTGGTTCGAAGGCGGCGAGCACGCCGGGACTCACTTCGACGCCCCCATCCACTGGGTCACCGGTAAGGACAAGGACGATGTCTCGCAGGTTCCCGTCAAGCGGCTGATCGGCCCCGCGGTCGTGATCGACAGGTCGAAGGAGGCGCAGGCCAATCCGGACTATCTCTTGACCCTGGATGACATCCGGGCGTTCGAGCGGGAGCACGGGTCAATTCCAAAGGGTTCCTGGCTCCTCTACCGGACGGGCTGGGATGCGCGCGCGAGTGACCAGAAAGCGTTCCTCAATGCCAACGAGACCGGCCCGCATACACCCGGCATCAACATCGAGCTGGCGCAATGGCTGGCGAAGGAGAGTCCATTCGTCGGGGTCGGCGTGGAGACGGTCGGCACCGACGCCGGCGCTGCGCACTCGTTCAACCCACCCTTTCCCTGCCACCAGTTCCTGCTGGGCGCCAACAAATATGGACTGACGCAGCTCGCCAACCTGGCGAAGCTCCCAGCGACGGGTGCGGTCCTGGTGGTGGCGCCGCTGAAGCTGGTCAAGGGCTCGGGCAGCCCCTGTCGGGCCCTGGCATTGGTTCAGCGATAAGCGCGTCCCAGGGGCTCGAGCTCCGGCCGATCCACAAGGAGGAGCAGCGAGCCTATTCGACCTTGATGCGGCGCGCCTTCGGTGCGTCGCTGCCAACTGACGAGGAGCTGGCGGTCGCTCGAGAAACGACGGAGTTCGACCGGACCCTCGCGTTTTTCGACGGCGCGGAGATCGTCGCCACCGCCGGCATCTTCACCTACGAGATGACGGTGCCGGGCGGCACGTTGCCGTGCGGCGGCGTGACGCGAGTCAGCGTGCTCACGACCCATCGCCGGCGCGGGTTGCTGACGGCCATGATGCGACGCCAGCTCGATGACATGCACGAGCGCGGCGAGCCGCTGGCGGCCCTCTATGCCTCGGAGGCGCCGATCTATGGGCGTTTCGGCTACGGCCTTGGCACCTACCAGGCCGCGGTGGAGATCGAGCGCTCCCATGCGGCCTTTGCAAAAGCGGTCGCGGGCGGCGGGCGCCTCACCATGGTCGATGTTCCAACCGGGATCCGCGAGTTCACCCGCGTCTGGGAGCAGGCCCGACACAAGCAACCGGGAATGCTCACGTTCGATGAGCGCTGGATGCGCAACCAGCTGGCCGACCTCGAGCTACATCGGGAAGGCTCCAGTCCCCACTATCGCGTGCTCTACCGAGACGGCGACAATCCGACGGGCTTCGCCATCTACCGGATCAAGATGGACTGGGACGCGTCGGGCCCGAACGGGACGCTGCGACTCGAGATGCTGGTCGCGGCAACGGCCGAGGCCTACGCGGCGCTCTGGCGTCACGTCCTGGATGTGGACCTGATGGCGCGTGTCACCGCCGAGATGCGGCCGGTGGAGGAGCCCTTGCGCTTCCTGCTCGCCGACTCGCGGCAGCCGAAGACCCGCATCGAAGACGGCGTCTGGTTGCGGCTGGTCGATGTCGCCGCGGCCCTTGAGGGACGGCGCTATGCCGTCGACGGGCGCCTGACGCTGCGCGTCCGTGACGCGCTCTGTCCGTGGAACGATGGGCAATACGAGCTGCTTGGTGGTCCTGGAGGCGCCGAGTGCAAATCAAACGGCGGCACGCCTGACCTCGCGCTCGATGCCGCGGATCTTGCCGCACTGTATCTCGGCGGCAATCGATTTCGCACCTTGTTCGAAGCCGGGCGGCTCGAGGAGCTGCGTCCGGGAGCGATCGCCCGTGCCGACGCGATGTTCGCGACGGACCGGGCGCCCTGGTGTCCCAGCCACTTCTAGATCTCGCCGAGGCGGGATAATCGCTGCGTGGACCGCGAGACCTGCCTCTCCTTCGATCGGCAGGACCCGCTAGCTTCCGTCCGCGACGAGTTCGTCCTTCCCGAGGGCGTGATCTACCTCGATGGCAACTCGCTCGGCGCCCTCCCGCGGCAGACCTTGCCGCGCATGACCAACGTCATCGGCGAGGAATGGGGCAGCGGGCTCATCCGTAGCTGGAATGTGGCCCATTGGATCGAGGCTCCGACGCGGATCGGCGATAAGATCGCGCGCTTGATCGGCGCCAAAGGCGGCGAGGTGATCGTCGCCGATAGCACGTCGGTCAACATCTTCAAGCTCCTGGCCCAGGCGCTGCGCGTTCAGCCGGAACGCCATTTCATCCTGACCGAGGCGTCGAATTTTCCAACCGACCTCTATGTCGCGCAGGGCCTGATCGAGTTGCTGGGTGGCAACCACGCCCTGCGCGTCGTCGAGCGCGCCGAGATCGAGCGATCGCTCGACGGCAGCGTCGCGGTCCTGATGCTGACCCATGTCGACTACGCGAGCGGAGAGATCCACGACATGCGACGCCTCACGGCGGTCGCTCAGAAATTCGGCGCACTGGTGCTCTGGGATCTTTCCCACAGCGCCGGTGCGGTGCCGATCGATCTGAATGCCGCCCAGGT
>VBFR01000100.1 GCA_005889345.1 Chloroflexota bacterium
GCGCAGAGCGATTGCGCTTGTCGAGCGTGAGCTCGAGGGTCAAACCAACATGCTCACGATGCGCGAGCTCAGGATTGTTGAGGACGACCACACGGGACCGTTGGTCACGGTCACCGATGGCGAGCGAATCACCCGCTATCGCGCGGTCGCCGCGCATTTCGAGGACAGGACGACGTTCTTTCCAATGCTCGGCGAGCTTGAAGTCTGGCAGCTGATCAACCTGACAGGCGACACGCATCCGATCCACGTCCATCTCGACCCCTTCCAAATCCTCGCGCGACATCCGATGCGCTATCAGATCCCTGACGCCGGCATCGAAGACCTCGACATCACCGCCTCGGTCATACTCGGGCGCGACCCTGATGACGGACTGAGCCACGCGATCGATGACAACGAACGTGGGCTAAAGGACACCATCCGCGTCAATCCCAACGAGATCGTCGAGATCGCCGTTCGCTTCACCACCTATAGCGGCCGGTACATGTACCACTGCCACATCCTGGAGCACGAGGACCGCGACATGATGCGCCCCTTTGTAACCATGGCCCCGGAGCTCATGCCCTTTATGGCGTGACCCGGCCACCGGACGCCTAGTGCAGCCCGGCTCCAGCAAACTCAGCGATGTGGGCCAATTGCGTGCGCGAGGTGACGCCGACCTTCCTGAACACCTTTGCCAGGTGATACTCGACGGTTCGATCGCTGATGAAGAGCTGCGAAGCGATCTCTTGATTCCGGACCCCATGAGCAGCGAGCCGAGCGATCTGTGATTCTTGAGGGGAAAGCTGGCTCTGCGTCTCGACCGTCCGGCGCCGCGCCCGCTCGCCAGTCGCCAGAAGCTCAACTCTCGCTCGCTCCGCAAAAGCCGCCATCCCCATGCTGGCGAACATTTCGTAGGCGGTGCGAAGCTGATCACGGGCGTCGCGTCTCCGGCCCTGCCGGCGGAGCCATTCCCCATAGAGCAGATAGCTCCGGGCGAGCTCGGTCCCTGTTCCCGGTGTGGTCAGATGGGCGATCGCCTCTTTGTAAAGCGACTCGGCGTTAGCGTCATTCGCGAGCAACGCGCGTGACCGCGCCAGGAAGCCGATGGCGAGGGGGGCGCCGCTCGCCGCCGCCAGCTCGCCAAGCTCGACCACGGCTGCCTCAGCGGTGCCTCTGTTGCCGACCCGCACCGCCGCCTCGACCAGGTACGGCAACATCCTCGCTCCGTTGAAGGTCGGATCGGCCTTGCGCGCGGCGACCGCGATGTCAAGAGCGGCCTGGTATCGACCCAGACCTAACTCCAACGGAATCAACGAAAAGCGGGCGAGATTCATTCCGCGTGTGCCAATACGGCCGGCTCCGAGGGCCAGCTGTGCCGTGACCCAGGCGCGAGCCACCGCCTCGTTGCCCCGCCACGCTAAGAGCGTACCTTCCCACCAGATGGCTCCTAAGAAGCCTGGATTTCCCATGGCATGTGAGAGGTCGAGGGCCTGCTTGATCAAGGCTTCGCCTTCGTTGAGGCGCCCCGCATATAGCTCGGCTCCGGAACGGAAGGCCAGGGCGATCTGAAGGCCGGAAAGGGCGCCGCGCTGGCGTGAGACCTTGATCCAGGCGTCCGTCAGCGAATCTATCGCGGCAACATCCATGAGAACGTAGGCGTATATCGCCGCTAGGGTGAATGCGCGAAGCGTGGTCTGAGGATTGGGCGCGCTCCGCACCAGCCCCTGAAAGGCACGCCTCAGCAGCGGCGCCCCGACGACGTGGTCGCCTGCGATCAGGCTCGCCGAACCATCGAGCAGCAGGTCATCGATCGATGGCGATGACTCGTCTGCGAGCGGAATGACTTTTGCGAGTCTGGCGATCTCTTCAAATACCGTGGGCATGGTCTCAACAAGGACGGCGGCGATCAGCGCACCGAGTAGCGCATCGCGCGCCCGCCCAACATCGAGCGGGCTCAAGTCGGTCGCAGCATCAATGAGGATGCGAGTCGTGTCGCTTCCTTCACTAAGAGAAAGACGAATCGTGCCATCGATCCATTTGGCGATCGCACGGTGTAGCGGATCATCGAGCGCGGGCAGGGCCTGGCTAAGAGCGGCCCTGGCCTGATCGGCCCGGCCCGCGCTCAGCAGCGCTTCCGAAGCGTCGACCAACCGTACCGCCCTGGTGCCGCGATCCGGCGTCAACTCCGCCGCCTTATACGCGTAACGAGCCCAGGCGGCGTAGGCTCCTCTCTCCTTACCCCGCTCGGCTGCTCGCAGCAGCTCGCGTGCGATCTCCTCATCGGGCTGGACCGCGGCCAGCGCACGGTGTTCGGCGTGCCGATCCGGGTCGACCTTGGGGTCGATCGCGTCCGCCAGGGCGGCGTGCATCGTCCTCCGCTCGCCAGGTGGCGTTCCATGGTAAATCGCAGACCGGATCAGCGGGTGACGAAACGAGACCCGTGGACCAACGACGATCAGACGTTCGCTCTCGGCGGCGGCTGCAGCACCGCGATCGAGGCCCAGCAGCTTTGCTGCGTGCCAGAGCACGACGGGGTCGGTCGAAGAGTCGACCGAAGCAAGTTGAAGAAAAGTCTGTGTCTTGATGGGTAAGGCGTGAACCCTTGCCAGGAAGTGCTGCTGCAGTCGACTACCGACGGGAGGCGGCTCCTCTAAGAGTGGACCAGCACCGGGCCCGCTCTGATTTATTGTTGGTCCCAGCTCCAGGATGGCCAGTGGATTGCCGGCCGTCTCGTTGATCAGCCGCCTCGAAAGCTCATCCCCGACCGGCCCTGCCATGACGCTGCCAAGCAGTAACTGGGCATCTTTGCTGTCGAGCCCCGGCACACGCAACTCAGGAATTCCGGCGAAGGCCGCTTCGCGCCCGGTTCCCTCCCGCATCCCGAATAGCATGGCGACCCGGTCAGCGTAAAGGCGGCGGGCAACAAAAGCCAGAATTTCTGCCGACTCCACGTCCAGCCACTGGGCATCATCGATCACGCAGAGCAGGGGCTTATCGCCGGCGGCTTTGGCGAGCAGAGTAAGAGTGGCCAGACCGACCTGAAAGCGCTCCGGTGCTGGGCCACTGATGAGTCCGAATGCCGAGCCCAGGGCGTTCTGTTGGGGAGCTGGAAGCAGTTCGAGCTGGGGCAAAAACGGGACGACCAGTTGATGGAGCCCGGCGAACCCAAGTTGCATCTCGGATTCGATGCCAACTGTACGAACCACGCGAAAGTCACGCGCCGTCGCGATGGCGTGGTCGAGGAGTGCCGTCTTACCAATCCCAGGCTCCCCGCGAATGACGAGTTTTCCACTCAGACCAAGGCGTACGGCCTCGAGGAGGCTATCCAGCGCTGCCTGCTCCTGAGTGCGATCCACGAGCTGCAGCGAAATGGTCCCCATTTTGCCGGCTGGCGGCGTTATCAACCCGACCCTCCTCAAGAGATGTTAAGCGCAGCCCGAGGTGACCCTTCGCGTACCAGGGCATCGCAGCGCTCTCACGCTGATCTTGCGCGGCCGGCAGATGCTGACTTCATCAACTCAGGCAAAGGAGATGGCAACGAATGTTACGAAGGTTTTGGGACGACTTGGCGGGTCCGGTTCGGCGGCTGGAAGACCCGATGCTGACTCCAAGGTTTGCATACGGGCTGGGAATGTTCGAGGGACGCCTCATGCCGAGCACGGAGATCTACAGCAAGAATGGCGACCTGATCGTCCGGTTTGAGCTGGCCGGAGTCGATCCCCAAAAGGACGTCACGGTGATGGTCGACAATCACGAGCTCGTTATCCGGGGCGAGCGCAGGCGAGAGGCCGAGACCAAAGACAAGGTCTATTACCGGCGTGAGACCGAATACGGTGCCTTCAAGCGGCGCATCCCGTTGCCGGAAAGCATCGACGACCAATCGATTCAGGCGCAGTACAAGGACGGATTCTTGGAAATCACCGTAAAGGGAGCCGCCGAGGCTATGGAGACCGACGGCGAGAAGGCACACCGCATCCCGATACGCACATCCACCGAACCGAACAAGGTCGAGGCCAGCGCTTAGGACGAGGTCGTGCAACTGAT
>VBFR01000101.1 GCA_005889345.1 Chloroflexota bacterium
GTCTCGTACTTGGAAGCGGTGGCAGGACTACGCCACCATGGCCTTCGGCGTACTTCTCTTCATCTCGCCGTTTGTCTTCGCTGAGATGTCGCAACGGGTTGCCACGCTGAGCGCCTACGTTTTGGGCGTCTTGCTCTTCCTGTCCGGCATCGCTGCGGCGGCGAACCGCGAAGACCGGCAGTCGCCGATCCTCAATCCGCCCGGCATCGTCGCCGTGATCACCTTTATCGCGCCCTTTGTTCTCGGGTTCACCGGCGTCACCGGGATCGCCTGGAGCGCGTGGGTGCTGGCCGTCGCGACCGTCGTGGTCGGCGCCAGCCTGCGCCTGGGCCATCGGACCCGAATGACGGTCGCCTAGGAGAGCGAGACCCATGAAGCAAACCGGCGTGGCAATCCTTCTCGTCGAGGACGATCCGGATATGGCGGAGATGTTCAGCCTGGGGCTCTCCTTCGCGGGCCACGATGTCGAGGTCACGGGCGACGGTGGCGCCGCCTTAGAGCGGGCGAGCCAGAAACGATTTGATGTCGTCTTTCTGGATGTCCAGCTGCCAGGCATCGACGGGCTCACCACGCTCGCCCGCCTTCGGGCTAACCGATCGACTCGAGATCTGCCGGTGGCGATGCTGACGAACTCTGGCGACGAAACGCTCCGTCGGAGGGCCCGCTCCCTCCGAATCCTCGACTGGCTGGTCAAGAGCGAGACCACCCCCAGCGAGCTCGCCAGGCGGGTGAGCGCCTGGACTCACGGAGGAGGTGAGGTCACGCCTGAGACGTCAGATGCCTGGGTCGCAGCACCATCTCGCGAATTGTCGAACAAGAACCTTGGAGGTTGATGAAATGTCTGGCGAAATGCGTTGGCAGGACTGGATCACCGCGATCTTGGGAGTGATCCTCTTTATCACGCCCTTCGTGTTCGGGGACACGTCCCAAACGGCCGCCACCTGGACCGCGTATGTCGGCGGAGCCTTGCTCTTCGTGCTTGGCGGTGGCTCGCTGCTGTTCCGATGGAACCCCATCGTGGAATACCTTCCGTTGATCGTTGGGGTCCTCGTTTTTCTGGCCCCCTGGGTATTGGGCTTTAGTGCCATTACCGCGATGGCCTGGAGCGCCTGGGTGATCGGAGTCCTGGCATTTATCAGCGCCGGTTCGGCCCTACTCATGGGCGGAAACCTGATGGGCCGCTCGGCGGCAACTCACTAGCTCCCTTCCCCCTGGCAGGCCCCCACGATTTTGGGGGCCTGTCTCTTCAACCAGATGACGACGAAACTTAACCAGCCGAAAGGAATACGAATTATGAAAATCCTCTACACGGCGGAGGCGGTGGTCGACGGCCGACGACGGGGGCATGGCCGAACTGCGGACGGCCGCGGTGAATTTGTAGAGCCGGCGCTTTGACAGCAGCGGTGACAGCAACGCCGGCGAACATTGGCGGACGCTGGCGAACGACCGCGAACTGTTGAGCCCGGCGGTCAACTTCAAAATGAACGCTGGCGAACCCTGGCGAACGTTGGCGGACGATGTGTCCGCGAACTTCAAAACCGCTGGTCGGCATCCTTGGCGATGTCGACGGACGGATCGTTCCCGTCGCGCCCCCGCCAGTTTCGAATTTGGGGAGTGACCGCCGGAGCCGATGTCAGTTACTGACCGGAGTCAGGCGGCTCGGCGAGTAGCCCCTTTGACGGCTTATCTGACGGCGTAAGCGCACGCCGGGGCACGATCAATAACTGAACACCGTAACCCACTCCGCCTGTGCGATGCGGTATTTGTGTTTTTCCCGTAGAACGGTCAGCACCGGTCGCATGTGGCTGGCACCATACAAGATTGCCACCACCTTCGACTCTGAGTGATGAAGGTCGTGATAGCGTGCAATCTGCTGAACCAACAGCTTGTCGCGTTGGGTCATTACCAAGTCTTCGAACCTCTCGAATTCATCGCCGTAGCCAAGCACGTCTTGCCTAGAAGGGAGGTCGTCCATTTCAAGGGAGCGGGCTAGGAAGGCCTTAGTCCCGAACAAGAAGAACCACATCACATAGAACGGAACGAGCACCCAGAGGACCAACCGGGCGTATCGGCCGATTCCCTTCCAAGCGGCATCGAACTCCCTCCCAGGCATGTCAGTGTTCACGACTTTCGGCCCGAACTGATGCAGGTCAAGCACGTTCTGGGTCACAAGACCCAATCCCCGCATCCGGTTGACAATCTTGTACGACCAGGTGATGTAGTCCACGCGTCGGGATCGGACGCCCTCTGAAAAGATCACGTCGCAATTGCGAAGCCTTCGCTCGATCTCGACAAAGTACGCCCTTGAGCCCGCATGGACCATGGGCAAGAGAACGAACGTCAGAGGGCCATCGGCTCGGCGCAAGGCACAGACTGCCGCTCTCACGCCGAACGCACTCGTTTCAATGATCTGCATGAGCTACAGGCGAGCCTCCGCTAACGGTAGCAATCCATGCGCACCGGCATTCTCGGCGGAAGCCCCAGCCGCCCCGACCCTACTATCATTGTGATCCGTCTTCCAACGATTCGATCGTCGCGGCGATCTCACTCAGATCATTGTTGAGCTGATGATCGCGGTGGGGCAGGCGACGGACGCGGGCCTGTGGAATCGCACGCGCATAGAGCTCGGCATGCGACGGCGGCGCGGTTTCATCGTCGAGCCCATGGTAGATAAAGACGGGAACGTCTCGGGGAAGCCGCGCGCCGAGGTCGGGCGGGGGATTCATGCCCTCGCTCGGCCAGCCCCCACCGCCGACAAAGGGCGCCGCGATCAAGAAGATCGCGCCAAACTGCCGCTCTGAGCGTGACTGCGCGAGAGCATTGATCAGAATCGTCCCGCCGAGCGAGTGGCCGACAAGAATCGCGTCATCGTCGAGTGTCGCAAGCTCCTTCTCGAGTGTCGCCTTCCATGCGGCGTACGCAGGATCATCTTCGTTCGGCATCCGGGGGTAACGGATCTCGAATT
>VBFR01000198.1 GCA_005889345.1 Chloroflexota bacterium
TGTGCTCGGCTCGGTCGCGCGCAAGTACGCGCACAAAATCCCCTTCATCTGCAAGATCAATCACAACGAGCTGCTGACGTACCCGAACAAGTACGACCAGATTCGCTTCGGGACGGTGAAAGAGGCCTGGGAGCTCGGCGCGGTCGCACTCGGCGCCACGATTTACTTCGGCTCGGCCGAGTCGGATCGGCAGATCCAGGAGATCTCGGCGGCGTTCCACGAAGCGCACGCGTTAGGCATGGCGACCGTCCTCTGGTGTTACGTCCGAAATCCGGCGTTCACGAAAGACGGCGTCAATTACGAGGTGGCGGCCGACCTCACTGGGCAGGCCAATCACATGGGGGTCACCATCGAGGCCGACATCATCAAGCAGAAGCTGCCCGAGACCAATCGCGGTTACGAGGCCTTGAAGTTCGGCAAGACGTCCAAGGCCGTCTACGAGAAGCTGACGACGGATCATCCCATCGATCTGACTCGCTATCAGGTGGCGAACTGCTACATGGGCCGCAGTGGCCTCATCAACTCGGGCGGCGCTTCGTCAGGCGATAGTGATCTCAAAGAAGCCGTCAAGACGGCCGTCATCAACAAGCGGGCCGGCGGCACCGGACTGATCACTGGGCGCAAGGCCTTCATGCGGCCCATGAGCGAGGGTATTCAACTGCTCAATGCCGTGCAGGACGTCTACCTGATGGACGAGGTCACGGTCGCCTAACCCGCCGGCGGCGGCGATACAATCCGCCCATGGCAGCCCCCCGTTTGCGCGCGACTGATTCGGGCCAGGTCTACAACATCGATCTGCCCGAATTGAGGGTGACGCGTGACGACGTCGACGGCATCTACGTGCTCCACGGGCGGGGCTACTTTCAGACCTTCGATACGCGCGACGAAGCCTTCGAGCGCAAGAAGGAGATCGACTACAGCACGTTTCGCTGAGCGCGCGTCGCTAGCCGAGATTGCTCTCGGCGGACGCCGGCGAGTCGAAGCTAGGGATCGCCCATCCAGTCGGCGGCGTGGGGGAGGGGTGAGAAGCCGCGGCTGGGGCGAAGGTGGAGTACGCGGTCCAGCTCGCCGCGTCGATAGAGCCGGGCTCGCTTGATGCCCTGGCGGTAGCTCTGCAGGACGCCCCGGCTGACGTAGGCGTAGAGCGTCGCCGGCTTGACGCCGAGCAGCTCGCAGGCCTCACCGGCGCTCAGGTAGGGCTCCCCCTGAATCTCGATCACGTTCGCTCAAGCCTACGTGAGCGGACCGTTCCAGTCAATAGGTTGCAATACAAATCAACATATGCATACAATGGGGCGTGCTGGATCGCGCCGAGCCAAATCTGCTGCGGGACGACTTCCCCTACAGCCGCATCCCGCCGATCCGCTTCGAGGCGGAAGCCGTGGCGCTGGCCCTGCCCCCGGATATCTGGATTACCGACACGACGTTTCGCGATGGTCAGCAAGCCCGAGCGCCCTACACCGTGGAGCAGATCGTCCATCTCTACGACCTGCTGAACCAGCTGGGCGGGCCGGTGATCCGCCAGACGGAGTTCTTCGCCTACACCGCGGTCGATCGCGAGGCGATCGCCGCCTGCCAGCCACGGTCGGGCCCGGAGGTAACGACCTGGATGCGCGCGTCGGTGGACGACCTCAAGGCCGTCAAGGCAACCGGCGTCAAGGAAACCGGCATCCTGGTATCGGCCTCTGACTACCACATCTACCTGAAGATGAATCGCACGCGCCGCCAGGCGGCCGAAGACTACGCGCGGGTGGTCAGCGCCGTGATCGATGCCGGCCTGCGTCCCCGCTGCCACCTCGAAGATCTGACCCGGGCCGACCTGGACGGGTTCGTCGCGCCGCTCGTCGCGTCGTTGCAGGAGCTGGGCCGCCGGGCAGGCGTGGCGGTCAAGTTCCGGCTCTGCGACACGATGGGCTTCGGGCTGCCCTGGCCGGAAGCCGCGCTGCCCCGCGGAGTGCCGCGCCTCGTGCGATTCTTCACCGAGAGCCTCGGGGTCGCGCCCGAACACCTGGAATGGCACGGGCACAACGACTTCCATCGCGGTGAGGTCAACACGGTCGCGGCCTGGCTGTACGGCTGCGCCGCGGCCAACGGCTCCTTCTTCGGCTTCGGCGAGCGGACCGGCAACCCGCCGCTCGAAGCGCTGATCATCGATCACGCCGGCTTGCGCGGCGAGACGCCCGGTGTCGACACCACCGCGATCACCCGGGCGGCTACCTATTTCCGCGACCAGCTGGGGACGCCGCTGCCGGCCAACTATCCGTTCGCCGGGCCCGGCTTCAATGTCACCAGCGCGGGCATCCACGCCGACGGCCTGCTGAAGAACGAAGAGATCTACAACATTTTCGACACGTCGCGCATCCTCGACCGCCCGCTTGGGATCACCGTCAACGACCGATCAGGACTTGCCGGGGTTACCTACTGGATCAACACCACGCTCGGACTGAAGGGCGCCGCCCAGGTGCGCAAAGACGACCCGCGGGTCGCGGCGATCCATCGAGAGGTGGAGCGGCAGTACCAGGCGGGCCGGAGCACGGGATTCTCTCCCGACGAGATGCAGACGCTCGCCAAGTTGCATTTCGGCAACGCGCTGGCAACGACCACGCGCAGCTAACAAGTTGCCCGAAGCCGGGGAGTTGATGCTGTGAGGCATCTCCCGGATGAGCATCGAAGGCGACCTGACCCCGGCCCCACAGCCCGATCCCGGGCAGGTCCCGCCCGCCGCCCCGATCACACCTTCAGCGGCGCCGCGCTCCTGGTTTCACCAGCATCGACGCCTGCTGATTCCTGCCGGGGCGGTCCTCGCGCTCGGCGCCGTCAGCGCCGCGGCTGTACTGCTGCTCGTCAAGCCGAACAGCACGGTCGAGAAGATGGTTCCCGCGACCCAGGACGTGATCGTCGTCGCGAACGTGGACCCCTCTGTCAGCCAGAAAGTCAATCTTCTGCGCGCGGTGCACAGCTTCCCCGACACTAAGACGGACGCGGCAATCGACGCCAAGCTCGACCAGACGTTCAAGGATTCTGGCTTCACATTTACCAGCGACATCAAGCCATGGCTTGGTCCTCAGGTCGCCGTCAGCGCCAAGCTCAACCTGGCGAGTACGAAAGACATCCCGGCTGCCGTCTACATCGCGTCGCGCGACGATACAAAGGCCAAGGCGATGCTGGCCAAGCTGCGCGCCGGCAAGTACGGCACGAAGTACACGTGGAAGGATGAGACCTACAACGGGATCACGATTTCCGTCGGGACGCCCACAGACAAGTCCCAGACGACCGCGGCCTACAGCCTCGTCGACCACGTGGTGGTGTTTGCCACGACCGGCGCGCAGATTCACGAGATCATCGACACCGACCAGGGCCGCGCGTCCCGCTTGGTCGACTCGAGTGACTTCAAAGCCACCCTCGCCGACTTGCCCTCGGACAGACTCGGTTACCTGTACGTCAATGGGAAGTCGCTCGTGGCCAACGTCAAGAAAGAGATGGCCACGACGCCGGCGATGGCTCTCGCGCTCAAGAACATCAACGATGTCAACGCCTTGCAGGGGATCGGGGCAACTCTTTCGGCGAATGGCGACGGCATGCTCGCCGACCTCCTCGTCAAGCTCGACCAATCGAAGCTCTCGCCCGCAACCCGTGAGGCGCTTGCCCATCCCGGACGGGCCGACACCATCGTCAGCTGGATACCCAAGAGCAGCGACGCCTTCCTCGCCATTACCAGCCTGAACAAGACGATCCAGTCACTCCTCGACCAGTCCGGGAACGAAGCATCCGTGAAAGCCGGCACCGACGCGATCGGCCTGACCGGGCCGGGCGGGGTTCTCCCGCACTTGACCGGCGACGCCGGTCTGGAGGTTGGGTTCGCCAGCAACGGGATACCGGCGGGCGCCATCGTTTTGGGAACCAACGACGCGGCGAGCATGAACGCGTTCTTCGGCAAGCTTCTTCTCCTGGCGGAGGGAGCCGCCGGCTCCGGCTTCACCGGCTCGGGCGCCGGCTCGAGCTTCGGCTCAACGAGCGTCCTCCAGCCGCCGGCCAGCCACATCACGAAGACCACCTACCGCGGGGTCGCGATCACGTCCTGGACATCGCCGGCGCTCGGTAGCCTGGGTGCCGGTGCGCTCTCGCCCTCGTACGCGGTGCTCGACGGGATGGGGATCCTTGCCTCGACCCCGGGAGAGGTCAAGGCGATCATCGACACACACAAAGGCGGGGCGAGCATCGCCGCCGACGCGACCTACAAAACCGCCAGCGCCGCGTCGCTGACCAACCCGGCGGCCATCGTCTATTTCGACATCGCCAGGTTGGTGGATGCCATCCGCAAATCACCCCTCGGGTCGCAGGCCGGCCTCGGATCGGGCAGCACGGTCTCGGCCAACATTGATCCCGTCAAGGCCGTCATCATCACCTCCGGCAGTCAGTCGGATCGGGCCACCGAACGGTTCTTCGTGATCGTTCGCTAGGGCCGATCACGCTCAACTCAGGAGCTAGACAGCCGGCTCGGCTACCTGATAGGCTGGTGACTGACGTGTCAGTCAGTAGTCGAACCACCAGTGAGTCGCCGCTGACCGAGCGGCAGTGGGTGCGACGCGGCGAGCTGCTCGAGGCCGCCCGGCGGGTGTTCGAGCGTGACGGCTACCACGGCACGACCGTTAGTGCGGTCGTGCAGGCGGCGGGCCTTTCCCAGGGTGCGTTTTATCTCTATTTCGCCGACAAGAAGGCAGTCTTCGCGGCGCTTCAGGAGGAGACGGCCACCCTGCTCCGCCGCCGCATTTACTGGGGCACCCGCGATGAGGCCGACGCCCGCCGGCGGCTCGAGGCCGGGCTCAAGACCTACTTCGAGTTCTACGAGGAGTACGCCGGGCTGATCCGCCGGTTGACGATCGAGGGGCTTGGGATCGACGAGAGCTTCGAGGCTCGCCAAACCGAGTTGCATCAGACCCTGGCCACGGCGTTCGAGCCGACGTTGCGCGAGCTGGGCGTGCGGGCAACCGCCGTGGCCGCGTTCGCGCTCCTCGGCCTGGCGGCCCAGGTCGCGTACTGGCAGCACTTTCAGCGCAAAGACGAACCGTCCATGAGCGCCGCAGCACTTGCCCGAGCGTGCGCCAGCCTGTTCCTCGAGGGCGCCGCATCGATCCCAACCCCGCTACCACAAGAAGGAGGCACCCATGCCTGAAGCCAAGGAAGTCTTCGCGGAAATCGAGAATCGCATTAAGTCGCATCCGGAGAAGTCCGCGGGCCTCAATGCGACCTACCAGTTCGACCTGAGCGGCGAATCGTGGACGCTGAAGATCGCCAACGGCGCCCCCGAGCTCATCCAGGGGCCGGCGCAAAGCCCGAACACGACACTGATCGCGACGACGGACGACTGGATGAACATCGCCACCGGCAAATTGAACCCCGTGACGGCGTTCATGCAGCAGAAGCTCAAGGTCAAGGGCGACATGGGGCTGGCGATGAAACTCCAGGGGCTGTTGCAGTAGTGACCGACACGCGCTGGGTCGGCCGGAGTTACGAAACGGCGCCCTTCCAGGTCACGGAGAAATCGATCCGGGACTACATGGCGGCCGTTGGCGACCTGCGCGACGACGGCGATCTGGTCGCGCCACCAACCTATGCCATGGTCTACGGCTTCGATGCCTTCTGGCAGCTCTGGACCGATCAGGAGGTCGCGCTGGACGTCGCGCACCTGGTGCACGGCGAGCAACGGTTTAGTTTCCAAAGGCCGGTCCGTCCGGGCGACCGCATCCGCACCACGGGTCGGCTGACGGCGATCAATACGCGCGGCGACATGGAGTTGGTCACGTTCGAGCTCAAGGCCGTCGACGAGCGGGACCAACCGGTCTCTGACGGCACCGCGCTCTTCATCATCCGCAAACCATGAAAACGATGAGCAGCTTGGATTTCGAGCACCTCAGCCCTGGGCAAGCCTTGCCCTCACTGGCCAAGCATGTGACGGTGGAGCAGATCCGGCAGTACGCGGAGGCCTCGGGCGACCGCAACCCGATCCACCTGGACGAAACCTTTGCGCGCTCCGCCGGACTGCCGGGCGTGATCGCCCACGGCATGCTCACCATGGCCTTTGCCAACCAGATGGTGACCGATTGGCTGGGCGACCGGTCCTTGCTCCGGCGCCTGCAGGGTCGCTTTGCCGGGATGGTCGTCCCAGGGGACGACGTGACATGTTCGGGAACCGTCGCATCGAAAGACGAGGCGACACGGCGCATCGTGATCAACCTGGTCGTCACCAATCAACGCGGAGAAAAAGTCTTTAACAAAGGGGTGGCGGAAGCCGAGTTCCCGCCACAAAGGAGCACGAACCATGCCGCTTGACTTCACGCTGACCCCCGAGCAGGAGGACATCAAAGCGCTCGCCCACGAATTCGCCGAGAAGGAGATCCGGCCGGTGGCGGCGCACTACGACGAGACGGAAGAGTTCCCGTGGCCAGTCTTGAAGAAGGCCCACGAAGTCGGCCTGACGCCGGTCGCCGTCATGCCGGAAACGTATGGAGGCGGCGGCCTCGACATGATCTCGAACATGCTGATCGCCGAGGAGTTGCACTGGGGGTGCGCCGGTATCGCGGTCGCCATCACCGGCACCGGGCTGGCCGCCACCGCCATCCTGGCGATGGGCAACGAAGCCCAGAAGAAAAAATATATCGGCGACTTCTGCAATGCCAAAAGCCCCGTAGTCGGCGCCATGGGTCTCACTGAACCGGGCACCGGCAGCGATGCCATGGCGATCGCGACCACGGCGAAGAAAGTCGACGGTGGCTATATTCTCAACGGAACCAAGCAGTTCATTACCAACGGCGGCATCGCCGACCTGCACGTGATCTTCGCCAACACCGATCCCAGCAGCGGCGCAGCCGGCATCGCCGGCTTCGTCGTCGAAAAGGGCAACAAGGGCCTCAGCATGGGCCGCAAAGAAAAGAAGCTCGGCGTGCGCGCCTCGCACACGGCGCAGGTCATCCTGCAGGATTGCTTCGTCCCCACGGAGAATCGTCTTGGCGGCGAACCCGGTGATCCCGATGCTGGTCCGGGCGCGCTCGGTGCGCTGCAGATGCTCGAATACTCGCGGCCCGCGGTTGCCGCCGGCTCGCTCGGCATCGCCCGCGCCGCGTACGAGTACGCACTCGATTACGCGCAGCAGCGGGTCGCCTTCGGCAAGCCGATCATCAAGCACGAGGGGATCGGCTTCAAGCTGGCCGAGATGGCGATCAACATCGACGCCGCGCGCCTGCTCACCTGGCGGGCGGGCTGGATGGCGCAGAACAACATGCTCTTCACGCGCGCCGAGGGCAGCATGGCGAAGGCCTTTGCCGCCGACATGGCGATGCAGGTCACGCTCGAGGCCGTCCAGGTGCTCGGCGGAAACGGCTACATCCGAGAGTATCCCGTCGAGAAGTGGATGCGCGACGCCAAGATCTATCAGATCTGGGAGGGGACGTCCGAGATCCAGCGCCTGGTGATCTCGAGGGCGATCTCCGGCGAGCGACGTCCGCTGAGCCGCGAGCAACCGAAACCGCAGATCCGGAAGGCGAGTTAGTCATGATCGACCTGAAGGGGAAAGTCGCCCTGGTGACGGGCGGGTCGCGCGGCCTGGGCCGCGCCGACTGCCTGGCCCTGGCACGCGCCGGCGCCGATGTCGTGGTCACGGACATCCTGATCGAAAGTGACCCCGAGCTCGAGAAGACCGCCGAAGCCTCACAGAGTGCCCTCTCGCAGGCGATGGCCTCGCAGAAGGCCGTCTACTCGGAGAAAACCTCGAGCGAGATTCGCGACCTGGGCCGGCGCTCGGTCGCCTTGAAGATGGACGTCACGAATCGCGAGCAGGTCAAGGCCGTCGTCGACCAGGTGGTCAGCGAGTTCGGCAGCCTGGACATCCTGGTGAACAACGCCGGCACGCTCGACCACATGGGGACTGTCGACAACCAGGTCGACGCGCTCTGGGACCGCGACCTGAAAGTCAACCTGACCGGCGCGTTCAATTGCTCGAAGGCTGTCTGGCCGCACATGAAGCAAAAGAACTGGGGCCGGATCATCATGATGTCGTCGATCGCCGGCGCCCTCGGAGGCTTTGGCCAGGCCAGCTATGCGACGACCAAGGCCGGACTCGTCGGCCTGGCAAAAACGCTCGCCCTGGAGGGGGCTCGCTACAACATCACGGTCAATGCCATCGTGCCGGGCATCATCGGCACCGAAGCCTTCAAGATGGGTCGTCCTGATATGAACGAACGCATGATCAAGCGCGTGGCCCTGCGACGCCCCGGCGAACCGGAGGATATCGCCAACGCGATCACCTTCCTCTGCTCGCCGGCCGCCGGTTATATCACCGGAGTGGCCCTGCCAGTGACAGGCGGCCTGGACCTGTTCACCTTCTGATGGCCGGCCTGCTGGACGTTTCTACCACGGACTTCGTGACGACGATTCGCATGAACCGGCCGCCGGTGAATGCCCTGATCGCCGAGCTCCAAGAGCAACTCATCGAGGCGCTGAACCGGGTCAAAGACGACGATGCGACGCGCGTCGTGCTGCTGACGAGTGCGATCGATCGCTACTTCATGGCCGGCGCGGATATCAAATCCATGGGTGGCGAGGGCGGGTTCGATCGCGAGAACCCCGCGACCCTGGAGCGGGTCGCCCAGATGTCGCGCCGGAGCCAGGCCGCCTTCGCGGAAATCGAGCATTTTCCCAAGCCGTTGATCGCGGCCATCAACGGGCATGCCCTGGGCGGTGGCTGCGAGCTGGCGCTCGCCTGCGATTACCGCCTGATGATCGACGATGGCCGCTCGACGATCGGCCAGACGGAAACCAACCTGGGGTTGATTCCGGGCGCCGGTGGCACGCAGCGCCTGCCTCGGCTCGTCGGACGGAGTCGCGCGACCGAGATGATCTTCGAGTCCATCCGGCTCAAGGCGCCGGAGGCGGCCGCCATCGGACTCATCAATGCGGCGCTCCCCGCCGATGGATTCCACGAGGCCGCGCTCGCGCGCGCTCGCCGGCTGGCGCAGGCGGCGCCGATCGCTCTGCGGCTGGCCAAAGAGGCCCTGCTGGCGGGGCTGGAGCGGTCTCCCGGGAAGGGCTACGAGGTCGAGGCCGAGAACTTCGGTAAGGCCGCCATGACGGAGGACGCGATGGTCGGCATCATGTCCTTTGTCAGCAAGCAGAAACCAGACTTCAAAGGAATGTAAATCTTCTTCGCCTGCCAGTAAGCGGGGCCCGGTTCGCGCGTTTTCAAGAGCAGGAATTCTTGCAAACCGGGAGGGTTATTTCATGCTTCGATTGATTATGGTTGTGGCCGCTGCGGCCGGGTTGCTGGCTGTGGGCGCCTTAACGGCCGTGGCGGGCAACGCCCACGGAAAAGCCGTCAGCACACTGGCTGCCGGCACGGCGCTCACAGGTGAAGCCAGGGGCGACGCGATCAGCACCCTGGCAAGCGCCAAGGGCGAGGCGAAGTCCGACGCGGCCAAGGCAGATGCCAGGGCGGACGCTGCGGCAAGAGAGGCCGAAAAGGACGCTGACCAGGCGGCCGCAGAGGCTGAAAAGGACGCCGCCGAGGCCGCCGAGACCGACAACGACGCGCACGGCGACGCCGTGAGCGCGGTCGCCAAGAGCGAGGCAACCGCCGCGCATAAGACCGGCAACAAGACGGTCAATCACGGCGGGGCAGTCAGCGCCGTCGCTCACGATCACCACCAGGGCGACTGAGCCGACCTCCGTTCCAGAAAACGGCGGCCATCATACCGCCGTTTTCTTTTTTCAGCGCAGCGGTGAGAACTGGCGCACGCGGTCGCGGATGGCGCGGATCACCGCCTCGACGCGGTCCGCGTCCGGGCCCGATGCGCGCAAGATGAGTTCCCGCGTTTCCGTCTGCGGATAGGATCCGAGCGACACGTCGGGATACTCGCGTTCGAGGTCCCGCATGACGTCGTGGAACATGCTCTCCGGCGCCAGGCGGTAGTGCACCTCGCGGACAGCGTCGCCGTGGCTGCCCGTGAGGTAGCGGTCCTCGATATCTTCGTAGACGGTGCGGAGCTCGTGTGGCACGCCTGGCAGGGCAAAGAGATAGCGATCCGGCCCCAGGTCGAACGCCAGCCCGGGTGCCATGCCGGCGCCGTTGCGCACCAGGGCGGCACCTTCCGGCAGCATCGCCATCCGCCGGTTGCCGGCATTCAGCCCCGCGGTTCCGCGGCGCGCGGCCATGTTCCGCAGAAACATCAGGTTCTGCATTTGTGCCCCGACCTCGCGTCGGTAGACCAGGGGCTGGTCGAGCGCGCGCGCCAGGGCGACGTACGTCCGATCGTCCGGTGTCGGTCCCAGCCCTCCGCAGACGAAGATTCGCGACAGCTCGGCACGCGCGACGTGATCGTGGATCGCGCCGACGATATCTTCATCGACGTCTCCAATAGTTGTGATGACCCGAACGGGGTATCCACACTGGAACAACCGGCCGGCGAGCCAGTTCGAGTTGGTGTCGACCGTGAATCCGCGCAGGATCTCGTTGCCCACGACGATGATGCTGGATTGCGGCACGCGCCCATAATGACAGGGAATGCCCAGATCCGCCTACGAACGCAGCAAGGGCGTTGAAAGAGTCACGTGGCGCGAATTTCCTCTCGGAAAAGGCATCGCGCTCTCCATCCTCGACGAAGCGACGGCCGTCGGGCGCCAGGCTAAAGGTCAGGCGTTGCTCGACGTGCTCGACGAGGCCGCCGGACTCCCACCCTGCAAGCTGACTGTGGCCGACCGCCCCCAGCGCCATCGCACCCGCGAAGGCAAACTGGAAGTCAAGACGTACGGCTACTACCGGATCGCGTGGGAGTCGGCGCCCCAGCGCGGCTCGATCCGGATCTATAACCTGACGGCGATTCGGCAGCAGGTGCTCGCCCCCAAAGTCTTTCTCGAGACCCTGCTCCACGAGTGGGTGCATCATTACGATTTCACCGGGCTGCAGCTCGATCGGTCGCCACATACATCCGGGTTCTTCGCCCGCATCCGCGACCTCGCCGAAACGCTGGGCGTTGGCTTCGTGGCGCCGCCCAAGCGCGAGGTGTCGTCGGCGGCGCCCGCGGACGACGTGACCGTCGCGACGGACCGATTGCGGCCCGGTGGCGTCCCACCGCCGAAGTGGATCCGTGACCAGGTGCTCGCGCTTTTCGGCCACTCGGGTCGCAGCCACGGCTAAAACCCGAGCGCTACAATACGGCGGGCGTTCAACCGCCCCACAGACAGGAAGGGAGAGAAGGTAGTTCTGCTCGTCGCCACGCGCATCGGTGATTCCACGACTGTTCTGGCGCTCGTGAGCCTGGCGGCGCTGGTTGCGCTGGCGTACGGGGGCCTGCTCACCCGCTGGGTGCTGGCCGCCAACCCTGGGAACGAGATCATGGAAGGGATCGCGCGCGCCATCCAGGAGGGTGCCGCTGCCTATCTGAACCGGCAATACAGCACGATAGCCGTGATCGGCATCCTGCTCGCGCTGGTGATCACGTTTGCCATCAACTGGGAGACTGGCGTCCTCTACATCGTCGGCGCGGGTTGCTCGGCGCTCGCCGGCTATGTGGGCATGAATGTCTCGGTGCGGGCGAACGTGCGGACCGCCCAGGCAGCCACCGGTGGGCTGGACCGTGCGCTGCAGCTGGCGTTTCGAGGGGGGGCTGTCACCGGACTCTTCGTGGTCGGGCTGGGGCTGCTCGGCGTCACGGTTTCGTACTGGGTTTTTCAGAAGCCCCAGTCCCTGGTCGGACTGGCGTTCGGCGCCAGCCTGATCAGTGTCTTCGCCCGCCTGGGCGGCGGCATCTTTACCAAAGCCGCCGATGTGGGCGCCGACCTCGTCGGCAAGGTCGAAGCCGGAATCCCGGAAGACGATCCGCGGAATCCCGCCGTCATCGCCGACAACGTTGGGGACAATGTGGGGGACTGCGCCGGTATGGCGGCGGACCTGTTCGAGACCTATGCCGTGACCGCGATTGCGGCCATGCTTCTGGGCAGCCTCCTCTTCCCCGGAGAGATCCAGTACGTGCTCTTTCCGTTGATTCTGGGCGCCGTCTCGATCATCGCCACGGTCATAGGCACGCTATTTGTCCGTCTCGGCCGGAGCACCTGGATCATGGGCGCGCTCTACCGAGGTCTCGGCGTGAGCGCCGTCCTGGCACTCGCCGGCTTTCTCCCGGTGACGCTCCTGGCCGGCCTTAGTATCAATCTTTTTTGGGCCGCCGTCGTGGGCGTCGTCGTCACGATCGCACTGGTGGCGATCACCGAGTTCTTCACCAGCGCCGACTACCCCCCGGTCCGGCTGATCGCGCGCGCTTCGACGACCGGTGCCGCGACCAACATCATCGCCGGTCAGGCGATCGGCATGATCAGCACGGCGCTCCCGGTGCTCGTCATCGGCGCGGGCATCCTGGTCTCGTATTTTCTGAACCAGCAGCCCGGCGACGACGGCTTGTATGGCATCGCCATCGCCGCCATGTCGATGCTCTCGATGACCGGCATCGTCGTCGCGATCGACGCCTACGGTCCCATCACCGATAATGCCGGCGGCATCGCCGAGATGGCGAATCTCCCCGAGTCGGTCCGAAATATCACCGACCCGCTCGATGCGGTTGGCAACACGACCAAGGCCGTTACCAAGGGTTACGCCATCGGCTCCGCTGGGCTTGCCGCGCTGGTGCTGTTCTCGTCGTACACGGAGGAAGTCGGGCGCGGGGCTCACCTGGCCTTTGATCTGACGGACCCCCTTGTCATCGTCGGACTGTTTTTCGGCGGCATCCTGCCGTTCCTGTTCGGCTCGCTGAGCATGCTGGCGGTCGGCCGCGCGGCCGGCCAGGTCGTCATCGAAGTCCGCCGCCAGTTCCGCGAGATCAAGGGGCTGATGGAAGGCACCGCCCAGCCCGAGTACGGCCGGGCGGTCGATCTCGTCACGCGCGCGGCCCAACGAGAGATGATCGTGCCGGGGCTGATCCCGGTGGTGGCACCGCTGCTCGTGGGTTTTACGCTGGGACCAAAGGCGCTGGGCGGCATGCTCATTGGGTCTATCGTCACCGGGATCTTCCTGGCGATCCAGATGACGTCGGGTGGCGGCGCCTGGGACAACGCCAAGAAGTACATCGAGGATGGCCACTTCGGTGGCAAGGGCACGGAGACGCACGCCGCCGCCGTCACCGGTGATACCGTGGGCGATCCGAACAAAGACACGGCCGGGCCGGCGATCAACCCGATGATCAAGGTCATCAATATCATCGCCATCCTGATCGCCCCCATGGTCGCCGCCCACGCCCTGATTCACTGAAATAGACTTGAGCCATGGACGAATACATGCTCGAGATCAACGATCTGCGCCGCCGGATCGCGAAGCTGAAGTTCGAGCGCGCCTCGGTCGTCATTATCGAGGAGCTGGAAGCCCAGCTTCGGATTCTCAAGGCGATTTACGACTCGGCGTCTGGGCTGTTCTCGGCCGGAGAGAACGACCGGCGCCTGCAGGCCGGCTTTCGGGAGCGCCAGCTGGGAAGCTGGACCTTCGACAACGTCTATTTTTATGTCTACGAGCAGGCCGTTGCCCTCGAGCCTGACGGCCACGATCTGGCGACTTTGATCTGGCATCATGACTACGCCAACCCGCTGCTGAGCCCGGTCGCCGCGAAATAAAAAAGGGCCTCCAGCGGGAGGCCCTCTGCGCGATATCTCGTTAGTTGCTTGGGTGCTTGCTGTGGCCGTACGCGTGGCCATGGCCCTGCGACGCACTCGAGTCAGTCGAATCAGTCGGCTGGGTCGCATCGGGCGTCTCCGTCTCGGCGCTGTCGGTCTTCGTCTTCGGCGCCAGCCGCGTCTCGCACCACGCCTTGATGGTGCTGCTGATCAGCTTGCCGTGAGAATTCTTCGAGATCTTGGTCGCGGTCCCCGCCGGCTTCAGCACCAGGTCCTGGTGCTGCGCGAAGAACGAGACACACTGGCCCTGATTCTCGAACGTCGCCGGAATGGTGAGCGTCGTCGTCTTGCCGTTCGTCGAGTTGAGCGTCAACCCGCCGGCATCGCCGCTTAGCGCCACGGGCTTCAGCGTCGACACCGGGATGGTGCCGTTATTGTTCGCGTTCGCGGCGTACGCACCGGCAGCGCCCAGCGTGAGCGCGCCAGCGGCGAGACCGGCCGCGATCTTGACCTTCGATGTCAGTCGAAACATGCTTGTTCAGGTCCTCCTTAGGTGAATTCGAGACCTGCTTACTAAAACGGCCCGAATACGAGGTCGCGTATGGCACCGGCTTCGCTGTTACATCCGAACGGGCGGCGCGTTACCGTTCGGTGACGGATCGTTGCGGGGCCGCCGCGTATCCTGAAACGGACCTTGCGCCCCGAGATCGAATCCGAGCTGGCCGCTGTGCCGCGACTCCCTTCGCCTGCCGCGGCATGGCGTCAACGGCTCCTGCTGCCGCTGGCCTTCACCGGCGGTCTGGCGAGCCTGGGCATCGAGTTTGCCGCGGCGCGCTTGCTCGCGCCGTTCTTCGGGCAGTCGCTGTTCATCTGGGGCACGCTGATCGGGCTGATATTGATTTACTTATCGATTGGCTACTACGCCGGAGGCCGCCTGGCCGACCGGCGCCCGGACGCGAGACTGCTCTTTCAGTTGGCCGCGGCAGCTGCCCTGCTGACCGCGGCGATCCCGATCGTGTCGCGACCGATCCTTTCCCTGGCCCAGACCGGCTTTGCGCAGGTGTCCGTCGGGTTGGTCCTTGGGTCACTGATTTCCGTGATCGTGCTGTTCGCGGCGCCCGTGATCCTGCTCGGCATGGTCTCGCCCTTCGTGATCCGGCTTCGGATTCGGCAGCTGGAAACCGCCGGCAACGCGGCGGGCGCCGTCTATGCCCTGTCGACGCTGGGCAGCATCCTGGGGACGTTCCTCCCGGTGTTCTGGCTGATCCCGACGTTTGGGACGCGTCCGACGATTTTCGTTCTGGCGTTTCTGCTGGGGGCGATCTCGACCGCCGGGCTCTACGAGCCGGGCCGGCGCCGCCTGTATCTACTGATTCCTGTCTTGATCGTGGCGCTGGCGCTGCTCTCCGGAGGGGCGATCCGCAGCGCCGCCTATGGAGTCCGCGTCTACGAAACCGAGTCCGCCTATAACTACATTCAAGTTATTCGCACGGGCAGCGAGACGCAGTTGCTCCTCGACGAAGGCTCGGCCGTGCACTCGATCTACGACCCGACGAGTTTATATACGCATGGCTACTGGGACGACGCGCTGCTGGCGCCATATTTCGGCTCGGGCCACGCACCCAGCCGGGTGGCCCTGGTCGGCCTGGCCGGCGGCACGGTCGCCCGACAGTTCACCGCGATCGACGGACCGATGCCCATCGATGGCGTCGAGATCGACCCGAAGATCGTCGACGTCGGCCGGCGCTACTTCGACATGAACGAACCCAACCTGCACGTCGCGGTCGCCGATGGCCGCTACTGGATGGCGACCCAGGCCGGACAGTATGACGTCATCCTGGTCGATGCCTACCGGCAGCCGTATATCCCGTTCTATCTGACGACGCGCGAGTTCTTCGAGAGCGCGAAGGCGCACCTTGCACCTGACGGCGTTCTCGCGATCAACGTGGGCCGGACCCCCACGGATAATCGGCTCGTCGACGCCCTGAGCGGCACCCTGAACGCCGTCTTCCCGAACGTGTTCGTCCTTGACTCCAATCGGCGGTTCACGAACAGCGTGATCTACGCCACGTCAAGCCCGGCGACGGTTGACCAGTTCATCGCCCGCGCCGGCGCCGAAGCGAACGCCAAGCTCCAGCCGATCGCGGCCGAGGCGCTGCAGAGCGGCGGCGTCCGTCAGGTTTACCCCAACGGCATCGTGTTCACGGATGATCTGGCGCCGGTGGAGCGCTTGATCGACGACATCATCCTCAGCTATATACGAAGCTCGGGGTAAACTTGTCCTGATGGCCGTCACGCAACTCTCGGAACAGGCCGTCCTGCAGGCGCTGGCCACGGTGCAGGACCCTGAGCTTCATCGCCCCATGATGGAGCTCAAGATGATCCAGGATGTCGCGGTCGTGGACCCGAATACGATCGGCATGCGTGTCGTGTTGACGACGCCGGCGTGCCCACTGAAGAACAAGATTCACGACGACATCGACGCGGCGCTGGCGACCCTCCCGGGCTCGCCGAAGGCGCAGATCAAGTGGGACGCGCAGGTCTCGCGCACGGGTGGTGTGCCGCAGAAGCAGCAGGTGCCGGGGGTCAAGAATATCCTCTCCGTCGGCGCGGGGAAAGGTGGCGTCGGCAAATCGACCTGCGCCGTAAACATCGCGCTGGCCCTCTCGCAGCTCGGCGCGCGCGTGGGTGTGCTCGATGCCGACGTCTACGGCCCCAACGTGCCGATTCTCCTGGGCGCCGAACACGAGAAGCCGTATGCCGAGAACGAGAAGATCATTCCCATCCAGCGGTATGGCTTGAAAATTATCTCGATCGCGTTCTTCATCGAGCCGGATAAGCCGGCCATCTGGCGCGGGCCGATGCTCTCCGGTGCCGTCAGGCAGTTTCTCTTTGACGTCAACTGGGGCGAGCTGGACTATCTCGTCGTCGACCTGCCGCCCGGGACGGGCGACGTGCAACTCACCATGTCGCAGAGCATCCCGATGACCGGTGCAGTCGTCGTCTCGACGCCCCAGGACGTCTCGACGGCCGACGTCGGCCGCGCGATCCAGATGTTTAACACGCTCAAAGTCCCCAACCTGGGTCTGGTCGAGAACATGAGCTACTTCGTCTGCCCGCATTGCGGCCAGCGGGACGATATCTTCGGCCATGGCGGTGCCAAGGCGCTGGCCGAGCGTATGAATATCCCGTTTCTGGGCGAGATCCCACTCGATCGGCGCATCCGCGAGGGCGGTGGCCCGGGCGTGCCATTGATGGTGCACGAGCCCGATTCGCCACTGGCTGCCGTTTATCGCGACGTGGCCTCGCACCTGGCGGCCCAGGTCAGCATCCGTAACTTCAAGCAGGCGAGCGTCATTCCATTACGGACGATCTAGCTATATAGTTCGTAGTCGTTGAGCCCTCGACGGCGCCTGGTTGCGGTCTGTGGCGAATCAGACCCCCAGACGCCACTTAAGGATCTGGCCTTCGAGTTGGGCCGCGGCATTGCGCAACGAAATGCCGTCCTGGTCTGCGGCGGGCTCAGCGGCGTCATGGAACACGCGGCCCGCGGCGCCCAGGCCGCCGGAGGGCTGACGATCGGGCTGCTGCCCGGCGACGTTTCCGACGAGGCGAACGCCTATATCGACATTGCGATTGCGACGGGGCTGGGCCATGCGCGCAACGCGATCCTCGCCCTGACGGCCGATGGCATTGTCGCTCTCGGTGGCGGTCTCGGCACGCTGTCCGAGATCGCCCTCGCGCTGCGCAACCGACGGCCGACGATCGGTATCAAGACCTGGCGCTTCGACCGGCACAATCGCACCGAGCCCGAGCTGCCGGTCGCCGCAAACCCGACCGAGGCGCTGGACTGGCTCTTCGCCCAGATGGGCCGTGTCTCGTGAGTGCGCGGCACCAGCTCGATCAACGCGCTCGCAGCGGGTTTCGCCAGGCCTTTGCTTATCCTCCCGGCGCCGTGGCCGTTGCCCCGGGACGGATGAATATCATCGGCGAGCACACCGACTATAACGAGGGCTTCGTGCTGCCGGCCGCCATCGACCGGCACATCGCGGTTGCGCTCCGACTGCGGCGCGACGCGCGCATCGCCTTGCGCAGCGACCGATACGAGGCGAACGTCGAGTTCGAGACCACGCCCACGCGCCGGCAAGGCAACTGGGCAGACTATCTGATCGGCATCGCCCGCGAGATCGACCAGCGATACGATCGCGGGCCGGGCTTCGATGCCTTCGTCGCTTCGGACATTCCCGTGGGATCAGGACTGAGCTCGTCGGGCGCTCTGGACGTCGCCGGCGCCGTCGCGATGCTGGCCGCCCGAGGGATCGAGATGCCCGCCCTGGAGACCGCGCAGCTCTGCCAGGCAGCCGAGAACGGCTTCGTCGGCGCGCACATCGGGATCATGGATCCATTCACGGCCCTGAAGGCGCGCGGGGGCAATGCGATTCTCCTCGATTGCCGCTCGATGCAGGACGAACAGATTCCGCTGCCCGACGGGCGCTATGCCTGGGTCCTCGCCGACAGCCGGGTACGGCACGAGCTGGCCTTAACGGCGTATAACGAGCGCCGGCGGGAGTGCGAGGCGGCCGCCGCGGCCCTCGGACTGCGCAGCCTGCGAGATGCCACGGAGGCGGATCTGCCCCGAATCGCAAACCCGGTGGAGCGGCGCCGCGCCCAGCATGTCGTCACGGAGAATTCCCGCGTCCTGCAGGCGGCCGACGCGCTTCGCCGGCGCTCACCGCGAGGCCTGGGTCCACTCCTCTATGCATCTCATGAGAGCCTTCGGCTCGATTTCGCGGTAAGCTGCCGGGAGCTTGACTGCCTCGTGGAGCTCGCCGCAGGGATGCCCCAGGTGGTCGGCGCGCGGATGATGGGCGGCGGTTTCGGCGGCTGCGTGCTGGTGCTGGTCGAGGCCGGCGCCATCGATGACGTGGAACAGCACCTCGCCGATGGGTACGCCGACGAATTCCATAAGTCTCCCGAGTTCTATCGCGTCCGTTCCGTGGACGGTGTCATGCCCGAGAGAACAACCTGATGCCGTTGAATGATTGTCTGTCCCTGTTTCCGGCCCAGGCACTGAATCGCCAGGAGCTGAACGCGGGCTGGCGGATGGCCATTGCCACATTGGGGGAAGGCGAAGACCGCGGCTTTTCCAGAACGGACTTCGACGACGACGCCTGGGCGCCGGTGCCGGTGCCGCGCCTGCACGGCGCCACGATCGGCAACGAGGCCATCTGGTACCGGGTGCGCTTTCCGCGACCGCGTCATCGGCAACGCACGCTCGTCCGCTTCGAAGGCGCCTTCCTGGTGGGGAATGTCTGGCTGAACGGCCGCCTGCTCGGGAGCCACTACGGCTACTTCGCGCCTTTCAGCTTCGACATCTCGTCGTTCTTGCTCGAAGAGAACGTCCTGGCCGTTTGCATCGAAGCGCCGGTCGAGACCAACCTGGCGGCGAAGCGCCACCTGATGGGCCTGTTTAACGACTCTGACGTCAAACCCTATCCGAGTCGCGAGCTGGGCCGCCTGGGTGAACAGTACGTCTGGCACGTGCCGATGGGGCTCTGGCGCCCGGTGCTGCTCGAGCAGGTCGGTCACGTCGTCGCCGAGTGGATGCACTGTGAGCCCCGCGTCGAACAGGGCGACCTTGCGCGGCTGGCCTTGCGCATCCGGCTACGGAATCTTGATGGCCGGATCATGACCGGCGAGCTGGGCCTACGGGTCACCGGGCACAACTTTGAGATCCCGGCCTCCCTGGAGATGCGCCGCGCGTTTCGGCTCAATGGCCATGACGTCCAGGATGTCGCCGTCGAGCTCGCCTTGCCGAACCCCCGGCTCTGGTCTCCGTGGGCGCAGGGCGAGCCGGCCCTTTATCGCGCCGAGCTGGAAATCAGCGCGGACGAGCGACGCAGCGCCAGCCTGCGCGAAACGTTCGGCATCCGTGAGGTCGGCCTTCAAACCCGGGCCGAAGGCTGGAGCTACTCACTGAATGGCCGCTCAATGTTCATGCGTGGCGCGAATTACTGTTCAGAGTTTTTTCTCGATGCGGCCGGCGATGATTTAATCAAGTCTGACCTCGAGCTGGCGCGACAGGCCAACATGGACATGTTGCGCCTCAACGCCCACGTCGAGTCCCCGGCGCTCTACGATGCCGCCGATCAGGCCGGGCTGGTGATCTGGCAGGACATGCCCATAACGGGGTCATACGTCCATCGAGCCGACGCCCGGTCCCTGGCGTTCTTCCGCGAAGCGGTCATGTCGCAAGCGGAAGAGCTCGTGCACCTGCTGTTCAATCGGCCGTCCGTAGTTACCTACGCCATCCACGCCGACCCGCCCTGGAGCCGATCGCTGGCCTGGTTGGGCGAGCGTCACACGGAGCAACTGAACCGCGACGTGGACGAAGACGCGGCCGGACTCATGCGCGAGCTGGATCCATCGCGGCCGGTCCTGGCGGGCGCTGGTGACCAGGACCTGCACTGCGGCGAGGGCTGGTCGCAGGGACACTGGCGTGACCTGGCCGGCTTGAGTCCAGCGTTTGTCTCTGAAGTTGGCGCCCAGGCCCTGCCGAACGCGAATTCGCCGGTCTGGCGAAATCTCAACCGTGGATGGCCGGTTGCCGACGACGACGAGAGCTGGCGGTACGCGGGCTACCAGCCGGCCGAATGGGCGCGCAGCGGCATCGGCGCGCCCTCGACACACCCCAGCCGCGATGCCTGTGTGCGGGCCAGCCAGGAGTACCAGGCGCATTTGCTGCGCTTTGCGATCGACCGTTTTCGGCGGCAGAAGTTCGCGCACTGTGGCGGCGTCCTGGTCTCGCAGTTAGTCGACAGTTTTCCGGCGATCTCGGCATCGATCGTCGATCACGCGCGCCGGCCGAAACGGGCCTACCGGGCCGTGGCCGACGCGTTTACGCCACTCTTCTTGACGATCGATTTACCCGAAGACCAGGCCACCGTCGATGGTCTGCTGCTCCGGTTGCCCAGGGGCCGGCTCCAGCAGCTGCGCATCGTCTGCGTCAATGACGATCCCGGCCGTCATGGTCGAGCGCGCCTTCGCTGGCGCATCGAGCGCGAGCGCGCCCACGAGACGTCACCGTGGCGAGAAGTCCGGGGCTGGTTCGCGAAGCGCCGCTTTCGCGGCCACGATTGGATCACGATCCCGGACCAACTGGACCCTGCGGCCGTCATCGCCGAGCCCGCTGTCCGTCTGCACGCCGACGGCGTCTATCGGGTCACCGCCGAGCTGGAAGTCTCGGGTCAGCTCATCGCCCAGATGGAGCATCGGTTTCTCGTCGGCGATCCGCCGCGCAGGCGGAGTTTTAGCGCAGGTCGGTCGGGCCGGCTGGCTCAACGGGCAACTGAGCCGCTGGTGGAAGCTCGACGCTAACCGGCAAGGCGTTCAACCGGCAGATCTGCGCATAGAGCCGCGCGCTCGGGCGCGGCCGGCGCTCCTGGGTCACCGGATCGCAGGCGATCAGCCCGAATTTCGCGCTGTAGCCCTCGGCCCACTCGAAGTTATCGAAGCAGGTCCAGTGAAAATAGCCGCGCACGGGCGAGCCGGCCTCGATGGCGCGAAGCACAGCACCAACGTGCGTTAACAAATACTCGGGGCGCATGGCGTCCCGGTGGTCCGCGATGCCATTTTCGGTCACAAAGATGGGCAGCTTCTCGCGCTCCAGCCATCGCAGTGTCCGGTAGAGGCCCCGCGGGTACAGCTCCCAGTTGAGGTCCGACCGCGGCGCATCGGCCGGGAGCATCCGCTCGCCGAACAACTCCGCGCGGTATCGATGGTTAAACTTGACGAGCTCGCGCGTGTAGTAATTCAGGCCAATGAAATCCTGGCTGTGACGGGGGCCACCGGCGCGGCCGGCCCGCGTCAGTGGAAAAACCAGCCGGCCCAGGCGCAGCGACTTGAGCATGGCCTCGTTGAAGACGCGGTTGAAGGCGGCGGCGACGGCGCGGTCCTGTGGCATGAACCGCCGGGCCGGATCGAAGACCCGTAAGTGATGGGCGAGTCCCAGCTGAAGCCCGGGATGCCGCGACTTGATGCGCTCGTACGCCATCCAATGAGCTCGTAGCAGGTTCACGAGGACCCGCGCGGCGGCGCCGAGGTTGCGCGTCCCCGGGGGCCACTCGCCGCGCAGGTAGCCCTGGTAGGCAATCACGGTTGGCTCGTTGATCGTGATCCAGAGGCGCGCCAGCGCCCCGAGCTCGTCCGTGACGCGGGCGGCAAAACGCGCGAAATACTCTGACGTCTGCGGGGCCTCCCAGCCGCCGGCCTCGGCAATCCACATCGGATTCGTAAAGTGATGCAGCGTGACCATCGGCTCCATGCCGCGATCACGCAGGGCCTGCAGGACATCGCGATAGTGCGCTAACGCCGTCCTGGAGAACTCGCCGGGTGCCGGCTCGATCCGAGACCACTCGACGGAGAATCGGTGCGCATTTTGGTGTAAGGAGCGCAACAAATCGAAGTCTGACGTGAATCTCTCGTAGTGCTCGCAGGCACGGTCTGACGTGTCAGAATTTTTTATATGCCCCGGGACCTGTTCCCAGGCCCACCAGTCGTTGGCATGGTTGCCACCCTCGACTTGATGGGCCGCCGTCGCCGTGCCCCATAGAAAATCCTCCGGAAAGCGGCCAGCGATCATTGCTGGGCGACGATCGTCAAGATAATGCCAAGAATAATTAGCGCGAGCGCCAGGACGATGACCACGCCGATCGGCCCGACGACGGCGGCGATGGCGCGCTCGGTCGATATCGCGTAGTGATCTCGCGCCGCCATTACAAGTAGCGCGTTCTGCCAGAGAAAGAGTGCCACGGCCACGAGGCCGACCAGCTGGCCGAATGATGCCTCGGCCTGGGAGGCTCCCTGGAGCTTGAGCCACGCATCCACGAGTGCCAGCGGGAGCGCGACCAGGCCCAGAAGCGCAACATAGCCGACGAGTTTTGCCAGGCCTGGAAAATCGCCGCGTCCGCCGAGGGTCCTGGCAATCACGTGAATCAGGCCTGCCGCCGCGATCCAAAGCACAAGGCTGATCGCAATGCCATAGACGGGCAGAACGAAGCGATGCATGTAGACCCAACGGGCGTAGATGTCAGACCCCTGCGCCGTCAGTGACGGCAGCGAACCCAGGTTCGCCGGCGGGCGGAACGGTCCCAGGGCGGCGACTTCGGCGACGGCCGCGGGGAGCGTCACCGAGAGCGTCAGGGCCACGAGGCCGTCAGTCAAACGGCGGCGGGCATCGATCGTCCTAAGCGCAGTAAACGGCCGGCGGACCAGCTCCACCAGGTCCGCCAACAGGAACATCGCCGGGCATTGTAGCCGGAAGGCCCTTATAATCCCGCGAGACCATGACGTCGAACGATCCACCCCGCGCCGGCGATGCGGCAATCGCCGGGCTGGCGGATCGGACTACCGGCCTCGTCGGCTGGACGATCGCCTGGCGGGCCACCAGCGCGGTCGCGACACTGGCGCTGGGGGCGTTCTTGATCCGACAACTGCCCGCCAGTGAATACGGCCGCTACACGTTCGTGCTCGGCGTCCTCGTCTATATCGCCTTGCTCGCCACCTTCGGCCAGGACCAGGGGTTACTTCGTTATTTGCCTGAAGTCCTCGGTCGCGGCGACCGCGCCGCCGCGCATGATCTTCTTCGAAAGAGCGCCATCGCGATATTCGCCGTATGGGCGCTGACCAGCGCCACGGTTTTCGCTTTGCGGCCGGTGATCGATAACCTGCTCCAGGCCCACGTTGCCGACCTGCTCGCCGTCGGGACCGTGCTGGTGCTCGGCGGCATCGCCACGGGAGTCTTGTCATTTGCCCTGGTGGCGATCTACGACATGCGCAGCCAGGCGATCGCGACGCCGATCGCCGGTGCGCTGACGCTCGCGCTGGCCGTCGTCTTTCTGCGTCTCGGTGTTGGACTAAATGGCGTCCTGATCGCGGGCGCGATCGGCCAGTCCGCCCTCGCCGTCGTATATTTCGCGATCCTGATACGGCGCATCGATCGTGCCAGGGGCATCCCCGCTGACCGGATCGGTTGGCGGCGCTTGCTCGTCTACGCCAGTGGCTGGCTGCCGAGCTTGCTGATCGCGTCGGCCGTGGGCTTGCAGTTCGAAAATATTTTTCTCTTGCGTTTTGCCGGCTCGACGGCCGTCGCATATTACGACACGGGATATAACATCCCGCAGCGACTCGTCTCCCTGATCCCCAGCTTGCTGACAGGCGCCTGGGTCGTCGGCACGCTGGAGGGCTGGCGTCGCGAGTCGGACCGAATCCGGACATCCGTCATGGCCTTCTACAAAGGCATCTTCCTGGTAGCGTTTCCCCTTGCTTTCGCCGGGGCCGCGCTGCTCGGCCCGGTCATCCGCCTGTACACGAGCGGGAAATACCCGCCGTCAGAACGGATCGCGCCGGTCATGCTGTTATTTTTCGTTGCGGCCTTGCTGGCGACGCCGTGGGGCCTCGTGGTGCGCGTGCGCGAACTGGCGTGGTTGAACGCCCTGATCACCATCGCCCAGTTGGGCTTTGCCGCTCTCGCCGACTTCTGGTTGATTCAGAGCTACGGTCTCTGGGGTGCCGTCGCCGCCGTCGGGCTCACGACGGTGTTGACTCTAGTTTTGACGTTCGTCGCCTGGCGAGCCTTTGATCGACGGACCATGGCGATTCCGTGGGGCTACGCCGGGCGATGTCTGCTCGCCGCGTCGCCATATTTGTTCTTGCTGCCATTGGCGTTCGCGCGCCTGCCCGCACGCCTGCTCGTGGTGTTCGCCGTGACGGCGTCGGCATTGACGACGGTCGCCTGGGCATACCTGGTCAGAAGTTTCGGCTTGCTATCCCATGGCGAAGTGCCCTTACTGCATGCCAGCCGTCATGGCCCTGTCCGGTTCGTCCTGCGATACCTGGCGCCTAGCGATAGATAACGGCCATGTTGTTGAAGTCGCGCCAGCTGGTCTCGAACGTCCACTTGCTGACCCAGTACTGGCTGCCAAATTGGTCGTCGTTGACCCGGACGCTGGTCGGCGAAACCCCGGTCAGGATCACCGAGTGTTCGGCGAGTGAATATCTAATGCTGCGGCCGTCCCACGCGGTCCAGGTGCGCACGGCAGGCCGCGACCATCGCGCTTCCATCCAGATCTGCACGGGGTGTCCCGCTGCCAACTCGGCATAGACGGTCCCTGGCGAGAATCCCTCGCCGCCGTACGCGTTGGGCACGCCGTGGGAGCGGGCAATCGACAGAATCACGGGGTAATACACGCCGTAGCCAGTGAGATTCGTCTCACTGCCGTTGACGTTGCCGACAAAGTTCGTGTACGGGTCGCCCCAGTGCAGAGCGCCGTTGATCCATTGGGCCTGACGGAGATCTGCATTCTCGTAGGCGAAGAGCGCGTCTTGCGAATAGTAATGACCGTAATACGCGAGACCCATCTGCATTGCGGCCGTTTCACAGTTCAGATTTCGCGTCTGCCGGTAGATCGGCACGGGAATCGTCATGTAACCCGGGGAGAGCGCCCACGCCGCGGCCACCGGAGCCGGAGCCGGCGCGGGGGCAGGCGGCACGTACTGCTCGAAGATCTCTACCGGCGTCACCGGCGCCTCGAGATCGAGCCCGTGCCTGATGCGATTGATGGCGACCTGCGATCCTGTCGATGGCAGCGCCTGTGCCACGGGCGTCGCCGGCGCTGCGGTTTGTCGCACCGGGCTCAGCATCAAGCTGCCGGCCATGGTGCTGCCGATCACCGTCATGGACGCGAACGTGCTGATTTTCATGATTTCCCCACGTGTTGCGTCCAACCTAACGGTGGTCTCTTGCGATGCCGATTTCGCCCCAGCAACCGTCTTTGAGCCGTGACGGCGGCGTTTCGTCGAGACCTCGTCGCGTTACTATCTGGAGACTTGCTGACAGGCAAAGTCGCGATTGTTACGGGAGCGGGCCGCGGCATCGGGGAGGGAATCGCCCGCAAGCTGGCCCAGGAAGCCGCAACTGTCATCTGCGCCGATGTGAACGAGACCGACGCATCGAACGTCGCGTCGAGTCTGAGTCCCGCGGGCCTCGGCGTCAGGCTCGATGTATCGATCGCGTCCGAGTGCGACGCCGTCGTGACGAACACGCGCGAGCGCTACGGCCGCCTGGATATTCTCGTGAACAACGCGGGGATCAATCGCGACGCGATGCTGCACAAGATGACGGACGAGCAGTGGCACCAGGTCATCGCCGTCGATCTAACCGGCGTTTTCTTCATGACGCGCGCGGCGAGCCGCATCATGCGCGCCGCCGGCTCCGGACGGATCGTGAATATCGCTTCGGCAAGTTGGATGGGCAACATCGGCCAGGCGAACTACGCGGCCGCCAAGGCCGGCGTCGTCGGCCTCAGCCGAACGGCAAGTAAAGAACTCGCTCGCTCCCAGGTGACGGTCAACGCGATCTGCCCCGGCTTTATTGACACGACGATGACGAGGGGCATCCCGGAGGCGATCCGCGAGCAGCAGGTAGCGAAGATTCCATTGGGCCGTATGGGCCAGCCCTCGGACGTCGCGGCCGTCGTCGCATTTCTCGCGTCGGACGAGGCCGGCTACGTAACCGGCGAGGTGATCAACGTCGGCGGCGGCTACGTGCTTTGAGGCTCGCCTCGGTCCAGGAGGCCGTCGCCGCTCATGGGCGTTGCCGAGGCCCTCTACGAAGGCATCGAAGAGAGCTTTCGCAAGACTGGCCACCCGCGGGATCTCGTCATCGTCCATTCCGCCGGCCAGAGCAATCGCAAGATTGGCTTCGAGCATTTCGCCGTCGAGGGCCTGGCCAAGCGCATCGTCGGCTCGCATTGGGGCCTGATGCCCCGGATGTCCGCGTTCCTGGGCCAGGGCGGGGCCCAGGCCGTCTGCCTGCCCCAGGGCCAAATCGCGACCTTGTATCGATCCATCGCGGCGGGCCGGCCCGGAAACCTGACGCGGATCGGCCTCGGCACGTTTGTCGATCCGCGGATCGAAGGCGGCAAGGTCAATCAGCCCGCCCGCGATCACGCACCGGACTATGTCGCCATCCACCGCGTCGACGATCAGGACTTCATGTTCTATCGCCGCTTCAAGATTGACGTCGGCATCTTTCGTGCCAGCGCCGTCGATGCCGACGGGAATTGTTCGGTGGACGAAGAAGCTGTCACGCTGGATGCCTTGGCGATCGCCCAGTCGGCGCATAACAGTAACGGTCTCGTGATTTGCCAGGCGAAGAAGCTCGTCGCCCGCGGCGCCATCGCGCCGAGGCATGTCGCCGTTCCGGGCAGCCTCGTCGATCTCGTCGTCAAGGCGCCGGAGCCGGAACGGCAGCATCGTCAGTCCGACGGCGTGTTCTTTGACGAGCGATATATCTCGGCCTCGTCGAGCGCCGAGTTGCCGCGCGCGGAATTTTCTAACCGGCTGGCGATCGGCCGCCGCGCAATTAGATATTTGCACCGTGGCGATATCGTGAATATTGGCACCGGGATTCCGGGCGACAGCGTCGGTCCGGCGCTGGCCGAGGCGGGGCTGTCCGACGCGATTACCCTGACGGTCGAGTCCGGCGTGTATGGCGGTGTGCCTGCCGGCGGCGTCGACTTCGGCATCACGGCGCACCCCACGGCGATCATTCCGCACGCCAGCCAGTTTGATTTTTACAACGGCGGCGGCCTCGACGCCACCTTCATGGGCGCCGGTGAAGTAGATCGTCATGGCAACGTGAATGTCTCTCGCCTGGGTGGCCGCGTGATCGGCGCCGGCGGTTTTATTGATATAACCCAGAGCGCGAGACTCGTGTGCTTTTGTTTTTCGCTCGAAGGCACGC
>VBFR01000304.1 GCA_005889345.1 Chloroflexota bacterium
CTCGGAAGCACAGCGAACCGCCCGCAACTAATCGCTTTAGCCCGTTAGAGCCTTCGCTTATGCCGTCAACTTACCTGGTCAAGCTGCGAAGTGCCAGGACCGGCATGGCGTCACGGGTTGCCGTACTCGTCGTGGCGGCGGATCCACAACTGGAACCCCTCACCCTCCTCCCGGCCTTTGGGAGTCCGGTCAAGGATCCCGTAGTAGCTCATCAAGAATTCGACCCCGCGACCGGCGGTCGAATAGGTGTGGTAGATGGTCCCGTTGTCCAAGACGAAGGCGCTGAAGCCGAAGCTCTCGGTCAAGTATCCGACGACGTCGGTGCCGGTCTCCCTCGCATTACGGGCGGCGATTGGCGGCATTCCCTCCTCGACCTGTGGCGTGAGCCATGCGCGCGTCTGCTGCTCGCTGCTCGAGTAACCGAGGTCGACGTTGAACTCGCTGTTAGCCGTCGATACCCACGGAAAACTCCAGCCCATGCGCCCCTTGAACGCTTGCACTATACGGAGCGGAGCCTGTGAGACGAAAAGCATGGTCACGTCGCGCGCGTTCAGGTGCGGGACGATGCCATTTACGGCGTCCGCGACCGACGAGCAGGTAGGACAACCAGCCTGGTAGCTCGGGCCGAACATGAAGTGGTAGACGAGCAGCTGGCTGCGGCCATCAAACAGTTCCGCCAGGGTCCGCGTGCCGTCGTCGGTATCAAAGCGGTACTTCTTCTCAACTCGGACCCACGGCAGTTCGCGCCGCTGCCGTGCGAGTGCGTCACCCAGTCTCGTGTGCTCTTTCTCGCGGGTTAGCAACGCCTCGCGGGCCGCAAGCCACTCTTCTCGCGTTCCTACCCTATGGTTGATCGTTGCTTCCGTCCTTCTTTTAGCGGTCATTGTTTCCCTCCTTTTTTACGACCATGGCCGTGACAAGCACACCAGATACGTCGTCCTACATCGGTGGCGTAAGCCCGGGAATTGACGAGGGCGCGAGGATGATCAGGATTCCAAGCCCAACGATCGCCAGCGCTACCGGCGCATCGATGGCAGCCTTCGCCGGCAGGAGCTTTTGGGCGAGGACAAGGATCGCGATCACGGACATCCGGGTGACGCTCATGACGCCCAGCGCCACCAGCGTCAGCATCAGCCCGATGCTCGAGCCGACGCAGTAGATTCCAAGCTTGAACCCAGAGCAGACACCGACGCGGCAGCGATGACGGCAGTACTGCTTGAGCGGCATGAACTCGTAAAGGCCCGCTGCGATCACGACTGCGCCAGCGGCGTAAGACCCGTGCGGTCTATTCAACGCATACACAGTACTCGACGAGCTGGTCGACGCCGGAGTGCTCAACCGGAGCCGCCGCGACGGCATCGAGTACCCGATCTGGTCAACGGTGCACGGGCTCGCGGTGCTCGCCGGGCAACGGCCCCTGCGCGACGTCCGGGATGACACACGGCGTCGGCTCGAGGAGCTCACCTTCGCCTTCATCGGCGAAGCTCTTTCATGAGAGTGGGGGCAGACGTTTAGGTCGAACGAAGCGCGTCGCTCGCGCCCCCAGCCGCTGCCCGCTGCGAACCAGGATGTCCTTTATTACCCCGAGGTCGCGCTCGCTGTAGATGTCGAGATACGGGCGACGCCTACGCCACCTCGTACGCGGCCATCATGGCGTGGTCCTCAGGGCCAGGTTGGCCCCTCAGCCGGTCTTCATTCGAGCGCCTCTTACCCGAGCTGGCAACGTGGCTGGGCCCTGCTGAGCTGCAAACCACGGCCTCAGCCGCGCGGAGAGATCAGCCTTTGAGGCAATGCCGCTCGAAACCTGCCCACGCCGCCGCGTACGATTTATCGCCGAGGCTAAATGGCCGAACGAGCGCCTCAGCCCAGTGTGAGTACGGCTAACGGCCTGATTTGGTACCGACGGGGCGCTGCGGGTAGATCGTTTCACCCCTCGCCAGCATAGTTGCGAATTTTTCGATCCGAGAGGCTCGCGTCTGCGGCCGCTTTGCCTGAGCGATTCGATACAGGATGGCATAGCGGTTCTGTGCCGAAAGGCCGGCGAACATCACCTTCGCCGCAGGTTTCGCATCCAAAGCCCCAGCCAGGTCAGGCGGAACGACGCTGCTCGCCATGCCCGCATACGCTGCTGCCCAACGGCCATCCGATTTCGCTCGCGCGATCTCAGCCAGGCCGCCCGGACGCATGCGTCCTTGACGTAAGAGGCGTTCCGCGATTTCAGTGTTGCGCTTCGACCAGACGCTGCGCTTTCGTCGAGGGGTGAAGCGTACTAGATACGTCGTGTCGTCCCGGCGGTTGCCCTGGCCATCGATCCACCCGTGGCAGATAACCTCTTCGAGCGCCTGGTCGTAAGTCAGTTTCGTTGGCTTCGTTGCGCCACCCTTCGAGAGAACCAACCGCACGCCATTGGAATCTGCGTGAAGCGCCATGAGCCACCGTCGCCAGCCGTTGACGTCTCGGACGAGCAACTCGGGAAGTTGCTTTGTGTCTCTTCCATTCCGCTTCTGACCCATTAGGCGATCATTCTCGCCTGTCAACCGTTGACCGATCGGGTACCTCTACTGATGAAGCTCGCTGTTCGCCATAACCCCCTATCGACCGCTCCCTGTGGCGCTCGGGGGCGAGTCCTTGGGATCTCGGGCAGCAGAGCACCCTGCTACCGAGGCCGCCTCCCCCCTCCTCTTCCTATCTCAGATCGTGCGCTTCTGGTTGATTCTCTGGCTGCAGCGGGCGAGCGGTTCTAGCCAAGACTCACTAAAATCGGACCTGTTATGAAACAGGGGACATCCGAAGCTGTAATCAAGACGACGGATACGCTCCAAACTCCCGAGGCCGACATCGTCTACGACGTGCACGGGCCGCTGCCCACCGCTGATGGCCGACCACTGCTCTTCATGATCGGCCAGCCAATGGACGCCGGCGGGTTCCAGACGCTGGCCTCACACTTCCCCGACCGCACAGTTGTCACCTATGACCCGCGCGGCCTCGGCCGCAGCAAACGCAAAGACGGTCGAGTCGAGAACGTGCCGAACCTCCAGGCGCGCGACCTTCACGCGCTGATCGAGGCGCTAGGGGCCGGCCCGGTCGAGATGTTCGCCAGCAGTGGTGGCGCCGTGACGGCGCTCGCGCTCGTAGCGGCCTATCCCAGGGACTTGACCACGCTGGTGGCACATGAGCCGCCGCTCCTCGCACTTCTTCCGGATGCCAAGGAGGCCGACCGGGCCGAGGACGGCGTTCGCAACGCTTACGAGGCCAACGGGCGATGGGCTGGCATGGCGACTTTCATCAGGATGACGTCGTGGCAAGGCGAGTTCAACGACAAGTACTTCGCGCAGCCCGCGGCGGATCCAACTCAGTTCGGGATGCCCGCAGACGATGACGGCACGCGTGACGACCCGCTGCTATCAGGCGGATCCCGGCCGATTACTGCCTACCGTCCAGACTTCAAAGCGCTGGCCGAGGCACCGACGCGGATCGTGATTGCCGTTGGCGAAGAGTCGCAGGGCACCGTGACCTGGCGCACGTCATTGGCTGCTGCCGAGCTGCTCGGTCAGCGGGCGACAGTCTTCCCGAGCCACCACGGCGGATTCGTGGGCCCCGAAATGGGCGGATATGCGGGTAAGCCTGAAGAGT
>VBFR01000121.1 GCA_005889345.1 Chloroflexota bacterium
TAAGCCAGGATCTGGTCGATCGGCCCCGCGATGGTTTCTTCCGTAGGCAGTTTCGCCTTCGGGTCGAAGGTGTACTGGATATCCTGCCAGCTCAGGCACTCCCGAAGGGCCGGCTCGCCCGTGAGCGTGTCGCTCGCGACATGAAACAGGTGGCCGAAGAGGAAATAGAGTGAGCAGGTCCGCCCGCCCGCCGTCACCTGCAAGGTGCCGGTCACGCGCTGTGCCTTAGCGGATCGCAGCCACTTCCCGAGCGACGACGCGTCGAACGAGCCGGGCGCTCCGGTGGGCCCAGGCTGCCCCGATGGTTGGCGCAGCTCCTCTTCGGCGTGACGTGGGCGGCGAGTTCCGAGCACGGCGACGGCAATGAGCACCAGGGCGATCACGGCGCCGACCGCGAACCAGATGTTCAAGGGCCCTATGCCGCCTGCCGTTTGCCCCAGCAACGAGGGAAATCTCCGCAACCCCAGAATGGCTCCGCCAGGAGCCGACCACCTCTTCCGGTGGTGCGCCATATCATCGGCTTCTGGCACTTCGGGCAACTTGGTGCAGCGCCGATAGCAGCCGGTGCATGGGCGTCTGGTTGCTCGTCGGTGCCGCCCGATGCACGCCTGACCAGCGCATCACCGTCAACCAGCTGAATTGGCATGCCCGTGGCGAACTGCCTCGCCGGCTTGGTGAAGACGCCCGTAGTTACGAAAACGCCTCCCGTCGCGCCGACTTTCTGGATGGCCCCGGCGAGCTCTCGAATGCGCGGCACACCGACCTCATAGACCAGCCAGTGCTTGCACTGGACCAGGACTGAAGCGTTCTCTCGAAGCAGGACGAGGTCGTAGCCGCCGTCCGCCCGTCCACGGGCCGCTTGCTCGACGTGATAACCCTCTCCTCGGTAGACCTCTGCGACAAAATCCTCGAAATCCTGCCAGCTGAGCCGCCTGATGCGCTCGAGCACCGGGAGTTCAGCGGCGGGAAGGAAGACTAGATCGTGCGGAGTCTTGGAACGGCGATCCATGGCTGACCAGGTAGTACAACTCATGGCGGGCATGGAGTTTGCTGGCTGCCTTCTGGCATTCTTGACCGATGGCCGCCGCTAAGGAGCGCGATTGGACGGTTATCTATCAGACGCCGTCCCCGATGGATGCCGACCTGGTGAGGACCACGCTGGAAGTGGCCGGCTATCCCGTCTGGGTTCAGGGGGGAAACCCGCGCTCGGTCATCACGTCTACCTACGAGACGTCCAGCGCGCTGACCGTGAGCGTGCCCGCAGAAGACGCGGACGACGCCCGCGAATACCTGAAGCACAAGACCAGCCTGATGCCTGACGATGCCACCGCCGCGCATCCGGCCGACGAGACCTCCGTTCCGCAGGAGAGCCTCGCTGATGTGGGCCAGGAGATCCTGGAGCGGCGACGTCAGCACGAGGTCGCCGCCTGCAAATATTGCGGAATCTCGACACTCGACGTGAGTGAGATGGAGATCGACAGCCGCATGATCGCCCTTCTACGATCCGCGGGACTGGGCGTCAACAGCGCGACCTTCAGCGAGTTCAATCCGGGAGAGCGCATCTGCACGGACTGCGCCGGCCACGAGGTTGAATGCGAACTGTGCGGCCGGGTGCTCGATGCGTTTCTTGACGAAGGCGAGTATCGCCGAGCGAAGGATGACGAGGCCTACGTCTGCAGCAGCTGCCGCGGCCGCCTCGAAGACCAGCTCCAGGCCAACCGAGACTGGTGACCGCCGCTGAGATGGCAGGCGAGACGGACCGCGATGCGCTGATCGCCGATCAGATCGCCTACTACCGCGCGCGGGCCGGTGAGTACGACCAGTCCATGCGTCGGCTCGGGCGGTATTTCAGCATGGGAGGAAACGTCGCTGGACGGCCGGGGGACGATGACGCACAGGAAATCGCCATTCTGCTCGAGGCGCTCGAAGGGGTAGGTCCCTTTGGCTCCGTCCTCGAGCTGGCATCAGGCACCGGGTGGTGGACACAATGGCTCGCGCAGCACGCCCGGGACGTGACCGCGATCGATGCCGCGGATGAGATGCTGGAGATCAATCGAGAGCGCGTGAATGCACCGAACGTCCGTCACGTCCTGGCCGACGTCTTTTCGTGGAAACCCGATCGCCGGTACGACCTGGTGTTCTTCGCCTTCTGGCTGTCCCATGTACCCCACGACCGGTTTGCCCAGTTCTGGCGGCTGGTCGGCGAATCCCTCGCGCCGAACGGCCAGGTCTTCTTCATCGACGAGCTCGGCACCGAGGAGACGCGTGGTATGGAAAAGCGACTCGAGGGGGAGACCGTCCTCCGCGAGCTGGAAGACGGCAGGCAGTTCCGCGCGGTCAAGGTATTCTATGAACCCGCCGAGCTCGAGGCGAAGCTTCACGCAATCGGATGGAGCATTGAAGTCCGTCCGGTCGGTCGTCGCTTCTACTGGGGCCGTTCGACCCTGTAGGCATCATGGGCGAATTCTCACTGTTCGACTTGCGCGTGATCGTCGAGCGAATCGAGGGACGCTCCGTCTGCGGGTTGCAACCCGGCGACTATTTCGAGGTCACTGAAAGCAGCCACATCCGGATCCCCGGCGACCGCCATTTCTGCATCTACGCGCTTTCGGCGATCCTACCGCTGCTGCCCGCGGTACAGCGGCGGCTGGCGGATGACGATTGGCTCGAGCAGGACACGCTCGTGGCCTGCCCCGACCCGGACGAGCGCGTCCTGATGCGCATCGAGCGGATCGGCGAGCGCACGCTTCGCACCGAAGACCACACGTGACAAGAGGGGAAGTTGGTCTCGGGCTTCAGGGCAACAAGGCGCCGGCCGAGTACGCGAAGATCGCGAAACTGGCCGAGGAGTACGGCTTCGACGTCTTGACCGTTTTCTCGGACCTGATGTACCAGCCGGCCATCGTCCCCCTCATGGCGGCGGCGCTCAACACCAGCAGCATCCGACTCGGCCCGGCGTGCCTGAACCCGTTCGCACTGCACCCGGTCGAGATCGCCGGTCAGATCGCCGCCCTTGATCTGGCATCCAGTGGACGGGCGTATCTCGGGCTGGCGCGAGGCGCCTGGCTCGAGAAGCTAGGGATCCAACCGGCCCGACCGGTGAGGGCGTTGCGCGAGGCGGCCGAGATCGTCCGTTTGCTCCTGGCACGCGATCGCGGCGGCTATCGCGGCGAGATCTTTTCGGTCGCGCCCGGCACCTCGCTACAGTTCAACGTCCAGCGCTCCCGTGTCCCGCTGCTGATCGGAACGTGGTCTCCCAAAACCTCGGCGCTCGCCGGCGAGATCGCCGATGAGGTCAAGATCGGTGGCACCGCGAACCCCGCGATGGTCCGGCGCATGCGCGAGCTGATCGACGTCGGAACACAGCGCGCCGGCCGGTCATCCGACGACGTTGGAATTGTAGTCGGGGCGGTGACGGTCGTCGCCGAGGATGGTGCCGCCGCCCGGCGGCTGGCGCGATCCGCCGTGGCGATGTACCTCGACGTCGTCGGCCGGCTCGATCCAACCACAGAGGCTCCCGCCGGCGGGGAGATCTCCGACGAGGTGCTGGATCGATTCGCCATGGCCGGCACGGCCGAGCAGGTGGCCGAGCAGGCCAAGGCCCTGTTCGACGCCGGAGCCCGTCGCGTCGAGTTCGGATCCCCTCACGGCCTGACCGAGGAAGAGGGGATCCGGCTTCTGGGCGAGCGGGTCTTGCCTCGACTCGCTAATCGTTGACTACGAGGGTCTCCGGGTAGCGATTCAACCTGCGGGCGCCGTTCGTCTCGCAAACCACCACGTCCTCGATGCGCGCGCCGACACGGCCCGGCCAGAAGATCGACGGCTCGATCGTAAACGTCATCCCTGGCTCCAGAGGTGTCTCGTCTTCCTCGGAGATGAACGGATACTCGTGCACGTCGAGGCCGATGGCGTGCCCGGTTCGATGGCGAAACCACTTGCCATACCCTCCCTCCTCGATGACCTGGCGGCTGGCCCGATCGACCGCGCTGGCTGTCACGCCGCGGCAGGCGGCTCTGATGCCGGCAGCCTGCGACGCGATGACGAGTTCGTAGACGCGCCGGAACTCGGCATCGGGTTCGCCGACGAAGATGGTGCGGCCGAAGTCCGAGCAGTAGCCGTCGACCACGGCGCCAAAGTCGAAAGACACCGAGGTGCCCGCGCGGATCGGCTGCGTGGTCAGCCTGGTGCCGGCATCACGCTGATCGAGGCGGCCAGTCGAGATGATGCCGGTATCGAATGATTCGACCCGCGAGCCGCGCCGCGACATCTCGAGGTTGACCTCCGCCGCGAGTTCCGCCTCCGTCACGCCCGGCAGGACCTGCGGGCCGATCACGGCCATGACTTCGTCGACGATCCGCGCCGCCACGGCCATCCGCTCCATCTCTTCGGGCGACTTGATCCGGCGAAGTGGATTGATCAGGTCGTCGGCATTGGAGAGTGCCGGATCGCCCAGCGCCTGGCGCAGGTGGATCAGCGTCTCGGCCCAGGTTCGTGCCCCGACGGCCAGCGACCGCGACGGTCCAAGGTCGGCAGCGATACGGGCGAGCACGGCGTTGCCGTCATCCGTCTCGTGGACGACGACGATGTCCCTCGACGCGCCGCCCGGAAGCTCGAACTCGGTGATCATGCGCGGCAGCACGACAACGGGGTCTGCATCCGGCCGCAGGAAGGCGCCCGCCATCCAGCCATGCCGGTACGCCACATTGCCGAACGACGGTTCCCGCCGCGGGATTCCGGTGAGGTACTCGAGGTCGCCCGAGATCGGCAGGAAGAGCAGGTCGATGCCGGCCTGCCGCATCCGGTCCCAAACCTTTGCTCGACGCTTGGCGTAATCGAACACGATGTTATTTTCGGTTTAGCGCGGCCGTCGCAACCGGTGGAGTCGCGAGTCCACTGCCGGTAGACTTCGGCCATGGTATGGGCCGAACTGCCGGCCTGAAGGAGTTCAGCATGGAGCCGGCTCCCCTCGCGGGCGTCCGTATCGTTGCCGTCGAGCAATTCGGCGCCGGACCGTTCGGCACCCTTCACCTGGCAGACCTCGGCGCCGACATCATCCGGCTGGAGGATCCATCGACCGGGGGCGATGTCAGCCGCTACGTCGCGCCCGGGCAGCGCGGCACGGACAGCCTCTATTTCGATTCCTTCAACCGCGGCAAGCGCAGTATGCTGCTCGACCTCAAGAGCCCGGCCGGTCAGGAAGTCCTTCACGAGCTGTGCGGTAACGCGCACGCCGTCTATGCCAACCTGCGAGGCGACGTCCTCAATAACCTCGGTCTCACCTATGACGTGCTCGGACGGATCAATCCCGCCATCGTCTGCGTCTCGCTGTCGGCGTATGGCCGCGATGGCGAGCGGAGCGCCGAGCCCGGCTACGACCCGTTGATCCAGGCGGAGGCTGGCTGGGCGGCGCTCACGGGCGAACCCGGCGGGCCGCCGGTGAAGAGCGGCCTCTCGCTTGCCGATTACACGGGCGGCATCATGGCGGCGTTAGCGCTGATGGCCGCCGTCTTCGACGCGCAACGAACCGGTCGCGGCCGCGATGTCGATGTCAGCCTCTACGACACGGCGCTGGCGTTGCACAGTTATCGCGCGACCTGGTATCTGACGGCGGGTGTCCCAGGCGATCGCACCGCCGACTCGAGCCATCCCAGCATCGTGCCCTTCCAGTTCTTCGCCACCGCCGATGGCCATGTTGCCATCGCCTGCGCGAAAGAGAAATTCTTCCGAGCGTTGGTCCAGCGCATGGGCTTGCCGGCGCTCGCCGGCGACGCGCGGTTCTCATCTTTCGACGAGCGGCGCCGGAATCGGGACGAGCTCCTCAAGACCCTGCAGGAACGATTCCGCGAGCAGCGAACCGCACACTGGGTCGGATTGCTGCGAGGCCACGTACCGGTTGCACCGGTGCGCACGATGGAGGCGGCCCTCGATCGGGCCGAACTCGAGCAACGGGCGATGCTCGCCGCATATCGGCATCCTGCCTTAGGTGAAGTGACGACCGTCGGTCTACCGATCAAGGTGAGTGGATTCACGCCGGCATACCGGCCGGGACCAGCACTCGATGGCGACCGCGACGCCATCCTGACAGAGGCCGGTTATGGTGCGGCCGACATCGACGCGCTGCGAGACCGCGGCGCATTCGGCCATGGCTGACCGGCTGCGCCGGGTGCGAAGTGCGCTCTTCACGCCGGGCACCGAGGCCGCCCGACTCCGAAAAGCCGTCACCTCCGGGGCGGACGTCTGCATCTTCGACCTGGAGGACTCGGTGCCACCTTCGCGCATCGGGGAAGCGCGAGCGATCGTTCGCGAGGCACTGCATGAGCTGGCCGGCAGGGCGCGTATCTGGCTCCGCGTCCATCCCGCATCGAGCCGCGAGATGGAGGAAGACCTGAACGCCGTGCCGTTGACTACGCTGGAAGCGGTCGTCCTCCCCAAGGCGTCGCATCGCGACGACGTCCAAACCTGCCGGCGAGCGATGAAGCAGGCGCGTACAACTGCCGAGTTACCCATCGTGCCGATCATCGAATCCGCCGCCGGGGTCCTGGGCTGTGCAGGGATTGCCGAGGTGACCGGCGTCGCATGCCTCGC
>VBFR01000199.1 GCA_005889345.1 Chloroflexota bacterium
CCTACACGCAGGACGTCGCCAAGGCGAAGTCACTGATGACGCAAGCCGGATGGACCATCGGGGCTGACGGCGTGGCGACGCGACCCAACCCGAATGGCGGTGCAGCGCAGAAGTTCGTCGGCAAGATCCGGGTTCGCGCCGGCAAGGCGCAGCGCATCAAGGCCGCCCAGATCATCTCCGACCAGTTGAAAGCGATCGGGATGCAGCTCACGCCCGACCCGACCGACTTCAAGGTGTTCTACAAGCCGATCCAGCAGGGCAACTTCGACATCGCCATCGCGGGATTCGGCCTGACGCTCGACCCGGACAACTACACGACCTTCCACTCCAGCCAGCTGACACCCGAGCACAAGACGGGCAACAACTGGACCGGTTACACCAACCCGCAGCTCGACACGCTGATCGAGCAGGAGCGGACGACGATCAAGTCGACCCCTGATGCGACCAAAGCCGCCCGCAAGGCGATCTTCAACCAGATCGAGAAGATCATCAGCGGCGACGTCGTGACCTACATGCTGTGGGCCGACAAGTCCGCGATGGGCTGGTCGAGCAACGTCGGTGGCGTGACAGCCGGCGGAGGCGACAACGTGATCTACGTCGACGACGCGCGCAACACCGAGGTGTTTTCGACCTGGTTCTCGAAGAACGGTAAGTAGCGACAGTCACGGGGAGGCGGCCGCAGCCGCCTCCCCGTACCGTTCGGGCGGTTGTTCGCTATGCTTCTAACCGGGAGTTCGGGCCGTATTCGGGCGAAATGCTTCGGACAGGGCAAAATGGTGTCGTAGGATGAAGACGTGACCTTCTACCTCGTTCGCCGAGTGGCGATCGGGATCTTTCTCCTCTTGCTCATGTCCGCGATCTTCTTCACGCTTACTCGGATCACGCCCGGTGCGCCGGTCAGTGTGGGCGAGAACCCGCGGATCCACCAGGACCAGGTCAACCGGCGTTTGCACAGCCTCGGCCTGACCGACGCCAACGGCAATCCCTACTCCATCCCCGAGTCGTACGTGCGCTACCTCGGCGCCCTGGTCCACGGAAACCTGGGCGATTCCTACCAGTACAACGAGCCGGTCACGACGTTGCTCATGCAGCGTCTGCCCAACTCCATCCTGCTACTGGGCGCCGCCCTTCTCGTGGCGCTGGGCATCGGGATCCCGCTGGGGATCTACGCGTCGACCCACCAGTACTCGAAGATCGACATGACCACATCGATCGTTTCCTACATCGGCGTCTCGATTCCCAGCTTCGTACTGGGCATTTATCTCCTGCTGATCTTCGCGGTCTTCTTGAAACAGTCGCCGCTTCACTGGGGGTTCCCCCTCTTCGGAATGCACACCGGTGGTGTCGACGACCCCCTCGATCTCCTCATCCACATGGTGCTCCCGGTCACCTCGCTGGCGATCCTCCAGATCGCGATCTTCAGCCGCTTCATGCGCGCCAGCATGCTGGAGGTGCTCCATCAGGATTACATCCGAACGGCGCGCGCCAAAGGCCTGGCGGTGGAGCGCGTCAATTACAAACACGCCCTGCGCAACGCGATCCTCCCCATCATCACCCTGGTCGGGATCGCCATCCCGCAGATCGTCAACGGGGCAATTATCACCGAGGGTATCTTCAGCTGGCCGGGCACCGGACAGCTCGCGTTCGGTGCCGTGGTCGACCGCGATTACCCGGTCATCCTGGGCGTTGTCATGCTGGTCGCCGCCGGCACCGTGCTCTTCAACCTGATCGCCGACGTTCTGTACGCGGTCGCCGACCCGAGGATCCGATACTGATGGCCCAGGTTCCGCCGCTTCCAATAGGGGGCGCGACCGGCGGCCTCCCCGGGGCTGGCCCGGGTCAGCTCTCCGTCGAAACCACGGTCGACCAGGAGCGGGCGATCGCCCAACCCGGCGTCAAGGCGGACGAGCTCGCAGGTGCGCCGGAGCTGGGCTTCTGGAAGCTGGCCGTCATCCGCTTCCTCCACCACCGGGTGGCGACCGGGGCGCTGCTGATTCTGGGGGTAATCGTCGTGGCGGCCGTCGTCGTGCCCATCATCACCGGCAACCTTTACAGCATCCAGGATTATCGCCACCCCTACAAGGCGCCCTTCCAGAGCTTTCAACATCTTCTCGGCACCGACGAGCTCGGCCAGGACGAGCTGGCGCGCCTGCTTCGCGGAGCCAGGGTCTCGCTTATGGTCGGAATCCTCGCCGTCGTCGGCTACCTGATCATCGGCGGAGGCCTGGGGGCGCTGGCCGGCTACTACGGCGGCTGGCTGGACAACGCGCTGATGCGGTTCACCGACATCATCATCTCGATGCCCTTCCTGCTGGTCGTCATCGCCGTCACCGCGGCCACCGGCGGTGTCCGCCTGAGCACGGTCATCATCGTGATAGCGGCCACCGGATGGTTCGAGATCGGACGTCTGATGAGGGCGCAGTTTCTTGTGCTTCGAGAACAGGAGTTCGTCCAGGCGGCACGCGCGCTCGGTGCCTCCAATACGCGCATCATCCTCCGACACATCCTGCCCAACGCGCTGGCGCCGATCATCGTCTCCGCGACGCTGGGCGTTTCCGGGATCATCCTGCTGGAAGCCGCCCTCGGCTTCCTCGGATACAGCATCCCGCCGCCGGAGCCGAGCTGGGGAAACATGCTGCAGAACTTCGAGGAATACCTCCTTTCCGACCACACGTACCTGGTTATCTTCCCGGCCACAGCGCTGGTCATCACCGCGCTGGCGATCAACCTCGTCGGTGACGGGATCCGGGACGCGCTGGATCCCCGGCAGCGGTGAGCGACCTCCTCCGCATCGAGGACCTGCACACCCAGTTCCACGTTCACGGCGGGACGGTCAAGGCAGTCGATGGCGTCAACCTGACGATCCCCGCCCGGGCGACTGTCGGCCTGGTGGGGGAATCCGGGTCGGGGAAGAGCATCACGGCGCTCTCCATCATGCGGTTGCTGGAGAAGAACGGCCGGATCACGCAGGGGCACGTCTGGTTCCACGATCGGGACCTCATCGGGCTGCCGGACGAGGAGATGCAGGATATCCGCGGCAACGACATCTCGATGATCTTCCAGGAGCCGATGACGGCGCTGAACCCGGTCTTCACGGTCGGGGACCAGATCGCAGAAGCCGTCCGACTGCACCAGAAAGTCGATCATCAGGCCGGGCTCAACCGGGCGATCGAGATGTTGCGCCTGGTCGGGATCTCCGATCCAAAACGGCGAGCCGGGCAGTACCCGCACGAACTCTCGGGCGGAATGCGCCAACGGGTCATGATCGCCATGGCGCTCTCCACGAGCCCGGAGCTGCTGATCGCCGACGAGCCGACCACCGCGCTCGACGTCACGATCCAGGCGCAGATCCTCAAGCTGATGCGAAACCTCAAGGGCGAGTTTGGTTCCGCCATTCTCCTGATCACACACGACCTGGGCGTGGTGGCCGAGATGTGCGACAGCGTCGCCGTCATGTACGCCGGTCGCATCGTCGAACAGGCGACGACCGAGGAGCTGTTCGCGAGCCCGAAGCACCCCTACACCCAGGGACTGCTCGCCTCTATCCCGCGGCTGGGGAAGAAGCAGGAGCGCCTCCACGTCATCACCGGCAGCGTGCCCAACCCGCTCGCGGTACCGCCAGGCTGCGCCTTCCGTCCCCGCTGCCCGATCAAGGCTCCACGGAGCGACCGTGATATCCCACCGCTGACGGCTAACGGCAGCGCCGAACACCTGGTGGCCTGCTGGCAGTACGAATGAGCAAGCAAAAGCAAAAGGCGCACCCGACCGTCGTCAACGGCGCGCTGCTCAAAGTGCAGGACCTCGTCAAGTTTTTCCCGATCAAGGGCGGCCTCCTGCAGACCACGGTTGCGAATGTCAAGGCGGTTGACGGGGTCAGCTTCGAGATCAAGAAAGGAGAGACCCTTGGCCTGATCGGTGAGTCGGGCTCCGGCAAGTCCACGGTCGCCCGCACCATCCTGCGGCTGATCCCGCCCACCTCGGGTGAGGCCTGGCTGGAGGGACGCAGCATCTTCAAGGCGAAGAAGAAGGAGCTGCACGAGATTCGGCGCGAGGTGCAGATCATCTTCCAGGATCCCTACGGCTCGCTCAATCCCCGCATGTCCGTCGGCGAGATCGTGGGCGAGGGCTTACTGGTTCACGGCATCGGGTCGGCGCACGAGCGCGACAAGATCGTCAGCGAGCTGCTGGAAGTCGTCGGGTTGCGAGGCCAGTACCGCGGGCGCTTCCCGCACGAATTCAGCGGCGGCCAGCGGCAGCGGATCGGGATCGCCCGCGCGCTGGCGCTTCGACCGAAGCTCATCATCGCCGACGAGCCGGTCTCGGCCCTGGACGTATCGATCCAGTCGCAGATTCTCAACCTGCTCGAGGATCTGCAGAATGAATTCGATCTCACCTACCTCTTCGTCGCGCACAACATGGCGGTCGTTGAGCAGGTCAGCGATCGAATCGCGGTGATGTACCTGGGGAAGATCGTCGAACTGGCGCCGGCCGAGCAGCTGTTGCGCGGTCCCCGGCATCCCTACACCAAGGCGTTGATCTCGGTCATCCCCATCCCGGACCCCACGTTACGCCGGGACCAGACGGTGCTATCGGGCGAGATGCCGAGTCCGACCAATCCACCTTCCGGTTGCCACTTCCGGACCCGCTGCCCAATCGCGACGGACTATTGTGCCGAAGTAGAACCGGCTTTGCGCGAGGTCAGCAAGGGCCAGTTCGCCGCCTGCCACTACGCCTGACCCGATCCCCCACGCGAACGGGCGGTGACGCGGGCGAGCCAGTCGCCCATCATCGCGCGCCGGCGAAGCGTGCGCCAGGTATCGATCCAGCTGCCGAGGAGGACCAGTGCCAGCGCACCGGCCGCAATCACCACATCGAGCCGGCCTCGGTCCGGCGGCATGGTATTGAACTGCGCCCAGTAGGCGAACTCGCTGTCGTTGATGGCAGAGATCCCGATGAAGGCGACCGCCAGGATGGCGGCGGCCATCCAGATGCGACCGCGACCGCCAAAGCCGAGACGGACCAACCCCTCGCCGGGGACGAGGGCCAGCAACCAGGCCTCGCGCGCGGGGGCGCGCTCGGGCTCGCGCGCGCGCCGTGAGGCGAAGGCGTCGACTGTGATCACCCAGCCGATCAGGGCCGCGTACCACCCGGTCGAGATCAGGTCGACCGGTGTGAAGGTGAACTTGAGCGTGCTGAGGCCCGGAGTGGTCACCATCCATGCGGCCCACCCCACCCATGCCACCAGCGCCGCGCCGGTGACCGCGAGCGCGATGCCATGGTACGGCCGAGCCGAATGCATCACCGACAACAGCAGGCCGACGAAGACCACCCACGCAAGCGGGTTGGTCCAGCCAAACGCCCGAGGCAAATGGCCCAAGGCGATCTCGATCGTCCAGGGAGTGAGGACGGCGAGCACCGCCAGACCCACGATCATGATGTCGCGGCTCGAACGTCCCGAGAGCCGCAGCGCGATCCCGCCGACCTGCTGTAGGCCGGAGGCCATTGCGAAGACCAGCGCCAGGCCAGCACAGAAGACCGCAATGATGAGCAGCACTTCCGAGTTCGGGTTGTTGCGCGTGAGAAAGAAGGCGAGCGCGAATGGCGCCGCGACCAGCAGCATGCCGATGACGAGGTTGCGAACAGAGTTCGAGCCGTCCTGCATCCGTCTTCACGAGTTTACGTTCCCGATAAAATCGCGCGGTGTTCCGAGGTCGGTTGTGGCGCCATCCCGATTTCTTAAAGCTCTGGGCGGGCGAAACCGTGAGCGTCTTCGGGAGCCAGGTGACGATCCTGGCGGTGCCCACGGTCGCCATTCTCATCTTGCACGCCGGCCCATTCCAGGTCGGCATCCTCTCGGCACTCGAGTTTCTGGCGTTCCCGACTCTAGGATTGGTGGCGGGCGTCTACGCGGACCGCTTGCGACGCCGACCCATCATGATCGTCTGCGACGTTGGGCGCGCGCTGGCGTTGGGATCGATTCCCGTGGCGTTCGTATTGGGCCTGCTGACGCTCGAGCAGCTCTATGTGGTGGCCTTGCTCACGGGGATCTTCACGGTTTTCTTCGACGTCTCATATCAGTCCTACCTGCCCGCGCTCGTCGACCGCCCGAACCTGATCGAAGGCAACACCAAGCTGGAGATCACGCGCTCGACGGCGCAGGTCGGGGGGCCGGCCATCGCCGGTTTGCTCATTCAGTGGATCGGGGGCGCGAAGGCGGTCGCCGTCGACGCGCTATCGTTTCTCCTTTCTGCGCTGGCGCTTGCCTCCATCAGAAAGCCGGAGCCTGAGCCGCGGCCGGCCGACGGATCGGCGGCGACCGGGTTCATTGCCGAGATGCGAGAAGGCATCGAAGTGGTCTTTCGAAGCCCGCTCCTCTGGCGCATCGCTGGCTGCACCGCGACCAGCAACCTTGGCTCGAACATGATCTTCGGTGCCGTCTTCCTCGTCTTCGCTTACCGCCAGCTCCATCTCTCGGCGGCGGTCGTCGGGATCGTCTTCGCGATCGGCAGCACCGGGAGCCTCGTGGGAGCCTTCCTCGCGGGCGGGGTCGCTCGCAAGCTGGGCATCGGGCCAACCCTTGGGCTGACCAGCGCCGTGGGGGGCCTCGCCCTGCTGGCGATCCCCATCGCGCTCCTCGGCGCACCGATCGCGGTGCTCGTGGCAACCGGCTTCATCGAAGGGATCGCGGTTCCGATCTACAACATCAGCCAGGTGAGCCTGCGCCAGGCGATCACGCCGGACCGCGTCCAGGGCCGCATGAACGCCACCATGCGAACCATCGTCTGGGGCACCATCCCCCTTGGAGCGTTCGTCGGCGGCATCCTGGGCACGTCAATCGGCCTGGTGCAGACCATCGCCCTCGGAGGGATCGTTTCAACGTTGGCCGCGCTGTGGATCGTGCTGGGTCCCGTCATCCGCCTCAGGGAGCAGCCCGCGCCGGTGATGGCATGAGGGGACGCCTTCTGATCCGCGATGCCTGTCTCGCCGACGGCCACTCGTCCACGCTGCAGGTTGGAGTCAGCCTGCTGATCGAGAACGGCCGTATCAGCCAGGTGTCGGCGGACGACCTCGATCCCGGAAATGCCGAGGTGCTCGACGGCGGCGGCGCGACGATCGTGCCCGCGTTCGTCGATGCCCACAGCCACCTGACGATGCCCGGCGGCAGCCATTGGATCGAGCGCGGTTCGGACCCGCCCGACCGGTTGCGGGAGGTGGCGCGCCGCAATGCCGTCCGGCTGGCGCAGGCCGGGATCCTCTGGGCCCGCGATGTGGGCTCGCCGGCCGGCCCCGACGGCCGGGCGGTCAGCCTGCAGGTCCGCGAGGAGATGGCGGCGCGGATCGGAGCGCCGTACATCCGGGTGGCGGGCACCTGGATCGCGACCGACGGCTATCTGCCGATGACGGTGCCCGTCAAGGATGGCGACGAGTTACGGGCGGCGGTGCTCGCCCAGCTCGACTTCGGGACCGATTTCGTCAAGATCATGCTCGATCCGCCGGACCGGTCTGACCGCTGTCCGTTCACGGTCGACGATGTTCGCAAGGCGTGCGAGGCGGTGCACGCCCGAGGGCGGAAGATCACGGCCCACGCCACCATCCTCGACGGCGCCCGGGTCGGCGCGCAGGCCGGCGTGGACTCCATCGAGCACGGCATGGAGCTCGACGATGCGATCGCGGCGACGATGTGCGCGAACAACGTTGCGCTGGTGTCGACGCTGTCGGTGCTGGCGAGCTGGGCGACCTTTACGCGGACCACGCGGATCGAGCGCTTTACGAGCGACGAGGGGAAGCGCCGGCTCCAGGCGAGGCGGGAGGGAGCGTTTGCGGCCATCAAGGCGGCGCGGCGGGCCGGCGTTCGCATCGCCGCCGGGTCCGATTTCGGCGGTGGCTCGGTGCGCGCCGGTCACCTCGCCTGGGAGGTCGAGCAGCTGGTCCTAGCGGGCCTCGAACCGCACGAGGCGCTGGCGGCGGTCACCTTTAGAGGCGGCGAGCTGCTGGGCATCGACCACGCGGGGAGGATCCGCCCGGGGGACCCAGCCGATCTCGTCCTCGTGCACGGCGATCCCCTGAGCGAGCCGCGAGCGCTCTGGCGGGTCTGGGCGGTCTTTCAGGGCGGGGAGCGGATCGCCTAGCTCGGGGTGCGGTGCGAGGCGTCTCACGACGTTCTCAGAGGCGAGCGTCGATAATGAAAACACTCTCGGGTTGTCGGCGTTGTCTCCTCAGGAGCGTGCGGGTTGCCTCAATTACGGCAGGACTTGATCACAGGGCGCTGGGTGGCGGTGGCAACGGAACGTGCCCGGCGCCCGGATTCGTTCACGCAGGCGGCCAGGGAACCGGTCGCCGCCAAGGACGTATGTCCCTTCTGCCCGGGCCATGAGTCGATGACGCCGCCCGAGGTGCTGGCCTATCGCGCACCCGGCCTGCCGGCGAACGGTGAGGGCTGGTCGATCCGGGTGGTGCCAAACCTCTATGCCGCGTTCCGGCCAGAGCCGGACGGGCAGGAGCATCGCGAGGGCCGCTTCTGGCAGCGCGACGCGATCGGGGCCTGCGAGGTGCTGATCAGCAGCCCCGATCATCGGGCGTCCACGCCGAAGCTGCCGCGGCACCAGGTCGAGGAGATCGTCCAATCGTATGTCGACCGCTACCAGCATCACGCGCGCAATGGGGCGCTCGAGCATTGCTTGATCCTCTACAACAACGGCCGTCCGGCGGGCGCCTCGCTCGAGCACCCGCACTCGCAGTTGTACGCGATCAGCGTCCAGCCGCCCAGTCTTCGCGACGAGCTGGAGGGTGCGCGCCGCTTCCGCGACGACAATGGCGCCTGCGTTTTCTGTCGCACGCTGGAGGATGAGCGCCGGGCCGGCACGCGCATCGTCTTCGAGAACGAGGCCTTCGTCGTGTTTGCGCCCTACGCCGCGCGGACGCCGTTCGAAACCTGGATCATGCCGCGCCGCCATTCGGCCTCATTCGGCGAACTCGACCGATCGTGGGAGAAGCCCGCGCTCGCCGAGGCGCTGCAGCTCACCCTTCGGGCGCTCTACGACGGGCTCAATGACCCCCCGTTCAATTACTTCATCCACAGCGCGCCCTTCAAGGCCGATGGCGCGGACGCTTACCACTGGCACCTCGAGCTGATCCCGAAGCTGAGCACCGCGGCCGGCTTCGAGCTTGGCACCGGGATGTGGATCAACGTCGTCAAGCCCGAAGAGTCCGCGGCCTTCCTGCGGGATCACATCAATTCAACCGTGGAGCAAACGGCGTGAAGGCGGTTGTGATGGCCGGGGGCGAGGGCTCGCGGCTGCGGCCACTGACCAGCGGCATTCCCAAGCCGCTGGTGCCGGTCGTCGGCAAGCCGGTGATGGAGCACATCCTGCGGCTGTTACGCAAGCACGGCATCACCGACGTGGTGGTCACGCTGCAATACCTCGGCTCGGCCATCCGCGATTACTTCGGCGACGGCTCGGACTTCGGCGTCGACATCACCTACGTCGTCGAAGACAGCCCGCTGGGGACGGCGGGCAGCGTCAAGAATGCACAGGAGTTCCTGGACGAGCCGTTCGTCGTGATCAGCGGCGACGCACTTACCGATATCGACCTGGGGGCTGTGATGCGCTATCACCAGGAGAAGGGCGCCGCGGCGACCATCGTGCTCACGTCGGTGCCCAATCCGCTCGAGTACGGCGTGGTCATCACCAACCCGGACGGGACGATCAAGCGTTTTCTCGAGAAGCCCTCCTGGGGTGAGGTCTTCTCCGACCAGGTGAACACCGGGATCTACGTGATCGAGCCCACGGTGCTCGACATGATGCCGCCGGCGACGGTGGTCGACTGGAGCGGCGACGTCTTCCCCAAGATGCTCACCAATGCCATGCCGCTCTATGGCCATCTGGTGCCCGGCTACTGGTGCGACATCGGCAACATCCAGACCTACTACCAGGCGAACTGGGATGCGCTGGAGGGACGGGTCGACGTGGAGATCTCCGGCGAGCGCCGCTATGGCAACGTCTGGATCGGCGAGAACGTCGAGATCGGCTACGACGTAAAGATCAACGGTCCAGCCTACATCGGTAACGAGTGCAAGCTCAAGGCCGGGGCGTTCATCAACGGACCCGTCTGCGTCGGGAACTTCTCGGTCGTCGATGAAAACACGAAGATCAGCAATTCCATCATCTGGACCTACTCCTACATCGGGGAGAACTCGCGCTTGCGGCAGGCGATCGTCTGCCGCCACGTCACCATCAAGAACAATTGCCTGCTCGAGGAAGGGGCGGTGATTGGCGACGACGTGGTGGTCGGTGAGGGATCGACGATCGATGCGGGGGTCAAGATCTGGCCCGACAAGGAAATCGAGCCGGGATCGACGGTGCACGAAAGTATCATCTGGGCCGGCCACTACAAACGCGGCCTCTTCAGCTCCTATGGCATTAACGGGCTGGTCAATATCGAGCTGACGCCCGAGTACTGCGCCCGGCTGGGCGCCTCGTTTGCCAACCTGTACCCGAAGGGTTCCGCGATCGGGGCGGCCCGCGACGGTCAGCGGCCATCTCGCATGATCAAGCGCGCCATGATCGCCGGCATGATGTCGTCGGGCGCCTCGATCATCGATCTCAGCGAGTTGCCCATCCCGGTGGTGCAGTTCTACGCGCGCGAGCATCCCGTCGCCGGCGCTGTCCATATCCAGATGTCCCCGCTCGACAGCCGCTCGGCCGACATTCGACTCTTCGATAGCCATGGCGTGGTCCTCGACAAGAAGGCGGAGCGAAAGCTGGAGAACGTCTTCTTCCGCGAAGACATCCGGCGGGTCCACTTCTACGAGATGGGCGATATCACCTATACCCAGGACGCTATCGACTCCTATATCGACGGCCTGATCGCCTTGATCGATGTCGAGACCGTGCGCCGGGGCCACCTGAAGGTGTTGATCGACTTCGACCACGGCAGCGCCTCGCTCGTTTTGCCCCGCCTGTTCAAAGAGCTGAACATCGAGGCCATCCCCCTGAACGCCGGTTTCGACGAAACCTACCAGTCGAAGACGAAGGAGGCCTTCGACGAGGCTCGCCGCCAGTCGGCTTTGATCACCCGGACGCTCGGCTGCCAGCTGGGCGCTTACATCGACTATGGGTCGGAACGGATCTTTCTGATCGACGAGCAGGGCGAGGTGCTCGACCATCATGAAGCGCTCGGTGTCATCTCGATGCTGGTGCTCAAGGCAAAGCCGGGGGTTCTTCTGGCTCCCGCCACCGTCCCGCAGACAATCGGCGCGCTCGTGCGTCAGCTCCCGGCGTCGACCTTCGTACCGGGCAAGGGCGAGCCGTCGGCCCTGCTGCGGGCCGCCCAGCAACACCAGGCCAGGCTGGCGTCGGACGGCAGCGGTGGGTACGTGTTTCCCGATCACCTGCTGGGGTTCGATGCGATCTTCACGCTGATCAAGCTGCTGGAGCTACTCGCCAGCGATGGGCGTGCCGTTTCGGTCATCCGCAAGGAGGTCCCCCGGGCCGCCTACGAGCATCGAGAGCAAGCGGTGCCGTGGGATGCGAAGGGACGCGTGATGCGAACCATGGTGGAGCTGCATCGTGACGAACCGGTCGACCTGGCCGATGGCATCAAGGTCTTCGTCGACGGCGGATGGGTGCTGGTGCTGCCGGATCCCGACATGCCGCGCTACCACATCATCGTCAGCATGGAGGACTCCGAGAAGGCGCGGGCGCTCGCCGACCGCTACAGCGCCATGGTGAAGACCGCCGTCAGCGGCGACGAGTCGGGCACTCCGGCGGCGGCTCGCTAGCCACCGTGCCGGCACGTTCCCCGGTGCGTGGCTCGTCCACGCATCGCGAGCGGCGCTTCGTTCGCACCGCGGGATTCTTCCGGGCGCTCCCCTCCCAGGTCGTGGCGGCGCTCCCGGCCGGCATGAAAGGCGTCAGCCACCGGGCTCGCTCGAGCCAGGCGCAGTGGTTTTACGGCGACCCCCGCTTGCATTTCGAGGCCTGGTGGCACCCGAACACCGGCCGCCTCGAGCTTGGACTTCATCTGGAGGCGGAGCCCGCGATGAACGACCGCATAGCGAACGGTCTGGCCCGGCAGCTGTTGCTGATCAAGGCGCGCCTCGGCCAGCAGTTCGACCTTGAGCCGTGGGATCGGGGCTGGGTTCGCCTGTACGAAACGTACCCGGTCGAGGTGTTCAACGCCGCCGAGATCAAGCGGACCGCCGCGCGGATGGCGGAATTGATCGTGGTCATCTGGCCGATGTGCCAGGAGCTGCGCAAGGGCGATGCTAAAATCCGGCTTGCCGTGCGGGAGTAGCTCAGCTGGTAGAGCGCGACCTTCCCAAGGTCGATGTCGCGAGTTCGAGTCTCGTCTCCCGCTCCAGGCTTCCAACCGCCGTCCTCACGTCCGCCGTCCTCACGTGCGGACGTCGATGATGGCTGAGCATGCAAAGGAGGACAACATGGCATCTCAAACCGAAACGGCCACAAGCATGGATATGAAGCTCGAGGTCGTTCCCATCCCGGTCTCTGACGTCGATGCCGCGAAAGCCTTCTACACGGAGAAGGTCGGCTTCAATCTCGATAATGACGTGCGCCCCAACCCGGGAATGCGCGTCGTGCAGATGACGCCCCCGGGCTCGGCCTGCTCGGTTGTGATCGGCGAGGGCCTGCCGCTCGGCAAGCCCGGCTCGGTCAAGGGCGTGCAGCTCGTCGTCCAGGACATCGATGCCGCCCGCGAGGCGCTCGCCAGCCGCGGCGTCCCGGTCGGCGCCGTCCAACAGCTCGGACCGGAAGGCTCTCCAGGCTCCCGCTACGTCTTCTTTGAGGATCCGGACGGCAACTTGTGGGCCGTGCAGGAGTACAAGCGTTCCTGAAACGGGTGAAACAGCATGACCTCCAGCTGAGCGACGGTCGGCGGCTGCATGTTTACGACACCCGCCCGGACGATTCCAATGCCAGACTGGTGATCGTCTGGCATCACGGCACACCGAATCTCGGCGAGCCACCGGAGCCGCTGCTCCCGGCGGCCGCCCAACGCGGCATTCGCTGGATCTCCTATGACCGGCCCGGTTATGGCGGATCGAGCCGACGTGACGGGCGGAACCTGGCTTCCGCAGGGACTGACGTCGCTTCCATCGCCGATGCATTGGGCGTCGGGCGATTCGCGGTCATGGGACATTCCGGTGGCGGCTCGCATGCCCTCGCGTGCGGGGCGCTTCTGTCGGACCGCCTCGTCGGCGTCGTGTCCGTCTCAGGGCTGGCGCCGTACGATGCCGTTGAGCTGGACTGGTTTGCGGGCATGGGGGCCGCCGGCGCTGGGGAACTGCGCACGGCTGCTCGGGGACGCACCGCGCTCGAGGAGTACCTGGCGGCCACGGCGTTCGACCCGGAAATGTTCACGCCCGCAGATCACGCCGCCCTCGCCGGAGAGTGGTCATGGCTGGGAAAGATCGCTGGGCGAGCGTTAGACGGCGGCGTGAGCGGGATGGTCGACGACGACCTGGCGTACGTCGCGCCGTGGGGCTTCTCCCCGGGTCACGTACGCTCGCGGGTCCTGATCGTGCAAGGTGGCCAGGATCGGATCGCACCGAGCTCGCACGGCGCGTGGCTCGCGCGTGAGATTCCCTTGGCAGAACTGTGGCTGCGCCCGGACGATGGGCATATCTCGGTCCTGCGCTCAGGAGAGGCGGTCCTGGACTGGCTCCTCAAGTGTGCTTAAGATCCTCTGGTGATGAGCCATCGCGGCTGGTTTCTGATGTTTCTCGGGGCCGCCGTGGTGGCTGGCTGCGGCGGCGGTACGACCCAGGCATCTCCGAACCCTCTCACGACGGTCGCGGCCCGCCCCCTGCCATCCGCCCAGATGAGCCAGTGGTTGTCGTTCGATGCAGCCAGTAAGACTGCGGCCTTCACCATCGTGGCCAATGCCCAGGGAAACGACAACAGCTTCAATTTCAATGGCTACACACATGGCGCCCTCGTCATCACCGTGCCAAAGGGGTGGAACGTGACGGTGCATTGTAGCGACGATCCGGCCGCCGCTTATGCACACTCCTGCACTGTGGTGAGCGGCCTGGAGTCAAAGACCCCTGCTTTTCCCGGGGCCAGCCTTCCCGATCCGACTGGAAGCGGATTCGTGGCCGCCGGGGAAAGTAAGGCTTTTACATTCACGCCCGATTCACCGTTTGTCGGCCGGTTCGCGTGCCTGCTGATCGGCCACGAGGCAGCGGGAATGTGGGCGACGTTTCAGGTCACTAGCGGGAGCCAGCCGTCTCTGGGAACGAAGCTGTAGGCGGGTACGCGTCGGCCACCGGAGCGACTCTCGCGTGCTGCGGCCTGGGCTCATCGGCTAGCGGCGGGACCGCGAGGTTCCATGGAGCGAAGGGGTTCTTCACGTTGAACAGCGTGGGGGCGAGCGCTGGAAAGTGGCGGAGCAGCACGCTGGCCATGCCGTTATCGGCAATCCAGTCCATCCCTTCCTTCGTGTAAGTGGCTGCGTTGAAGTCGGTGGTAAAGAAGCGATCGCTGTTCAGGCGGCGTGATGCCATCAGCGCAAAGATGCGGAAGGCCGTATCGCTGAAGCCAAACCCTCTCGGCAGCGGCTCGGCGTAGAGGCCGACCATGAGGTCGACGCGCTCGATATCGTTGTCGTAGACGCGCCGGATTTGCTCCGCCCAGTCCGGGTTATCGGTGAGCTCGTCGAAGTCTCGAACCGGGCGCCGGTGCATCAGCGTGCGGAACGTGTTGTAGCGAGGGACGCCTCGCTCGCGGACGCGCATGATGTCGATCGCCGCCAGGTCGATGAGCGTGCCGTCTGGCTCAGCGCGTTGACGTAGGAAGCGCGGAAAGTTGTGCAACGTGATCGCGCCGGGATGCATCGTGCCAAACGAATACAGCGCGTCGGCCATCGGCACCTTCGTGAAAACCTCACGAGCGTGCCGGTCCGCGACCTCCGGAAAGCTCAATGCGGCGAGCACGCTGTTGTCGATGCCAGACCTGAAGCTGTACTCATCCGGGATCAAGGGGTGCATGCGGTAAACGGCAACGAACTCCTCGGTGATCGAATAGGGCACGCCAAAGTGCTTCGTCTTGCCACCAGGGATCCCGCTCAGGACCTCGCTGTCGCTCAGCCGTCCGAACAAGCGCGTTAGGTGTTCGCCTTGAAGCCCCCACCAGTTCGCCCGCATGGCGACGTGGAGCGCCGGGTGGCCGAGGATAGCGGGCGTCCATTCGACGGTATGGATCTTGGCCAGCAATGCCGCGATGACGAGCCGGGCGTGATCGAAAAGATCGTCGTCTGACCACCGCGGGTGGTGCGCCCGCAGGCGGTCGCAAACCGCGTTGTGCTCGAGGGTGAACAGCGTGTGCAGGAGGCTTAGCCCGAGCCACCAGTTGCCCTGGACACCGGTGGTATCGGTGCCCGAGTTGGGATCGATCGGCAAGAGGCGGTCCGACCCGATTTTCAGCTTTCCATCGACGCCGGAGCGGACGCGCGCCTGGCTGTTGAGGTCGCTCCCGTAGAGCTGGGAGGCGTCCCACCAGTGGGTGACGACATTTGAATAGGTCGGTGGCCGCTCGGGGTCGGGGGAAAAGGGATCGGTGCGGGTGCGAAGGATCGTCATCGGGCGTTCGGGCCACGGATCATTGGCCGCAACCGGAATCTCCCAAGGGCGCTCTTTCGAGTTCTGCCCATGGCTCAGCCAGTCGTGGACCATGAACTGGAGCCAGGCGGCAGCGGTCAGGTTGAGGGTCGTCGCCGGAATGAACGCGCCCCGGGCCAGGAGTTCGTTGCTGATCGTGCGAGGATTCGGTTCCAGCAAACCGGCCGCAGGCTGGGGATAGCTTTGGCCCAACGGCACGTTGCGTCCAAAGCGCATCTCGACGCTTCCCATCGCCGGATCGCGCAGATCGTTGTAGGTGCCATCCGCGGTCCGCGCGCTTCGGTACCGGTCGTCGCCCGGCACTGCCGGCTTCATCTGGGTCTCGTAGGCAGCGGTCGTCGGATCGTAGAGGTTCTGCTGGCGCATCCGCATCCGGATGCCTTCAAGGACAGCAAGCGCGAGTGGCAGCGGCAACCGGTGCCACCCCCAAGCCTTGTCGACGGCCTCGGTGGCGCTCATGAACAACCTCCCGAGGCTACGGCGTGGGCCCATCTCGCCTGCTAGAAGGTGCGCTTGGGGCGTTTGGTAACGGCGGCGGTTCGTCGCCGAGCGCGGATCAGGCCTTCGGAGAAGCGGCCTCCTGATCGCTGGCAACCCGGTCCCCATGGCCGCGGACCCCGTAGAGGCGCACCGGTTCGTCAAAGCCCTTCATCTCCGCTACGCCATGGTCCTCGAAAGCAAACCCCTTGCCGAGGCAGACCTCGCGTACCGCGCTCGACACCAGGATGCCACCGGCGTAACCATGCGCGCACAGGCGGGCCGCCAGCTCGACCGCGGTGCCGAAGAGATCACCCTCCTCGGTCACCGGCTCTCCGCAGCTGACCCCGACCCGGAGCCGCAGCGGGTCGGTGGCCCCGCGGTTGCGCTCGGCGATCTTGCTCTGAATTTCGATCGCGCACCGCAGCGCGTCCGTGACGGAGGTGAAGGAGGCCATGATCCCATCCCCCGTGTGTTTGACCTCGAGTCCGGCATGGGTCGCCAGCGCCGCCCGCACGATGGTGTCGTGCGCCCGGAGAAGGCGCATTGCGCCGGCGTCGCCCACCCGCATGGTTCTCGCGGTGGAGCCCTCGATGTCGGTGAACAGGATCGCCCGGAAGGCGGTGTGCGCGAAGGGCTCGCCCACCTCCGGCTCCAGGATCGCGCCCATGAACGATCCCACCGAGCGCGGGTCGACGAGGATGATCCGGGAGGCCGTCAGCCCATGCGAGTCCCGGTGGACCGCCTCCACCGCCAGCGCGTCGGGGCCGTCCGCCAGGCAAAAGGCCGTCCCGCGATCAGGATCGAACCAATAGGTGATGTAGCGCACGCCGTACTGCTTTTCGATCTGCACATCGCGAGCGTGCGCGATGGCGAGGTCCACGGCCGTGACGCCGGGGATATCGTGGCGGTCCAGGAACAGCGGCAAAGCTACCTCCGTGAGTCCGTATGGGCCAAGCCGGCCCGCTCCGGATAGTACAGCTTCGGCGGCGGCCGCAGAGCCCGCTAGGCGAACCTTAAGGTTGCCCTATCTATACTGGTTGCGTGGGGGAAGCACCACTCCAATCTTTGGCGTCCTCGGCTGCCCAGACAGCGCCAACATCACTGTCCGGCCAGTTGTCGCCGGTTTCTGCGCCCACCGTCCAGGAGCCGGCCAACCTACCGGACGCGCTGGCCCAGCCGGCAACAGCGCAGGCTCCCGCGCAGTCGCATTACATCAACCGCGAACTTTCCCAGCTCGACTTCGACGAGCGGGTGCTGGCGATCGCGCAGGACAAGTCGCTGCCGCTGCTGGAGCGGGTGCGCTTCCTCGCCATCCTGGGCGAGAACGTCGACCAGTTCTTCCAGGTCCGGGTCGCCGGGCTGAAGGAGCAGGCGCACGCCGCCCTGCCGCAGACCTCGCCCGACGGCATGACCACCGGTGAGCAGCTGCGAGCGATCCACGAACGAGCGGGGAGCTTGCTCGAGCGCAGCACCGATCTCTTCGCTCACCGGGTGGCGCCCGCCCTGGAGCAGCACGGAGTCTCGATCGCGAGGGTAGCAGAGCTCGACGACGCCGACCGTGAGTTCCTCGCCGCCGAGTTTCGCGCCCGCATCTTCCCCGTTCTGACACCGCTCGCCGTCGACCCTGCGCATCCATTCCCCTACATTTCTCACCTCTCGCTCAACCTGGCCGTCATGGTCCGCGACCCGGTGCGCCATCAGATGCGCTTTGCCCGCGTCAAGGTCCCGCCATTGCTGCCTCGCTTTATCCCCCTACCCGACGGCCGGCATTTTGTCCCGCTCGAGCAGGTGATCGCCGCGCACCTCGACATGCTCTTCCCCGGAATGGAGATCGTCAGCCAGCATCCCTTCCGCGTGACCCGCGACGCCGATCTCGACCTCGTCGATGAAGAGGCGGCCGACCTCCTCGCCGCGATCCAGAGCGAGTTGCGCCGGCAGCAACGCCGGGCACAGGTGGTACGACTCGAGGTCGACGCCGCGATGTCCGGCGAAGTACTCGACCTGCTCATGCGCGAGCTCCAGCTGGAGCCGAGCGATGTCTACCGCGTCGACGGCCTGCTGGACCTGAGCAGCCTGTGGGCGATCTACGCCCTCGACCGTCCCGACCTCAAGGACGAGCCGTGGACACCGGTCACGCAGCGTCGCTTGCAGGGTGCAGGCGTGGAGCAGGCAGACATCTTCGAGGCGCTCAAGGGCGGCGACATTCTCGTGCATCACCCCTACGACTCTTTTGCCACCTCCGCTGAGGCGTTCATCGACCAGGCGGCCAGGGATCCAGACGTCCTCGCGATCAAGCAGACGCTCTATCGGACCTCCGGTCCGGTGAGCCCCATCGTCCGAGCACTGATCCGGGCGGCCGAGAGCGGCAAGCAGGTCGTCGCACTGGTCGAGCTCAAAGCCCGAGGCGACGAACAGGCGAACATCGCCTGGGCGCAGGCGCTCGAACAGGTGGGGGTTCACGTCGTCTATGGCGTTGTCGGGCTCAAGACCCACGCCAAAGTGGCTCTCGTCGTGCGTCGAGAGGGGGATCAGATCCGGCGCTACGTACACGTCGGTACCGGCAACTACAACCCCAAGACGGCGCAGATCTACGAAGACGTCGGGCTGCTCTCCGCCGATCCTGAGCTCGGGGCCGACGTGTCGGAGCTCTTCAACTTCCTCACCGGCTACAGCCGGCAGCGGCGCTTCGGACGGTTGCTGGTCGCCCCCGTCGGATTGCGCTCGAACATCATCCGGCTGATCCGCCGCGAGGCGGCTCGGCCCGGCGGGGGTCGCATCGTTCTCAAGGTCAACAGCCTGGTCGATCCCGAGATCGTCGAGGCGCTCTACGCCGCGTCACAAGCGGGAACAGAGATCGACCTGATCGTCCGTGGGCTCTGCAGCCTGCGCCCCGGCGTGCCCGGTCTTTCGGACCGAATCCGAGTCCGCTCGCTGGTGGGACGTTTCCTCGAGCACTCGCGAATCTTTCGCTTCGGCCCGGACGGCGACGCCGCCGAGTTCTACCTCGGGTCCTCTGACCTCATGCCTCGCAACCTCGATCGCCGAGTGGAGGCCATGGTGCCCGTCGTGGATCCGGCGTTGCAGGAGGGCCTCGCCCAGATCCTCGATGTTGAGCTCGAGGACGACGTCCTCGCCTGGGACCTGCACGCCGACGGTTCGTGGTCGAAGCACCCGGCCGACAAGGGCGTCAACGCGCAGCAGGTCTTCGAGCAGATGGCCGAAGCCCGCGCGGCTTCGTCCAACGGATCCGCGCCGGATGCTTGAGCGCGAGGTCAAGCTCGGCGTCCCTCCGGCCTTTTCACTTCCGGACCTCGAGGACATCGCGGCCGCCGTTGAAACCAGTCCGGTCGACGAGCGGCGCCTCGAAACCGTCTACTACGACACACCCGACCTGAGGCTCGCCCGCTGGGGCGCCAATCTTCGGATCCGGCAGGGCGAGGGTTGGACGCTGAAGTTGCCATCGACAAGCGAGGGACCGGCCTTGACTCGCCGAGAGCTCGAGTTCCAGGGCGACGCCTCGCGGCCGCCGGACGCCGCCGTGGCGCTGGTCATCGCCTACCTCCGACGCGCGAGTCTCGTGCCCGTGGCCAGCCTCTCGACGCTGCGCCGACGCGTGCAGCTCAAGAACCGCGACGGGACCGTGCTGGCCGAGGTGGTCGATGACGATGTCTCGGTGATCCAGGGCCTTCGCGTGCAGAACCGCTTCCGCGAGGTGGAGGTGGAGCTGAAAGACCAGTCGGCCGACCGGTTACTTGACCCGATCCTCGCCCGCCTCCGGGGCGCCGGGGCGGCGGACGAAGATCCGACGTCGAAGCTGGTGCGGGCGCTCGGCGCGCGCGCGACCGCCGTGCCGGAAGTCGACCCCGTGGCGCTGACGCCGTCGTCGACCGCGGGTGAGGTGGTGCGCCACGCCATCGCGGTGTCGGTCGCGAGCCTGATGCGCCATGACCCGGGCGTGCGGCTGGGCGATGACCCCGAGGACGTGCATCGTGCCCGCGTCGCGACCCGGCGGCTGCGCTCGCAACTCCGCACCTTCCGAACGTTGCTCGACACCGAATGGGCTAACGCTCTGCGCGATGATCTTCGCTGGCTCGGGTCCGGGCTCGGCAACGTGCGCGACCGCCAGGTCATGGCGCAACGCATCCGCTCCCGGAGCAACGCCCTGGCCGACGACGACGCCCTGACGCTGGCGGACCTGTCAACCGAGCTTCAGGCGGAGAGCGAGGAGGCCCGCGGCCGGCTGGTGCTCGACATGCGGTCGGACCGCTATACCGATCTGGTCGAGCGGCTGGTCGAGGCTTCCCGTGCGCCCGCGCTGACGGCCGACGCGCAACAGCGCGCCGAGCTCGTCTTACCCCGCCTTGCGCGCCGCGATTGGAAGCAGTTGCGAAAGGGTGTCGCGGCCCTTGCCGACCAACCCGCCGATCCGGAGCTGCATCGCATCCGGATCCTGGCCAAGCGCGTGCGCTATGCAGCGGAGGCCGCCGAGCCCATCACTGGAAAAATCGCTGCTCGCACTGCGGGGGCCGCGGCCGCCCTGCAGGATGTGCTCGGCGATCACCAGGACAGTGTGACCGCGCAGGAGTGGTTGCGCGAGGTCGGCAGGGGACCACGTGCCTTTGTAGCCGGTGAGCTGACGGCGCTGGAGCGCGAAACGGCGGCACACGATCGGGCCGCGTGGCACACTGTCTGGAAAAAACTTGATCGCAAGCGGCTCAGAAGGTGGATGATATAGCCGGAACCGCGTCAACCAAGCCATCGTCGCAGCAACACATTGCACAAGGGGTGTCCATGGCGGCAAGAATCTTGAGCGTCGACGAGGCCAAGCTGGTCAGGGCCGCGGGAGGCGTCATTCGTCGGAATGGGTCACGCGGTGCGACGCGGGTAGCCATCGTCCATCGCCCCGGTTACGATGACTGGTCCTTCCCCAAGGGCAAGGTGGACCGCGGTGAGACGCTGGAGCAGACCGCGCTGCGCGAGGTCGAGGAGGAAACCGGTCTTCGGTGCAAGCTGGTCACGCCGCTCGGCTGTACCGCGTACGCCGACCACAAAGGCCGGGACAAAGTCGCCTGCTACTGGCTGATGGACGTCGTCGGCGGCCGCTTCCAAGCTGGATCCGAGGTGGACGAGGTTCGCTGGGTCACGGTTGACGAGGCCGCCGACCTACTCAGCTACCGTCGCGATCGTGCCCTGCTGCGCGCCCTCGACCTCGAAGCGACTGGGTAGCGCCCGCGCCTGATGGGCGTCGCGTACGTGGTTCGCCATGCCAAGGCGGGCGACCGATCCGATTGGAGCGGAGACGATCGCGCCCGGCCACTCACGAAGTCAGGCCGGCGCCAGGCGGAGGCCCTGGCCGACACGCTCGACGGCGAGTCGATCGACAGGATCCTCTCCAGTGCTTATCTGCGATGTCTGCAAACGGTCGAGCCGCTGGGCACCCGTCGCAAGCTCCCGGTCGAGCCTGTCAAAGAACTAGAGGAGGGCGCGGGCGGGGAGAGCGTGTTACGCCTGGTCCAGAAGTTCCGCGGGCGCCACGTCGTCCTCTGTACACACGGTGACGTGATGGAGGAACTGCTCGAGGGTCTGATTGCGCAGGGGCTCCTTCAGCGAGCTCGCGCGCAAATGGAGAAAGGGTCGACCTGGGTACTCGAAGAAGACGGCGGGAAGATCACCGGCGCGAAATACCTGCCCGCACCGTGATCCCAAGCCGCTACCCGTGCAGTCCTGCCGTGTTGAGGATCGCGTAAAGCACCCAGGCCATCAGACCAGCCGCAGGGATCGTCAGCACCCAGGCCAGAACGATGTTGGCGCCCACGCCCCAACGCAAGGCCGAAAGCCGTTGCGAGGCGCCGGCCCCCATGACGGAACCCGTTACCACGTGCGTGGTTGATACGGGGAGGCCAAATTGGGTTGCAAACTGGATCACGGCGGCTCCGGTCAGCTGCGCGGCAAAGCCCGTTGCGGGGTCCAGTTTGTAGATGCGCCAGCCGAGAGTCCTAATGATCCGCCATCCACCCGCGTAGGTGCCAAATGCGATCGCCGACGCGGATAGGAGAACCACCCAGACCGGAACCTGGAACTTCTGAAGATGACCCGTCGCCACCAGCGCGAGCGTGATGACGGCCATCGTTTTCTGCGCATCGTTGGCTCCATGGGAATAGGAAACGAGCGCCGCCGTCAGAATCTGAAGATTGCGAAACGTGCGATTCAACGGGACCGGGCGCGCGCCATGGAGAAGCACCAGCAAGACCGTCATGACAATCGCGGCCAGGATGAAGCCGGCCGGAGGCGAGATCACCAGGGAGAGCACCGTCTTCCAGAACTCGGAGGCCCGGACTCCGCCAAGACCGTGCACAGCGGCGATCGCGGCCCCACTCAGCGCTCCGACCAGCGCGTGGGTCGAGCTGCTCGGGAGTCCGAGGTACCAGGTGATGAGGTTCCAGGCAATAGCGCCGAGCAAGGCGGCGATGATGACGACGAGGCCCGCCTTGAACGCGACGATCTTGCCGATGGTGTTGGATACTTTGGCCTGAAAAAAGACGACGGTGATGACTGCGCCGGCCAGGTTTAGGACCGCCGAGATCACTACGGCCAGCCTTGGCGACACCGCCCGCGTCGATACGGACGTGGCAATCGCATTCGCCGTGTCGTGAAAGCCGTTCGTAAAGTCGAAGCTGAGGGCAATGAGGATCGTGATCAGTAGCAGGACGTCAGGCATTCTTGATCGAGGTCGCTTCCAGGACGTTGGCCACGTGCTCGCACTGGTCCATGGTCGTCTCGAGCAGGTCGTAGAGATCCTTCCACTTGACGAGGTCGGTGGGGCTGGCGCCATCCGTGAAGAGTTGGGCGAGTGCCTCCCGGGTAATGCGGTCGCCCTCGTTCTCCAGGCTGTGGATTGCGAGTCGATGCGGCGCCAAATTCTTGAAGCCCTCGAGGCCAGCCACCGCCTGTTCGAGCTCCTTGCCCGCCTTGGCCAGCACCTCGCCCATTCGACGAGCGGAAGGGCTGATTTCCGTCACTCGGTAGAGGTCGATCTTGTCTGAGACCTCTTCGGCGAGGTCGACGACCTCGTCCAGTGACGACGCGAGCGAGTAGATATCTTCCCGTTCGAAGGGCGTCACGAAGGTCTGGTTGATCAGGTTGTAGATCTCGTGCGTCACGTCATCGCACTCGTGTTCAAGCTCGCGGAGGCGTGGATGCCTGGTTTGGCCCTCCAGCAAACCATTGCGTAGTTGTTCTAGAGACTCATTGACGAGCTCACCCTGTCTCTTGAACAGGGCGTAGAAC
>VBFR01000122.1 GCA_005889345.1 Chloroflexota bacterium
TTCTCGGCCGGGTTCATTCCGGCGGCGGGCTCATCGAGGATCAGGAGGTGCGGATTCAGCGCGAGCGCTCGGGCGACCTCGAGCCTCCGCTGGTCGCCGTAGGAGAGGGTCGCCGCCTGTCGGTTACCGAACTTGTCCGGGTCCAAGCCGACACGCGCCAGAAGCTCGCGTGCTTGCTTCAGTCGTCGGCGGTCCTCCTTGAGAAATGGCGCAATGGGTATCAGTTGCTGCAGCGTGTCGTCTCGTCGGCGGAGGTGCATGCCGGCGAGCACGTTCTCGAGCGCCGTCAGGTTGCGGTAGAGGCGAAGCGTCTGGAAGGTGCGAGCGACGCCGAGGCCTGCGACAGCGTGAGGCGGCCGCCGAGCGAGCTCACTAGTAGTCTCGCCTTGTTGAAGTCGGATGCTACCGGACTGCGGGCGGATATAGCCGGTCACGAGGTTGACGAGCGTCGTCTTACCGGCGCCGTTGGGCCCGATCAAGCCGAAGATGGTGCCTTGCTCGATCTCCAGGGACACGTCGTCGACGGCATGGACGCCGCCGAACGATCGGTTGACGTTAGTGAGCTGCAGCAGCGCGCTCACGGGTTCTCCAGCGCGTCCACCAGCGCGGCGCGATGATGGCGAGGCCGCCCCGGCCGACGATGCCCTGCGGCCGGAAGATGATGACCAGGATCAGGATGATGCCGTTGACGACGTCGCGATAGGCGGCAAACTGGCGCACAATCTCCGGCAACGCGGTGAGGAAGATGGCTCCCACGATTGGGCCGATCACGTTCGTCGTCCCGCCGACCACGGCGAAGGTGAGGATCTGGATGGTGCGGGTCACGCTGTACTCGGTGGGGTCGACGAAGAAGTTGATATGCGTCTCGAGCGCCCCGGCGTAGCCGGCCACGATGGCGCTGATGACGAAGGCGACCATCTTGTAGACGGGGACGTTGATCCCGTTGCTGGAGGCGGCGAGCTCGTCTTCGCGGATCGCCGCCCAGGCCTGTCCGAGCCGGGTATGCGTCAGCCGCCACACGAGGTAGGTCAGGATCGGCACCGAGATCAGGATCGGCACGATGCCACCGAGGGGATCGGCACTCGGGTTCTTGAGGCCCTGGCCCTCACCGGTGATGGGCACGTTGAGGATCACGCCGAGCCGTAGCGCCTCGACGAAGCCGATGGTGGCGATCGCGAGGAAGACCCCGCGCAGTCGGAGGACCGGCAGGCCGACGAGGAAGCCGATCGCGCCGGCCAGGAGCGCACCAACCAGGATGTTGAGGGGCAGGGGCGTCGGCAGGTAGAGGCTCATGATGACCGTCGTGTAGGCCCCGATCGCCATGAAGCCCGCGTTGGCGAGGGTGAGCTGTCCGGAGTAAAACGTTACGAAGATGGAGATCGCCAGGAGGGCATTGATCCCGATCTGCGCGATCAGCAACTCGTGCTGGTTGTAGAAGCCGACCGGATCGGTGAACAGTTGGATGAAGAAATCCACGGCGGCCCTAAGCCGTCACTAGAGCCGCTCGCGCAGCCGCGCGCCGAAGAGTCCTTGGGGTCTCAGAACGAGCACAAGGAATAGCGCCGCGAAAGCCACGCCAGCTTCGACGTTGCTGCCGAAACGGACGAACGCGAAGACCTCGATCAGGCCAAGCAGGTAGCCGCCCAGCACGGCTCCGGGAATGCTGCCCATGCCGCCCAGGACGATGACGGCCAGACCCTTCAACTCGACCTGGTCGCGGCCGATGTAGGGACTGATATCGGAAAGGGAGAGGCCAAAGAGTAGTCCGGCCAGGCCGCCGAGTGCCGACGACACGAAGAGGGTCGAGGCGAAGATCCGATCGACGTTGATCCCCAGCAGCGTCGCCGCGCGCCTATTCTCCGCCACCGCGCGCAGGGCGCGACCCACCTGGGTGAAGCGCATGACGTAACCGAGCACCAGCATCAGCACTACCGAAAGGCCGAGGATGCCGAGCTTCGTTCCCTCGATCGTGAGTCCGCCGACGTGGTACGTCGGGTTCGGTACCGTGCCTGCGGGGAAGCGGACGGAATTTGCGCCATCCTGCCAGAGCCAGCTGAACAAGGTGCCCTGCGTTGCCTGCTCGACGATCGCCACGAAGATCAGGGCCAGGCCAATCGTGGAGATAAGGGCCGCGATCGGCGGCGCGTCCCGCCGGCGCAGCGGCCGCAATGCCACAAACTCGATCAGCAAGCCCAGCAGGCCGCACACGAGGATGGCGATGATGGCGGCCGGCAGGAACGGCAGCCCATGCAGCACGACCAGCGAATAGGTGATGACGGCGCCCAGCATGAAGACGGCGCTATGCGCCAGGTTGAGCACGTCGAGCACGCCGAAGACCAGGGTGTAGCCCACGGCGAAAAGCGCGTAGATCGACCCAATGAAGATCGCGTTGAGGACCTGCTGGGTCAACGCGCGTTCAGCTAGGCGTGACCGACTTCACCAGGGTGAATCCGCCGCTCCCGTCCATCTGGATCACCCAGATGGTTTGCTTGACGTCGTGTGTGCTCGTGAACTGGAAGCGGCCAAGCGGCGTGTCGATGTTGACCGATTCCATCGCGTCGCGAAGCTTGGTGCGGTCACCGGGCGTGTCGCTGAACGTCAGGTTCGCCCGCTTTGCCGCATCGGCGAGGATCAAGATGGCCGCGTAGCCCTGGGCCGCGAACTGGTCCGGATCGCTGCTGTACTTGGCGCGGTACGCCTGGACAAACCCGGCATTCGAGGTGAACGTGTTGTTGATGTACCAGGCACTGCCACTCTGGGCACCCTTGCCGTCGGCACCGGCCGCTTTCGAAACCGCCGCGGTATTGAATCCGTTGCCGCCCAGGAAATCTCCTTTGAATCCCTGCTTGCGTGCCTCGCCCATGATCCTCGCGGGGATATTGCCCAGGCTGGTGATGAAGATGACGTCGGGATTCTTCTGCACGGCTTTGGTGACCGGCGTCGCAAAGTCGGCCGTGGCCTTGCTGAACTGCACGGTGTCGAGCAGCTGGATGTTGTACTGACCCACCGTGTTCTGCACGATCGTTCCGCCGTCCTTCGAGAACTTATCGTCGTTGGCTACCAGCAGCACACCCGTCTTGGGATGCTTCATGTCCGAGTAGACCTTGATGTTGGCCGGGATCGCCGATTCCTCTCCCAGGCTGTCACGGAAGACGTACTTGCACGGATCGGTCTTCGGGAAGTTGCAGTCCGGGACGATATGGATGCCGGTGGTGCTGACCGCGAGGATCGGAATCTTGAAGCTTTCCGCGAGGGGATGGACCGCCACCGCCGAGTTAGAAAGCGTAGGTCCGAGAAGGGCGAGCAACTGGCCCTGCTGGATGAGGGTCTGCGCCACCTGGGCAGACTGCGGCCGGTCCGAGGCGTCATCTTTGGTGTCGAGCGCGATCTTGGCGCCGTTCACCCCGCCCGAGTTGTTGATCTTCTCGACGGCCAGGTCCATGCCCTTTTGCGAGCTCGGGCCGTAGACGCCGCCGGCGCCCGTCAGCGACAGGATCGCGCCGAGCTGGATCGTCTTACCCTGGTATGAGTTCGAGGTGGTGGTCCCGGTCGAACTGGCGCCGCCACAGGCGGTCAGTGCTACGGCAAGCGCGATCGCGATCCCACGAGCCACGGTTCTCATCGAGCTTCTCCCTCCTTCCCTATAAGGGAATCTGCGCACAGCTTAGCGGGAATCGAGGTAGGCTAGCCAGCAGCTTGCTCCCGCTCTCCGCCTGGATCCAGATCGCCGGCGCGGTCCAGCTGGCCATCGGCCTAGCCAACCTGCCGCTGGCCAGTCGGCTGCAGTACCGGAAAAACCTGGCCGGCGCCTCGGAGATGGTCCGCCAGGTCTTCTACGTCCACGCCGCCTACATCGTGCTGGTCGTACTTGGATTTGCCGCGCTTTCATTGCTGTTCCCGAGCGACCTGGTCAGCGGCCAGCCGCTTGGCCGGTTTCTCAGCACCTTCCTGGCGATCTTCTGGCTGCTGCGCGTGCCGATCCAGCTCTTCTATTACCCGGCTGAGATCCGACGGCAAAACCGGCTCGCCGACGTTATCTTCATCGTGGCCTTCGCCTTTCTTGCCGTGGTTTTTGGCCTAGCGGCCACGCGATGAAGGCCGTCGCCAGGCTGGCGATCGCCGCCGTCTGGCTCTACCAGGGTGGCTGGTGCAAGCTGGTCTCTCCCAATGAGCGACATCTGCAAGTCGTCGCCGGCGTGCCCGGGGTGGGGCCGGCTCACGCCCGGAAAGTGCTGGCGCTGGTCGGCGGCGTCGAGGTCGGTCTGGCGGCCTGGGTGCTGAGTGGGCGGGCGCCGCGAACGGCGGCGGCGGCGCAGACGGCGCTGCTCGGCGTCATGAATGGCGGCGGCCTGCTCTTCAGCCGCCGCACGATTCCCGAGCCGGCGAACATGCTGACGCAAAACCTCGCGCTCGTCGCCCTTATCTGGAGCACCACCCGTCGATGAGCGCGACCACCCCCTGGGAGCGAGGTCGCCTCGATGCGCGCCGGGGCAAGCCTCGCTTGCTGTTTGGACGGATGTACGAGGATTCGGATGTCGAGGCGGAGGTCCTGCCAGCAACCGGACGCGTGTTCTGCATCGCGTCGGCCGGCTCCACCAGCATGGCGCTGGCCGCCCGCGGGCTGGCGGTGACCGCGGTTGACATCAACCCGGCCCAGGTGGACTACGTCCGCGCGCGACTGGCGGGCGCCCCGGCGCGAGCCGGAGCGGCCGACCGCTTCTTCGCACTTGGTCGGCGCTTCCTTCCTCTGATGGGATTACGGCGGTCGCGGCTTCGACAATTCCTCGAGCTCACGGATCCATCCGCCCAGGTGCGCTTCTGGCGAGCGCGCCTCGACACCGCGCGCTTCAAGGCTGGGCTGGCAGTGGCGATCAACCCGCTGGCCTTGCGCACCATCTATAGCAAGACGTTCGTCCAGGTGCTGCCGCACCGCTACGATCGCACCGTCCGCGCCCGGCTCGAGCGCGGCTTCGCACGGCATCCGAATCGGACCAATCCCTATGCCTGGCAGTTGTTTCTCGGGATCGATCCGCCGGAGTACGTGGCGCCCACCCTGCCGTCCCCCGCAAGCAGTGGATGGAAAGTGGACGTGGTATGCGCGGATGCGGCGGCCTACCTCGAGAGTTGTGCACCGGCCTCGTTCATCGGGTTCAGCCTGTCGAACATTCTGGACGGCACGGAGCCGGCTTACGGCGAGCGCCTGATGGCCGCCGTCCGCCACAGCGCGCAGGATGGAGCCGTGGTCGTGCTCCGCAGTTTCATGGAGCCGCCGCCGGGCGAATCGACGGAATGGGCGGCCCGCGACCGCTCGATGCTCTGGGGCCGGCTGACGGTCGAGAAGGTGCATTGATGCTTTATCGCCTGCGCCGTCACCCGCTGCCGATCAACGCCTTCTTCACGCATTCCCTGGTCCTGACCTATGCCTATCCGGCGAAGACGTTGCAGCAACTGCTCCCGCCGGGGCTGATCGTCGACACCTACGGCGACTACGGATTCGTCGCGATTGCGATGGTGCAGACCAGGCGTTTGCATCCGGCCTTCCTTCCCGCGGCGCTGGGCGTCGATTTCTTCCTGACCGGATATCGCGTGTTTACCCGGTTCGCATCGAAACCGTCGCTCCGCGGGCTGCGGATCCTGCGCAGCGATACGGACCGGCTGCTGATGGCGCTTGGCGGAAATCTCCTGACCCACTACGCCTACGTCCACTGCCAGGCGGCGATGGTGGCCGACGGCGACCAGCTCCATGTCAGCGTGAGCAGTCCCGGAGGGGTCGCGGACCTCGACGTTGTCGCCCACCTGTCGAGTAGGCCGGCACCGTTGCCAGCCGGATCGCCGTTCGCCAATCTCGAGGACGCGCGCCGATTTGCCGGTCCGCTCCCCTACACCTTCGACTACGAGCCAGAGACGAACTCGATCGTGATGATCAAAGCAACCCGCTCGCGCTGGGAGCCCCAGCCGATCGCGGTCGTGGTGCGAAAAGCCACCTTCCTCGAACACCCACCCTTCAGCGAGGCGCCAGCCATCCTCGCCAATGCCTTTCACGTCGCGGGCGTGCCCTACCGATGGGAGCGCGGCGTCGTCGAGAGGCTCCCGGAGGCGGCGTGAGCTCCGCCATCCAGCGGGAGCCGCGCGGCCAGTTCGACGGCGTTCTCCAGATCGTCCGCTACAACTGGACCCTCTATGTCGTCGCGATATTCGTCTCCGTCCTCGTCGTCGCGCTCGTGCTCGTCATTCGGCCGCCGGCCGCGCTTGCCGGGCTGCTGATTCTCGGCGCCGTGGCGGCGCTGTTTTGGCTTGCGCTCTCGCTCGCCGTCTCGCACTACGTCTACGACCGCTCGGACCTGTATCGGTGGCAGTGGATCCGCGAGCGCGTTGCATCCAGTCCGCGGCACGTGGTCAACATCCACGCGGGACTGGACGAGACGAGTCTCGCGATCCAGGAGATGTATCCCGCCGCCGAGGTGACGATGCTCGATATTTACGATCCGGCGGAGATGCCAGAGCCGTCCATCGCCCGTGCCCGGCGCGAGGCGCGCTCGATGCTCGCCTCGGTCAACGCGGACTTTCGCCAGCTACCGCTCGAAACTGGCTCGGCCGATCTCGTGACCGTGATCTTCGTCGCCCACGAACTACGCCGGCCCGCTTCGAAGGAAGCGTTTTTTCAAGAGGCGTCGCGGGTTCTACAGCCCGGAGGGCGCCTGCTGCTGGTGGAGCATTTACGTGACGCCTGGAATCTGGCGGCCTTCGGCCCCGGTGCATTTCACTTCTTCCCTCGCCGCGAATGGCTGCGGGTGGCCGGCGCTACCGGATTCCAGCTCGGCGAGGAGTTCTCACGAACGATCTTCGTGCGCGCGTTCGTCTTTCTGCGCGCCTGACCGCTGTTCCGCGCGCGCCTTCTCGAAGCACGAGCGGCACAGCTTGATCGCGGTAAGCGGTCCGCGCTCCGCGAAGACCCGCCGTCCGCAGTGCGTGCACAGGTACTGCTGCTTCGCCATCTAACACGTAGGTTATCCGGTTGCGCCCAGGCGCCGAACGAGCGCCCGCTGCTTGGGATCTTTCAGTTGCTGCGGGCGATTGGTGAGGTAGGCGATGAAGCTTTCGAGCTCGAGCCGATGTATGGCCCCGTCCTGCCTGAGATGGACTTCGTCACCGTGTAACTCGGCATCG
>VBFR01000123.1 GCA_005889345.1 Chloroflexota bacterium
CAAACTCGGCTTCGCGCAGCTCGGGTTCCGGGATCAACGGCACGGGTGCCGGCAGCTGGGCGTTGACGATCTCCGCGGTCTCGCGGGCTCGGTCGAGCGGGCTATGCACGATTCGCCGGATGCGGCTGTCCCGTAGCGATTGTCCGACCGCCGTCGCCTGCGCCCGTCCCTGCTGGCTGAGAAAGAACCCTGGTAGGTGCCCGTAGATGACGCCCTGCGGATTCTCCACGTCAGAGTGCCGCATCAGCAGCACGCGCGTCGTCACGTTTGCTTATGCGCTGGCGTCGGCACGCAAGCGCTTCGCCATCGCCGCGATCACCTGGAGCGCCAGGTTGTCATTCGACTTGATCGCATCGCGGAACTGGGTGTGGCTGAGCACCATGGCCTCGACGGGCCCGTCGGTGACCACAGTCGCGGTCGCTGCTCCCCGGTCCAGCATGCCGATCTCGCCGAAGAAGTCGCCCGGGCCTAGCCGGGCTGCCGGTTTGCCGCCGCGGGTCACGTTCACGTGGCCACTCTCCAGGATGAAGAAGGCCTCGGTTGGCTGTCCTTCGGTAATTAGGGTCTGACCCGGCTCGAGACTCACCTCATCGACCCGACTGGCCACGAACTCGAGGTCGTGTTTCGGGATTCCGGCAAAGAGGGGCACTCGAGTCAGTCGATCGACCTTCGGATCCGGCACGTCGAAAACACTACACTTCTGGCACCGCCGAGGCGGGATGATGGCCCAGGTCAATCTCGACGGCGTCAGCTGGAAGTGAGCGCGGGCTTCGATCGGCAGGTGACCGTGCAACCCACCACTCGCTACGCTCGCAGCGGCGCTGTCAACATTGCCTACCAGGTGGTCGGCGATGGGCCTCGCGACCTGGTGTTCAGTGGCGGTTGGGTTTCGCACCTCGAGGCCGGCTGGGACGAGCCGCTTCTGGCGCGCTTTCTCCAACGACTCGCGTCATTCAGCCGCTTGATTCTTTTCGACAAGCGAGGCACCGGCATGTCTGACCGGGTGCCCGACGCCAACCTACCGACGCTGGAGCAGCGAATGGACGACGTGCGCGCCGTGATGGATGCGGCCGGATCGGAGCGCGCCGCCCTTTTTGGCCACTCGGAAGGGGCGAGCATGGCGATCCTGTTCGCTGCGACGTATCCGGAGCGGACAACCGCCCTCGTTACATTCGGTGCGTTCGCCTGCCGGGTCTGGCACCCGGACTATCCGTGGGCTCCGACTCGCGAACAGCGTCAGCGGTTGTTCGACGTCGTCCAGCGCGACTGGGGCGGCGAGGTCGATATGTCGGATTTGGCGCCGAGCCTGGCGCACGACCACGCGTTCCGGCGGCGGCTATCCAAATATCTGCGGCTGTCCGCCAGTCCCGGCGCCGCGCTTGCCCTCTCCCGCATGAATACGGAGATCGACGTCCGCAATGTGCTGCCGGCCATTCGTGTTCCCACGCTCATCCTTCACCGCACAGGGGACCGCGATGCGAACATCGAGGAGGGCCGCTACATCGCGGCGCGTATCCCGGAAGCAAAGTTCCTCGAGCTTCCCGGCCCGGACCACATGGTGTGGGTCGGCGACCAGGCCGCGGTCGTCGACGAGGTCGAGGAGTTCGTTACGGGAATACGCCCGTCGGCGGAGCCTGACCGCGTTCTGGCCACAGTCCTCTTCACCGACATCGTGGGCTCCACGGAGCGAGCGTCATCGCTGGGCGACAAAGTTTGGCGGGACGTCTTGGAGCAGCATCACGCGTCGGTTCGGCGCGAGCTCGCGAATTTCCGCGGGCAGGAGATAAGCACGACCGGCGACGGATTCCTCGCCACGTTCGATGGGCCCGCCCGCGCCGTGCGCTGCGCCGTCGCGATCCGCGATCGTCTCCGCGAGTCCGGCCTCGAAGTCCGGGCCGGGGTTCATACCGGTGAGTGCGAGCGGATGGGCGACAACATCGGCGGCCTTGCGGTACACATCGGCTCGCGGGTCGCTGGATTGGCGGGTCCCGGTGAAGTCCTCGCCTCGAGCACCGTCAAAGACCTGGTGGCCGGCTCTGGGATCGTGTTCGAGGATCGCGGCGCGCATCCTCTAAGAGGCGTTCCCGGCGACTGGCGCGTATTCCGGGTCGCAGGCGTCTAGCAGCCTTTAGCCAAATGGCAGCGGCTTTCGTTGGCAGGGAGGCCGAACTGGCGATTCTTGACGACATCTATCTACGGGCGAAGCGGGAGGAACGGCCGGCCGCGGCGCTGATTACCGGACTCCCGGGGTCGGGGAAGACGCGTCTGCTCGCCGAGTTTCGCCGCCGTCAGGGAGCCTCCCGACAGCTAAACGTGGGCGGGTACCAAACCGGCGCGCAGGTGCCGCTGGCGGCGGCCGGAGATCTGTTGCGCACGTTGGTGAAAGTGCCCGGTGTCGGCAGAAAGCTCGAGGAGGCACTATTCGGGGCCACCACATCAGATGAGCGTCCGCTCGAGCCCTTGCGGATATTCGAGGCGGCCCATCGTGCGCTGCTCGGGCTTGAGGGCACCGTTCTGCTTTGCGTGGACGACCTGCAGTGGGTTGATGTGCTTTCCCTCGCGCTGTGTTCGTATCTCGTTCGCTCGGCCGACGCCGAGGGGAAAGGGGTCGCGGCCATCGCAGCGACCCGCCCGGCCGGAGCGGGTGTGGCGTGGCCCGGCTCCATCCTGGGACCGGACCGCATCACGACTCTGGATCTTGGGCCACTCGAGCGCGATGAAGGCGTGCGCCTCGTCGCACACCTGGCCCCCCAGGTGAACCGAGAGAGAGCAGCCGAGCTCTGGACATTAGCCGAGGGCTCACCCTTCTGGCTGGGTATCCTGGCGCGAAGCGGCGGCGAGCGCGATCTTGCCGACTACCTGCTGGCGCGTGAGCGTGGGCTGACTCGTGACTCGAGCCGCCTGCTCGCGCTCCTGGCCGTCGCCGCGCGGCCCCTCGCGCCACCGGAGCTGGATGCGCTCCTGACCTGGGACGAGACCCAGACCGAGCACGCGGTCGCCGAGCTCGAACGGTCCGGCCTGGTGGTGGTCGAAGCCAGCGCTGTCCGCATTGGGCACGACCTCATCCGTTCGTCGGTCGCGGCCCAGCTGCCCCCGCTACAGCGCCGCGAGCTCCACGGGTTGTTTGCCGGCTGGCTCGAGCGGCAGGCAGGCGATGACGTCCAGTTGCTCCTGGAGGCACTGGTCCACCGTCAAGAGGCCGGACTCGAGGTCGGCAACCTGGCGCTGCGAGTGCTCCAGTCCCCGCGACGTCGACTCCTCGGCGTGGACGGTTTGCGAAATCTCTCCCGGATCGCCGAAAAACGCGGATTCTCAGAGCCGCGCGACGTCGCGCTCCACGAGCGAATAGCGGTGCTCGCCAGCGAGCTCGCGGAGCACCCCACCGCAATGGAGCGATGGATGGAGCTGGCCGCGAACGTGTCCGATCCGAGCCTGAAGGCACGATGCTTTCTGGAAGCCTCGCGGGCGGCTTCCCGCATGGTCCAGCGGAGGGATGAGGCGCTGTCGCTTCTGGCTCGTGCCCGAAGCCTCGCACCATCTGACCCGGTCCTGGCGGTAGAAATCGAAGCGGACCACGCCAACCTGATCCGCAGCGTCGCGCACCGAATGGAGGATGGTCGGCAGGTCGCCGAGCAGGCGGCGGTCGCGGCGCGCCGGCTCTGGGCTTCCCGAGATCCGACCCAACTCAGTTCCCCGGAGCGCAACGCGTACGTGGCCGCTCTACAGGCCGCCTTCGATTCCGCGGTCATCGAAGAAGACGCCTCTGATCTCTTACGGATCTCAGAGGAGATGACGGAGGTGGCGCGCGGTTCGGAGGAAGCAACCGTGGCGGCCGCCCTGAATATGTCGCGTGCGATGTGGTTCTTCGGCCGCGCGGCTGAAGCGTTGGACCACGCGCGTCGCGCGTGGCTTCAGTCGCATGACCGGGTGCTTCGTGGCTTCGTGCTCGAGGCGGGCGCCGCGTTCGCCTCCAGGCTGACCGAGACGGGGGCCTTCGATGAGGCGGACGAGGTCATTTCCGAGTGTATTGAGCTCGAGCGACGGATCGGCGGCGGCGCCGAGCGCCTCGCCACTGGAAGAGTTGCGGTGCGCTCGATCCATGACGTGCGTCATCAGGTCTGGCTCTCACGCGGGGACTGGCGCGACGCGATCGCGAGCCTCGAGCGCGAGGTGATGTTCCAGCCCGATCCGCACTACCGGGTCCAGCTCCGCGGAATGCTGGACCTCTGGCTGGCCCGATGCGGGGGTGGCGCACTCAGCGGGGCCCTCGATCAGCACGTGGCGGCGGGCAGGACCGATGCTGCCGCCGCCGGTTGCCGCCGGTGCACGCGCGAGCTGGCACTCAGACTCGCCGAGGCCTTCGCTCGCCTGGGTCGTCTGGAAGAGGCCCGCGAGGAGTTGCAGCGCTGGGACGAGGGCGGTCGGCCCGCGGAGCTGAGCGACCAGCTCTGGCGCCGCCATGCCGGTGCGCTCGCCGCGATCCCCGGCCCGGACCCAGCGTCTGCCATCCGAGAGCTCGAGGCGGTGCTGGCAGAGAGGAGCCGGTTGGGGATGATCGGCGGGTTACTCTGGGCGCGGCTCGACCTGGCCGGCGCCCTGGTCAAGACCAACACCACGCGGGCGGCCAGCGAGTACCGGCAAGCGGGCATTGAAGCGGGCATCGCCGGGGCGGCTACCGAGGAGCAGCTGGCAGAACTGGGTCTGCGCCGACTGGGTGTCCGAACGTGGCGGCGTGGTCGAGCCTCCCGCGGTGAGTCCCCGCTGGAGAGACTCAGCGAGCGGGAGCGCCAGATCGCGACGCTCATCGCAGCCGGCAACAGCAATCCTGAGATCGCCAACACGCTCTTCCTCTCCCGCAAGACGATCGAGCGCCATGTCTCCAACATCCTCGCCCGGACCAACACCCGCAACCGGACCGACCTGGCCCGGTTGGTCAGCAAGGCACAGCCGCTCGCGGAAGCGGTAGAAAAATGAGGGAGTTCACTGATGAACCCTCAGGGCGGTCCGCCGTACCCTCCTCCTGACGCGAGAACGAAAAGCTCAAGGAGGAGTCAACAATGCAAACCGCACTCACGCTTCGCAAGTCGTCGATCAACTCGATTGCCGCGACCTTCGCCGTCCTGCTGGCGCTGACGCTCGGCGGCGCCGGCGGCTACTTGCTGAAGGGCCAGGTATCCGCAGCCCTGACCACGGTAGCGCCGGCCTCGGCTACGACCCAGATCCGGCAGAAAGGGCTGGGTCACGACATGCCTGACTACGGGGTCAACGTAACCGACGCTGCGGATCGGGCGGCGGCGGCCTTGTCGGCTCGCAACCCCAGCGTCGTCGTCGGCCACGACTACGACCACTAGCCACTGAATCTCCCTCCCCCGCTGGCGGGGGAGGGTCGGGCCGGGGGCCTGCGCCGGAACCCTTCCAGACCGAGGCCGCACCGGTGAAAACGGCCATCGCGGCCTCAGCCTCTTCGTGGCGGAGAAGCCCGCGTTCACCGGTCAGTCGTTCGAATTCGTCCAGCCGGGCGGTGGCGTCCTGCGTGGCCGAGCCATCCCGACGATTGGCTACCGGGGCATGCACAGCTTCGAGCTCGTCTTCGAAGATTTCTTCCTACCCCTCTCTGCGCTCGTGGGCGGGGACGAGTGGCTCAATCGCGGGTTCTACTTGCAGATGGGCGGGTTCTCGGTCGGTCGTCTCCAGACGGCCGGACGTGCCGTGGGTGTGATGGATGCCGCGCTCGCTGACTCGCTTGCGTACGCGATAGAACGCCACGTCTTCGGGCGGGCGATCGCCCACCATCAGCTGCCGGCAGTGATGCTCGGCAGGATGGCGACACGGCTTACGGCGGCGCGTCAGCTCAGTTACCGGGCGGCTCGTCGCCTCCGTCACGGGGCGGACCAGCCGGAGGCGTCCCTCGCCAAGCTCTACAGCTCGAAGATGGCCGAGTCCGTCACCCGCGATGCCATGCAGGTTTTTGGCGGCATGGGCTATGCCGAGGAGACGAACGTTTCGAGGTACTTTTTGGACGCGCGGGTCCTGACGATTTTCGAAGGCACCGAGGAGGTGCTCGCACTGCGCGTGATTTCCAGGACACTCAGTCGTTAAGCTGTCGGCGTGTCGGTTCACATCGACCGCACTGGTCCGGTTATGGTCGTCACGCTCGACCGGCCCGATCGACGAAACGCCATCGATGGCAACAGTGCGCGCGCGCTGTCGGCGGCATTCCGGAGCTTCGATGCCGATCACGGGCTCAGCGTCGCCGTTCTCACCGGTGCCGGCGGCAACTTCTGCGCCGGCTTTGACCTGAAGGCGCTCGCCGAAGGCACCGGTCCAGAGGTCGGCGAAGGCGACGGCCCGATGGGGGCGACATACCTGCAGCTCAGCAAGCCCGTGATCGGGGCCATTGAGGGCTACAGCGTGGCCGGAGGGATGGAGCTCGCGCTCTGGTGCGATCTGCGCGTCGCCGCCCGTGACGCGATCTTCGGCATCTTTAACCGTCGTTTCAGCGTGCCGCTGGTCGATGGCGGCACGGTTCGCCTGGCTAGGATCGCTGGCCAGGGCCTGGCCATGGACCTGATCCTGACGGGCCGCCCGATAGGAGCCGAGGAAGCCGAGCGCCATGGCCTGGTCAATCGGGTGGTCGAGCCCGGCCGGGCGCTGCCCGAAGCGATAGCACTCGCGCAACGCATCGCCGGCTTCCCTCAGGCGGGCCTTCGCCACGACCGGCTTTCGCTGCTCGAGCAATGGGCGCTTCCGCTCGAGCAAGCCCTGAAAAACGAGCTGCGATGGGGACGCAAGACCATGGACAGCGGCGAGGCGTTGGCAGGCGCCCGTCGCTTCGCCGACGGCGAGGGTCGGGGCGGCACCGGCATCTGAGCCCTTCCCCCGTTTCGGGGAGGTCGGTGTGGGGGCCATTGTCTGGCGGAAAGCAAAACAGTTTTGGAGAAGCCCGCACGGCACCTAGCGCCATCGGCTCGCAATAGCGGCGCAATCAATCCATAGGCGTCAGCTAGTCCCACCAAAAGGTCCACACAGGACTGTCTCGAAGGGACTCCGCATAGGCGGCCACGGTGCCGGCGCCTTGCGTGATGTTGTCCGGGCAGAAGGCAAAGTGTTCGGCCGCCAACGCCAGGGCCCTCTGACGGTCGCGCGGCGGGATGCCAACCGTCAGCGTCAGGGTGTCGAAGCCAATCTCCACCACACAGGCAGCCCAACGATCCTCCCATGAGCGGAGCACCGTGGACATCAACACGGGGTCGTCATGCACATTCACCGCGCCAGTCCATCCGAGCGCGGTAACGGCGTCGGCGGGACGATCTGCGGCGACGAGCCCGATCCGGCGAGAACGCAACGAGGCAAGCGTGGGACGGAGCGGCTGAAAGCCCGGGAAACTCCATCCCAAACGGTTGCGCAGCCTCGAGAGTCTCCTCGTCTTCCTCGTTGATGTTTTGGCTCCACATGTCGGCAAGGATCCGACCAGCCTCGAAATGTTCGATGCGTCGCGGATCCGTGGGACTGAACTCGTGGCTATCCCACGGTCTTCTTGCATCGCCTTCCATGCCCGTCAGCAGCACCGGGACAAGCCCTACCTCGGCCG
>VBFR01000200.1 GCA_005889345.1 Chloroflexota bacterium
TCCCGGGGTCGTCGAGGCTGATGCCGTAACGTGGTCGGCCCAGTAGGCGATTGGTTTGCATCCAGGGAAGCACCGTGCCCTCCCAAAACTCCGAGAGCTCCGGGCCGTATGGGCCGACATGCCGAAGATATGCAACGGTCGTTGGTTTCCGGTCGATGATTTTGACGTTCATGGAAGCCTCCTGTGAATCAGATTTCGAGAACTCATCATTGCGCCGAGCCGCCGTGGCCGCCTGACCCGGCTTGCGATTCAACAGACTGCGATTGCGGTCTTTCGCGGTCCGCCATGAGGATGGCGTCGTTCCAAACCTGGTCTTGAAGGCACGCGCGAACGCCTCTGTGGAGCCAAAACCAACTGAGAGCGCCACCTCCAGCACCGGCACCGCCGGCTGGCTGATCAGTCTCTGGGCGGCGACTTCGAGTCTCCGCCGTCGCAGATAGTCGCCAAGCGTCTCCCCCATCCACGCGGAGAACAACCGGTGGAAGTGAAACGGCGAGAAATGTGCGACGGCGGCGATCCTCTCAAGTTGGAGTGGCTCATCGAGATGCCGGTCGATGTGTTCGACGACCCGGTGCATCCGAGCCGTGTACTCCGAGCGGCTATCTATGTCGAGACGTCGAACTTCTCGGGATTCCACTCGATGCCAAGCGCGGTCGGTCCGGCCATGTAGCCGAGCAGTGCTGACGACGCCACCACGGCGGGGCTCGCCAGGTATCCGAGGCCACCTACGCCCATCCGGTTCTGCCAATTGCGATTGAACGACGTGATCGCAGTCTCGCCTTTCTTGAGCGCATCCGGACCCTGGCCGAAGCACGGGCCGCACCACGACTCGCGGATCTGCCCGCCGACGGATCGGAGCACGTCGGCGATCGACTCACCGTTAAGACGCGGCTCCGGATGTTCGATATCGCGCTTGACACCGCCCGACCCCGGAAAGATCACGAACGTTTTCGGCGCTCTCTCGAAGCCTCGCTCGCGACCCGCGCGGATGACGAGTGCCGCCTCGAGCAGGTCGTCGTATCCACCGTTAGTGCAGGAGCCGATGAAGGCCTTGTCGAAGGCCAGTTTTTCCACGGCGACCTCGTCGGCCGGGAAGGCGTTCCCCGGGGCGAACGGCTTGGCGATGAAGGGCACGAGCTCCGATAGGTCCAGCGTTTCGTCGATGTCCCAGGCGACGCCAACACCGGGCTCGAATCGTGGATAGGGTAAATCGGAAATGCCTTTGCGCGCGTACCAGTCGAACGTGATCTCGTCGGGCGCGAAGATGCCGTTCTGCGCTTCGGCTTCGGCCATCATGTTGGCGACGGTATTGCGATACGGGATGGGGAGCTGGCGCTCCGCGTCGACGAACTCGACGCTCATCCCCTGCGCCTGCGCTTTCCCCCACCGACGGAGCAGCGCGAGCACGACGTCCTTGCCGCTGACCCAGGGCCGCAGCTTTCCGGTGAAGACCACGCGCCGCCGCTTTGCCGGCGTGAAGTAGATGTATCCGGTCGACCAGCCGAAGCCGAGCTGCGTACTGCCCACGCCGCTACCGACGGCGCCGTATGCGCCGTAGGCACGACTATGCGAATCCGCCCCAGGGATGAACGAACCAGGGACGACCAGCCCCTGCTCGGGGAAATAGAAGTGAAAGATCCCATCGCCCGGCGTGGCGTAATACGGCTTGTGGATCTCGTGCAGCGTGGCAAAGTCCCGCCCGATCCCGGTCTGCTTGTCGTCGGCGTTTCGCCCAGAAAACACGAAATGATCGTTCGCGATAGCAGCCTGGCGAGGATAGATCGTGTCGCCACCGGTGATCTGGTTGAAGGTATGGATGGTGAAGGGCGCCGTGCCGTCGGAGGCCGGTAGCAGGTCGCACCACACGCGCAGCGTGCCAGTGGGCCGCACCTGCGCGTCTTTGTCGACGCGGTGCGCCCAGACGATCTGTTCGGTACTGGACATCGTGCGGGCGGTCTTGAGATCCGGCCACTCCACGCGCGGCACTCGGTCGAGTGACTCGGCGAACTCACGCCGTCCCACCGCGATGATGCCGCCGGAGCGACGGATCGTCTCTTCGATTGGGGTCAGCGGCACCGGTTCGTAATGCTTGCCGCGCGTCTCGTTTGTCAGCAGGCGGGTTTTCGAGTCGAACGTCAGTACGTCGCCCTCCTGGGCATCTTCCGATGCGGCGCGGCTCTGGACGACATGCAGGCCCAGGTTGAGCGCGTTGCGGCGGAAGATGTCACCGACGCCGTCGCCGCAGACGATCACGATCTCGAGCCCGGCCTCCTCCGCGATGGCCTTGAGCCCGGCCGGGCTCATCTCCCGCGACGACCCGATACCGAAGCGCTCGCCGGCGATCACGAACGTCTCCCCTCGATGCACCCGCTCACGAAAATCCGGCATCAGGTAACGAAAGGTGCCCGCTTTCCAGCGCGCGTCGAGATGGTCGAGGCTCTCCGAAACGCAGTCATCGGCCGGGGTGATCTGGTCGGTGTCGATGGCGTCGAGCTTCTTCCCCGGGATCTTCGGGTCCCAGAAGATGAGCGCGCGACCTCGAACCAGGTGACCGCCGTCCGGCGACCGGTCGACGGGCTTGGCGGCCGGTCGTACCGGCGATGCGGCGCCCGGCTTACGTCGAGGGGGCTGGATCGTGTTCAGGAGGGGAGCGATGAGCCAATTCTCTCAAGTCGCTCGAGCACGGCATCGGCGGCTTCGGTCGTGTTCAGGGCGCCGCCGAGGTCCTTCGTGGTGCGCCGGTCGGCCGCCGCCGACATGACCGCGCGTTCGATCCGCAGCGCGCCCGCCTCATCGCCGAGGTGCCTCAGCATCATGGCCCCCGCGAGGATGGCCCCCACCGGGTTGGCAATGCCTTTACCGGCATGCTTGGGTGCCGAGCCGTGCACCGGTTCGAAGAGCCCGCGCCGGTTGTCCGGGTTGATGTTCGCCGAGGGCGCCTGGCCGAGACCGCCCACGAGTTCCGAAGCCAGGTCACTCAGAATGTCGCCGAACATATTGGACGTCACGATGACGTCGAAGCGGCTCGGATCCTTGACGAGTTGCATCGCGGCCGCGTCGACGAAGAGATGCTCCGCCTCGATCTCTGGCGATGCCTGCCGTTCGAGGGCAAAGACGCGCTGCCAGAGATCATGCGCGTGATAGAGCGCATTGCTCTTGTCGACCATCGTCAGTCGACCTCGCTGGCCGGCGGCGCGGCGCTGCCGCGCCAACTCGAACGCGTAATGAATGATGCGCTCGACCCCCTTGCGGGTGTTCACGTCCTCCTGGATCGCGATCTCGTCCGGCGTCCCGCGCTTGAACTGGCCGCCCATTCCGACGTAGGCGCCCTCGGTATTTTCACGGACGACGACGAGATCGATGGACGCGGCGTCGCGCAGCGGCGTCAGCCCGGGCGCCAGCAACCGCGAGGGCCGCAGGTTGACCCAGAGATCCAGTTCGAACCGCAGCCGCAACAGCAGCCCGGCCGCGTACTGTGGATTGTCGACCCGCGGATCGCCAACCGCGCCCAGGTAGATCGCATCGACGGTCTGAAGCTCCTTGAAGACCGCGTCGGGAAGGATCTCCCCGGTTCGCAGGTAGCGCTCAGCGCCGAGGTCGTAGGTGACGCGATCCAGCCGGGTGCCGGTGGCCGCGCTGACGGCGTCCAGGACCCTCAGCCCCTGGGCAATGACCTCCGGACCGATGCCGTCGCCGGGGATGACGGCGATCCGGAACGGCATCGGCTACAGCATAATCGGCCGGGATTTAGAGAAGGTTTTCCCGGCGTCCGCCCGTTGCGACTAGATAGTGCTGACCGAAGAAAAGGCCCTGAGCGCGGCGCTGGGTAAGATGCGCCGCCTGCGCCGGGTTCGCCGGCTTTCGGGACTTACCTACTGGGCGGCCTGGGGATTCGTCGGCCTCGTGTGCTTGCTCCTGCTGGCCGGCGGCATCGCCGGGCTCGCTTCAGGCTAAGAGCTCTTCGACGTTTCGACCAGGCGGTCCAGAACCTGCCGGGCCCGCTTGCTGTCGAGCGATTCTCGCCCCAACGCGACGGCCTGTGGCCAGTCGTCCGCGCGGCCCGCTGCCAGTACCGCCGCAGCCGCATTGAGCAGCACCACATCCCGGCGCGGGCCACTCTCGCCGTCGAGAACCCGACGCAAAAGATCGGCGTTTTCGGGCGGCGTGCCACCCAACAGCTCCTCGGACCGCGACCGGCTGAGGCCGAGGTCGAGCGGGTCGAGCTCGTACTCCCTGACGGCGCCGTCCCGGAGCTCAAAGACCCGGGAGCGGCCGGTGGTGGTCAGCTCGTCGAGACCATCCTCGCCGTAGAACACCAGGGCTCGCTCGTGGCCAAGGTCTTTCAGCACGCGGACCATCAGTGGTGCCAGAGGGGCCGCCCCCACGCCCAGCGCCTGCCGGCGCACCCGGCCGGGATTTGCCAGCGGGCCGAGGACATTGAAGACCGTCCGGACACCGAGCTCGCGGCGAGCCGGACCCGCGTGGCGCATCGCTGGATGGAAGGTGGGCGCGAAGCAGAAGCCCATCCCGGCGACATCGATGCAGCGACGGACGCCGTTCGCGTCGAGCGTGATGTCGACTCCCAGCGCCTCGAGCACATCGGCGCTCCCGCATCGGCTGGAGGCGGCGCGATTTCCGTGCTTGGCCACCGGGATCCCCGCTCCCGCCGCGACGAAGGCGGCCGCCGTGGAGATATTGAATGTCCCGGCGCGGTCGCCACCAGTGCCACAGGTATCGATCGCGCCGGCCGGGAGCTCAAGCGGCGTCGCATGCGCCCGCATCGACTCGACGAAGCCGGTCATTTCCTCGACGGTTTCGCCCTTGGCTCGCAGCGCGATCAACAGGCCGGCGAGCTGCCCCGTGGTCACTTCCCCGGCCATGACCTGGTCCATGACGTCGCGGGCCTGGTCGCGCGCAAGCGCGGTCCCTTGGAGCAGTTGCTCGATCGCCTCCGCCGGCGTCACGGGCGCGGGTACTGGTAGGCGGCGGGCGTGGCCATCACCAGCAGAGCCAGCAACGTCCGGTAACAGGTCTGGAAGTCGGCCGTGCGGTAGCGGACCGTCCGCCCACCGGCGCGCTCGACCTCGGGGAGCTCGATGCAGAGGTCGGCCATGCTCGCGTTCATCCAGTCGATCTCGAGCACAAACGGCCCCTTCGGCTGATACAGCGGTCGCCCGGCCTGTTCTGCGTAGGCCCGATAGGCTCCCGCCTCGATGCGGCGGCAGGCCTCGACCGGGTGGAGCGAGCGGGCCGCCTGCCGGCCGAGCGCCTCCTTGACGACGACCCCTTCGATGCCGGGCAGCTCCGCGGTCGCCTCGTCGATGGTGGCCTGGTCGCCCGTGATCAGGGCGGTGCGGACCCCGAAGCTGCCGGCCAGCGCGGCGTTCAGTGTTGCCTCACTCTGCTCGCGACCGTTGATGCGCAGTGCGTAGACGGTCCGCCCGCCGTACGTGTGATCCATGATGGCGCGCTCGCGCCCTACCGATGCGTGGTAGCCGACGAAGAAGGCGACCTCGAACGTCGGGTCGAGCCCCGCCCCCATGGAGTACGGCTTGTCCGCACCACTGATGATCTCGACCCCTTCATCGAGCTCATCGAGGAGGAAGTTGCGCATGTCGCCGTGCGAGTCGTTGACGACGATGCGGGTGGCACCGGCGCGGCGTGCCCCGGCGACGGCGGCGTTGGTCTCCGCGGTCATCAACCGGCACGAACGCTCGTACTCGGGCATGCCACGCATCACCTGCTGCAGGTGAACGACGCCCGCCATTCCTTCCATGTCAACGGAAATGAATACCCCGTTCCGTTTCAACGCGGCGGTCCGCCGGCTCGTTGCCAAAGCGCTCCCATTCTAGGGACGCTCCGCGCAGACCCCGCCCTGGCTCGCCTAGAAGGTGCCGGAAAGGATCCGCAGGACCCTGTAGGGGCAAACGTTTGGCAATCCGGGCATGTTGAACCGCCGGAAGGTGGAAGTGGGGTCCTGGTTCCGGGGGGCTTGGAACAAGAACCCCACCAGAAAGTATAGGAGAGAGCCGCCCAGTTTTGCATCGGTTTTTCTCACGGCTTTTTCATGCCGCGGGGCTTCAATAGCGCGCCACCTGCCGCAACCCTGCCGCAACCTTGTCCGGGTTGAGCATGAACGCGTGTTCGAGCGCCGCGCTGAACGGCATCGCGGGGACGTCGGGGCTGGCGATCCGGCTAACCGGGGCATCCAGGCTGGCAAAGCAGCGCTCAGCGAGCTCAGCCGCGACCTCCGCGCCGAATCCACCCGTGCGGTTGGCCTCGTAAACGACCGCCACGCGCCCGGTTTTCTGGATCGAGCGCACGCAGGTCTCGATATCCCAGGGGCGGAGCGTGCGCAGGTCGATCACCTCCACCTCGATGCCATCCGGACTCAGCCTGGCGGCCGCCTGCACCGTCACCGCCCGCATGTACCCATACGTCACCGCGGTCAGGTCCTTGCCCTCGCGGACGATCGCCGCGCTACCGAGGGGTAGCAGGGCGGCATCGCCCGGAGGGACGTCCTGGCGCTCGGCGCGGTAGAGCTTCTTGGGCTCGAGGAAGATGACCGGGTCCCGGTCTCGAATCGCGGCCTTGAGCAGGCCCTTGGCGTCGGCGGGCGTCGAAGGGAGGACGACTTTGAGGCCCGGCACGTGGCAGTAAAAGGCCTCGGGGGACTGCGAATGGTACAGGGCACCGCGGACCCCACCACCGGTTGGAGCGCGAATCACGAGGGGACAGGAAAAATCGCCATTCGAGCGATAGCGCACTTTCGCGATTTCATTGACGATCTGGTTGAACGCGGGATAGCTGTAATCGGCGAACTGCATCTCGGCGACTGGTATGAAGCCCTCGAGCGCCAGGCCCTGGGCGACAGCCGCAATGCTCGACTCAGCGAGCGGCATGTCCATCACGCGGTCGACGCCGAAGCGCTGTTGGAGCCCTTCGGTCGCTTTGAAGACACCGCCCTTGAGGCCGACGTCCTGCCCGAGCACGCAGACGTGCTCGTCACGTTCCATTTCCTCGTAGAGCGCGTCGCGGACCGCCTGGACCAGTGTTCGCTCAGGCATCCGCATACACGTGCCGGCCCAGCGAGTTCGGTTCCGGCTCGGGTGCGGCCTCGGCCGCCTCGGTCGCCTTCTCGACCTCGCGATTGACGTCGTCGCGGATCGCCTGATCGGCTTGCGGCGAGAGCCAGCCGCGGCTGATCAATGCCTCGCGCATCCGCGGAATGGGATCCTTCAATGCCTCCGCAGCGAGCTCAGCCGGGTCGCGATAGGCCCGCTGGTCGTCATCGGTGGAATGCGACTGCAGGCGCAGGACCTCGGCCTCGATCAGCGTCGGCCCGCCGCCGGACCGTGCCCGCTGCGCCGCCTCGGCGACGGCGGCGCGGACCGCAAAAAAATCATCGCCGCGGACCCTGACGCCGGGCATGCCGTATCCGGCCGCTCGCTCCGCGACGCCGGGCCCGGCGACTTGCAGCGCTTGGGGCACGGAGATTGCCCAGTGGTTGTTCTCGCAGAAGAAGATCACCGGACAGCGGTGAATCCCGGCGAAGTTCAGGCCCTCGTGGAAGTCGCCCTGGCTGGTCGCGCCCTCACCAAAGCTCACGTAGCAGAGGGCGCCCTCCCCTTTCCACTTCAGGGCCAGGCCGATCCCGGCCGCCTTGGGGATCTGCGGGCCCACGGTGCTCGAACCGATGACGACCCCGCGGCGGCGGCTGCCGAAGTTGCCCGGAGTCTGGCGCCCGCCACTCGACGGGTCGGCGGCGCGAGCGAACGCCGCGAGCATGAGTTCCTCGGGGGTGAAGCCGCAAGCCAGCGCGGCGGCAAAATTCCGGTAATAGAGACAGAAGCGATCGCGTCCCGGCTGCAGCGCGGCAATCGCGGCGACCTGCGCGACCTCATGCCCGCGCGGAGAGATAATAAAAGCCAGCTTGCCGGCGCGATTCAGCACGAAGCGCCGGTCGTCGAGCGCGCGCGCTTGCAGCACCGTGCGATAGGCCTCGAGCACGCGCTCTTCAGTCAGTCCCTCAGCGTCAGTGGGCAACCGTGAAACTTTAGCGCCCGGCGACTCGGTTAGCCGTGCGGGCGGACGACGCCGATGCCGAAGCCGTCGCCGACCGGCAGGACGGTTGCCTCGAGTTGCTCGTGGTGCAAGAATTTTTCGTTGAAGGCGCGCAGCGCATCGGTATTCTCGTCGTGCTCACCGGCAGCGATCCGGCCGCTCCAGAGCACGTTGTCGACCGTGATCATGCCGCCCGGCGCCATCTTCGGCAACAGCGCGTCAAGATAGGCGGCGTACTCGGGCTTGAGCGCGTCGATGAAGGCGAACTCGATGCCCGGGGCAAGCCGCGGCAGGACGCGCAGTGCCGGCTCGTTGATCACCCGCACCCGATCGGTCACACCTGCGCGCAGCCAGTAACGCCGCGCCCGGTCCGTCCGGGCTCGATCGGGATCAATCGTGTCGATGCGACCGCCGGGTTGAAGCGCGCTCGCCATCCACAGCGTCGAAAAGCCAATCGCCGTGCCGATCTCGAGGACGCGCTTGGGGGCAAGCGCCGTCACCAGCACGCGGAGCAGGCGGCCGGCAGCCGGGTTGACGATCGGCACGCCCTCACTGCGGCCCGCTTTGAGCATCTCCTCGAGCACCGGTCCAAGCGGCGGATGCACGCCCTCCAGGTACTCGAGATCTCGTTCAGTTACGAGCATGCGCCAGCTGCACGGCGGGGAAGTGATTCAAGGGACCGTGGCCGTGCCCCAGCCCGGGAGCAGAAGCCAGCGCGCGCGAGACATAGTCGCGGGCTTGCGCGACGGCCTGCGCCACATCGAGCCCCGTCGCCAGCCCGGCAGCGATCGCTGCCGAAAACGTACAGCCGGTGCCGTGGGTATTGGTGGTCACGATCCTCGCGGCACGATACTCGTGGACACCCTGGCGATCGACCAGCAGGTCGACAACCGGATCGTCCTCGGAGTGGCCGCCCTTGATGACGACGGACGGAGCGCCCAGGTCCATGATGGCGCGCGCCGCGGCCACCCGATCGTTTCGAGTCCGGATCGATCGTCGGGACAGCACCTCGGCTTCGGGAATATTCGGCGTGACAACATGCGCCAGCGGGAGCAACCTCCGGCGCAGCGCCTCGACGGCGTCTTCCCGGAGTAGACGGTCGCCGCTTTTGGCGATCATCACCGGGTCGACAACGAGCGGGCGCAGCCGATGGCGCTTGATGCCGGCGGCCACGGACTCGATGATGGCCGCGCTCGAGAGCATTCCGGTCTTGAGGGCGCCGATGGAAAAATCTTCGGCGACCGCGTCGAGCTGGGCGGTGACCACGCCGGCATCGACCTCCTGGACGGCCCGGACGCCAACGGTGTTCTGCGCGGTGATCGCCGTGATGACCGTCAGGCCGTAGACGCCCAAGGCAGCGAACGTCTTCATGTCGGCCTGGATGCCGGCGCCGGCGCCGGAGTCTGAGCCGGCGATGGAGAGCGCGACCGGCAACGTCATGCCATCACTCTACGAAGACCGAGATATGATCCGGCCGCGACCAGGACGCTGGCGATGCCGGAGATGTCCGCCCCATGCAGCGCGTCGATCACCGGCTGGTTGGGATAGTGGGCGCCGGGAAACGCCGTCGAAAACAGGTTCGGGTAGTTGACGAAGACCAGGCTGACGGCGGTGCCGATTACCCAGGCCAGCACCGCGGGCCGGACTTTCCCCTGGCCGAGGACGAAGAAACTCAGCAAGACGACGGCCGCCCAGGCCGGTGCCCAAAGATACGTCAGGATCAGAAAGTCCTGATAGAAGAGGTGAAAATCCCAGATCACGACGGCGACCGTCGCGATGGCGGCTCCCAGGATCCCGGCGCCGAGCGCCGTCTGCCATCGCCTGAGGCGGATGCCGAGCGTCTGCGCCAGCAGCCCGGCGGTGTACACGTCGAGGTAGTTCGCCCAGATCTCGCCGAGGATGACGAAGGCGAAAAACGGCACCGCGACCGCCGCCGGCGCGTGCCGGGTGATCACGGCCAGCACGCCCGAGTCGCTCGCCAGCTTTGGGTCGATTGTCGGCAGGAGCAAGCCAAACAATCCCAGTAACAGCATCGGCAGCGTGACGCCGACGATCGGCCACCACGTGACCGCCCGCACGGAGCTACTGGCAGGTAGGTAGCGCGAGTAATCACTGGCGAACGGATACCAGGAGGCGACCAGCGCGAAGCAGCTCATCACACCCAGCACGAAGGCGCCGGGATAATCGGCCCCGGCTGCGGTTGCGCCGGCGCTCCAGTGCATCTGGCCGGCCAGCAGTGCAAAGAGAAGTACCGAGAACGCCGCGAATGCCACGGCACCGAAGGTCTCGAAGACTTTGATCGTCCGATGACCGTAGACGGCGACGATGACGCTCACGGCCGCGATCGCGAGCACCCAGGGAAACAGGAATTTGCCCGCCACATCGGGGCGGATGCCCGCGACCTGGAGCAACTGGACGCCCGCCAGCGCGGCGATCACGGTGTCGACGGCGAACCAGCCGACGCTCAAAAACAGCGTTAAGACGGCTCCCGGATACGCGCCGCGGTTGCCAAAAATGCGCCGCGTAAAGACGATTTGCGGCTGGCCGCTCTTCGGTCCGGTATTGCTGAGAAGCCCGAGGATGACGGCACCGGCCAGAGTGCCGACCAGCACTGCGAGCAGGCCGTCCCAAACACCCAGTCCGTAGTACGTTGTCAGCAGGCTGGCGGTTAGCAGGCTGGCGTAGTTGACGAAGGCGCCCGCCCAGAGAAAGCCCAGCTCGGTCGGCCGGCCGTGGCGCTCCGCATCAGGAATGGCGTCGATGCCATGCGTCTCGACTTTGAGAAACGCATCTGACGAGACTTCATCGACCTGTGCGGTCATGGCTTTCCCTCCGCTGGCATTACCCAGATCAGGTTCGAAGGGTTGGTGGAGCGTTCCACCTCTCAGCGTTCCAAACGCACCCCGTTATTCGAGTATAGCTACCAGTAGCGCTCTTCTTTCCAGGGGTCGGCGGCATTGTTGTAGCCGTTGCGTTCCCAGAAGCCGAGCCGGTCGAACTCGACCCACTCGAGGCCCTCGAGCCACTTCGCGCTCTTCCACGCGTAGCGCTTGGGGACGACCAGCCGAAGCGGCCCGCCGTGATCCGGCGTCAGATCCGCGCCGTCGTGGCGGTAGGCGATCAGGACATCGTCATCGGCCAGGATCTCGACGGGAAGGCTCGTCGTGTAGTCGGCGTCGCAGTGCGCGATGACGTAGTGGGCGTTGCCGCGTGGCTTGGCCAGCGCCACCAGGTCTTTGAACGCGACCCCTTCCCAGTTGTTGTCCAGCCGGCTCCAGGTCGTGACGCAGTGCATATCAGCCGTAATCGCGGTCGACGGCAATTTCCGCACCTCGTCCCAGGTCAGGGTCGCCGGGGCATCGATTTCGCCATAGAGGCGAAGGCGCCAGCGGTCCATGTCGTAGCGCGGCGGGCTGCCATAAGACAGCACCGGCCACTTGAGCGTGAGCACCTGCCCTGGCGGGAGGCGGTGGGGATCCTTGACGACCCGGGGATCCTGCTCGCGATCGCGGCGAAAGATCATCGCTGCTTGAGCTCTTTGCGGAACTGGTCGAAAGCGTCGACGACGACGTCGCTCACGCCGTAGACGCTGAGCACGCGCTCGAGGGCACCGTTGACGTCGGCCTCGGGGACGAGGTCCGTCTGCACCTGGTACCAGGCCACTTCGGTGCCCTCCGCCGTCATCCAGCGGCCGTCCTTTAGGCTCACCGGCACGAAGCCACGGGTCTCGTCCGTCACTTGCCTAATCTATATCGGCGCGTATGCCCCCGCTGGACACCGTTCCTATTACCAGCTGCCACGAGTGCGTGGCGATGCTGACGCTGCCGCTGGCGCTGTTCCTGCTGCTGGCGGAGACCGCCGTCGGCGGCTTTGCCACGGTGGCGTACCTGCGGCTGACCGGCGGCCTGACCCACGGCTTTTTGAAGTTCATCGCCGTCACCTATGCGATCTTCGGCGCTCTGGCGTTCGTCGTCGTTCTCGCCGGCCCGCCCGGCTCGTACCACCGGCTGCTTTCGATCAATGAGCCCGCCGCCGACGCGTTGCTCTTCCTGCAGGGTGTGCTTGTCCTCGCCCTGATCGCCCACACCGTTGTCATCTGGCGCCGCGATGGGTCGACACTGAGCTGGCTGCTGACCTTGTCCGCCTCGGTGCTGCTGCTGGCCGGCATCGCCGCCGCGCTGTGGCCCCTCGCCGGTTCGCTTCTGAACGGCGCCGCCATCGCGCTGGTCGTGGCCCTGTCCGCGGCCGTGCTCGGTGCGGCGACCACAGGGATGTTGCTCGGTCACTGGTACCTGGTGACGCCGGCGCTAACCAACCGGCCTTTACTGCGGGCCATCGGCGTCCTGTTGGTGAGCCTCGTTCTGCAGGCGGTGCTCTTCCCCCTGACGCTACGAGGCCTCGCCCACGGGTCAGGGTCTCTTACCCATCCCTTGACGCTGAGCCCGGTGCTCTCGGTCCTCTGGGCGCTGGGCGCGGTGGTTCTGCCGCTGGTGGCGGCGGGGTTGGCGTTGCCGACCTGCCGCCTGCGGTCGTTCATGTCGACGACCGGGTTGCTTTACCTGGCGATGATCGCCATTCTGCCCGGCCAGCTGCTCGGCCAGCTGCTGTTTTTCGTCGCCGCCTCCGCCTGATAGCGGTCCTATCGGTTACTGGATAGCCCCGCCGGAGGGTTTCTCGGGTCTGCGCGGGCTTGGTTCATGGGCCGCCGAGGCCCTAAAATCCGCCAAACTTCGACACAAGGGGGATCTGTATTGTCACGCTCTGTTACAAGAGCCGTCTTGATCGTCGGTGGGCCGCTCGTCGTGCTCGCCACCATTAGCATTCTGGGTAGCCGCCCGGCGCACCCTATCGCGGCCCGGCCGCTCGCCGGGACGCACCTGGTCACCCAGGGGTCATTGCAAACGGGCGTCAACGGCCTCCGGCGGATGGCGCTGCAGGTTACCCCCCCGTCAACGCCGGCCCCCACAGCGGCGCCGGCCGCGCCCGCTGCTGCTCCGGTCGCGGCCCGGCCGGCCCCGACTCGCCCCGTTCCACCCGCACCGGCCCCACCGCCCTCGGGCGTCGGCGGTGCGGCAGGCGTCCAGTTCAGCCTCGTCAATTCGGACCGGGCCGCCAACGGGGTCGCTCCGCTCGCCTACAGCGCCTCGTTGGCACGCGTCGCCCAGTACCGTGCCCAGGACATGCTGAATCGCAACTACTTTTCGCACTACGATCCCTCGACCGGCCAGCTCGCCTTTGTGGGACTTCTGCGACTGTGGGGCATCCCCTACAGCACGGCGGGCGAAAATATCGCCTGGTCCACCAATCCGTCGATGGCGGCGATCAACACCATGTTCATGAACTCGCCGGAGCACCGGGCAAACATCCTCAAAGCCGCCTACCACCGGGTCGGCCTGGGGGTGGCGAGCAACGGGGCGAAAATCATGGTCGTTGAGGTGTTTTCGAACTAAGGCGGGCCTAAAAGCCTCCACCCCGGGCCAGCCGGAGCCTCGGGAATTTCCGAAGTCGAATCTGGGTTACTCTTGATGTAGTTCGTCCAAGAAAGGGAGAGTCATGAGTAAAGCAGTTCACGTTACGACCGCCACATTTGAGGACCAGGTCATTCTCTCGGAACAGCCTGTCATCGTGGACTTTTACGCCGATTGGTGCGGGCCGTGCAAGATGCTGTCGCCGGTTCTGGAGCAGCTCGCGGTCGACCACGCGGACGTAAAGATCGCGAAAGTCAACGTCGACGAAGAGCCGGCTCTAGCTGAGCGGTACCGCGTGCGCGGAATTCCCCACGTCGTGATGTTCCGTAACGGCAAGGTCGCCGAGCAGGTCCTCGGTTACAAGCCCAAGGCCGCGCTCGAGGCCAGTCTCGGCCTCAACGGCAGCGCCCCCAGGCCCGTAGGCCCAAACCCCGCCTGATCGTTATCGCGCGGCTCGCACCGCAGCGCATTCGTCGCAAGGGCAGATGGCGCGCAGGAAGCTGAGCCCGTAGATCCCGGTACTGTGGCCGTCCTTCCAGTAGGGACGCACGCCGAAGAGGCCAACGGCTTCGATCTGGTCTAAATCGATCTGCTCGTCGCTAAGCTCCGATGTCGTGGCCAGCTTGCCGGGGATGCCCATCTCGCCCGCGCATTCGGCGCACGGACAGTTCCAGCGCAGCAGCTCGAAGTCATAGGCGGACTGATGGCCGTCCGCCCACTGAATCGTCATCAGCCGCCGCGCGCGGTCGGCCAGGATGTCGAGCGGCCGCTCTCGATCGGCCGGGTCCGCGACCTCCGCGTTAGGCGGCTTCGTCGTCGCCCGGCGCGAGGGTCAAATCAAGGTCCTGCCAGTTCGGCACCCGGCGCAGTTGGGCGAGCTCCAGCATGACGCGGCCCTGCGCCTCGAAGACGGCGTCGTGGACACCGTTAAGGTCATCCGGATCGATCCGCTGGATGCGATCCGCGAGTTCCGCGTCGTGGCGCGCGGCGTAGGTCACCACGAGATCCCGGATATCCTCCGGGAGCGCGCGCTCGCCCGCCAGCCGGAGCTCCTCCAGCCGGTCGAGCAGGGTGTCCATCGCGGCGATCCGCCAGTAGGCGAGTCGGACTGGCGCGTGCATCAGCTCAGCCTCGGCGGCTGCCTGCGTCATGTCGCGCACCGCCGACTCGTAGGCCGTCGCCTGGGTTGCCATTGCCATTTCCTGAATCACTGGTACTCCTGTGAACGCCCGCGGGGGGCCCGTCACTCCTACCCTTTCCTGGAACCCAATAAACACAGCGAGGGCGGAAATTCCGCCCTCCATTTGCCGGATTCCTGACTACGCAAGTATAAGTTCCCGCCAAAAGCTCGTCAATCGGGTCTTTACCCGACCCGGATCTCTAGCCCGATTCAGATTTGGACTCTCGGGAGAATCCAGGCGTCTGTCCGCGACGCTTGTCGCGACGCAGGTACATCCGGTCGGGCCCCCCAGTGGGTCCAGGCGGGAGGATGGTGAACAACTCGAATCCGTCTTCGGACAGCTGGTTGGCTTCCTCGACGCTGTTGACCACCCTGTATTCGAACGGCATCTCAGCGCCTAAGCATAGGGCAAGCTCAGGGCAGCTCGCCAAGAATGCGGACACCGGTCGCGGAGCCGACGATTGCCACCCGGGCCATGCCAAAGAACAATCCATGCTCGATGACGCCCGGGATCCCGTGGAGCGCCACGCCCAGTGCGGCGTCGACGGCGCCGAAGCTGGTGTCGAGCACCAGGTTGCCGTTGTCGGTCTTGTACGGACCGCCGGGGGCCATGCGGAGCTCGGGCCTCCCGCCCAGGGACTCGATCGAGCGGCCCGTGGCCTCCCACAGGAAGGGCAGCACCTCGATGGGAACGGGACCACGCCCGAGGCGGCCGACGAGCTTGGTCTCGTCCGCAATCAGGACGAATCGCCGGCTGGCGTGGGCGACGATCTTCTCGCGCAGCAGCGCCCCGCCACGCCCCTTGACGCAGTTGACGGCCGGATCGATCTCATCGGCCCCATCAACGGCCAGGTCGAGTGATCCATCGACGCGCTCCGTGATCGGGATGCCACTGGCCTCGGCCAGGGCATTGCTCTCGATGGACGTGACAACGGCCTGCACCGTGAGGCCGCTTCGTACTCTGGCGGCAAGTCCCTCGATAAAGTAGCGCGCCGTGCTCCCCGTTCCCAGCCCGACGATGGTGCCGGGCTTGACGAGATCGAGGGCACGCTCGGCGGCAGCCCGCTTTTGCGACTCGACTTCGGCGGGTGCGGTTGGCATTTACTTGATAGAACCGGTGTCAGCTAGAATCGACGAGATGGGGCGGCTGATGGAAAGCGTGCCGGGGCGCGTCATCCGAAAGTTCCTCGAGGACCAGGCGCCAAACTGGGCCGCGCTGATTGCCTGGAATGCCCTCCTTGCCATGTTTCCCATCGGGATCTTCGCCGCCTCATTGCTCGGCTTTGCACTGCGGCTCTTCGGTGCGGCGAACGACGCCGTGTACAAGACGATTTTCAGCGCCATCCCCGGCGACCCTCAGCAGCAGACCGAGCTGGTCAAGGCCGTGAGTGGCGTCAAGAGTCAGAGTGGCGTTCTTTTCATCATTGGCCTGGGCGGTCTGCTGTTGGGAGGCTCTGCGTTGTTCGGGATCATGGAGCAGGGGTTTGCCGTGATCTATCACACCAAGCCCCGCGATTTCGTGCGACAGAAGCTCATCGCCTTCGGCATGGTCTTTCTGTTCACCATTCTCGTGGGCATCGCGATCGCGACCTCATCCATCCTGCCCGCCCTCAAGCAGATCCCTGACATGCCGCTCTTCCTCTACTCGGGCGTCGCGGCTTTCATCCTACAGGTGACCATTGGCACCATCGCCGGCTTATTGCTGTTCGGCAGCATGTACTACGTCATCCCCAACCGCAAGCAACAGTTCCGCAAGGTCGTTCCCGGCGCTCTGGTGGCCGGCATTCTGTTCGAGGCCATCACCCTCCTGTTTCCGCTGTATCTCGAGCTGAACAAAGGCCTCAACCAGTATGGCAAGACGTTCGGGCTGTTCTTCCTCCTGATGACGTTCTTTTTCTTTCTTGGATTGATCACGATGATCGGCGTGGAAGTCAACAGCGTGATCTACCCGGTGCCGATCGCACTACCGGGTAAAGATAGCCACGCCGTCGCCACCCCGGAGTCGGGGCCTGAAGGCGAACGGGTCGGCGTCGGTGGCCGGCACGCTGATCGCAACGGACACGTTGGCAATGGCGGGGCCCGCGACGGACGGCGCGGCGTCCCTGCGCGCGCGGCTCTGGGCATGGCCGTCGTCGCCTCGGTGGTCGGGGTCCTGCTCGGTCGCCGTAGCGCCAGCTCCGACTGAAGGGCCGGTAGACTTAGCGCGTGGCGGTTGAGGCACTCACTCCACGGCCGGCGTCGGCCAAGGAGGCGTCACCGGGCCGAGCCTGGTGGATCGAGCCGGCTCTCACGGTCGTTTGCTACAGCGCCTTCGTCATCTATGCCAGCTGGTCCGTGTTCTCCGGCACGGTGGTCACCTACGACCCCTACGTCTCGCCCTTCTTTTCGACCTGGCTCGGCTTCGGCCTGATCAAAGTCCCGATCATCGGGATCTTGATTCCGATCCTGGCCGTGATTCCCCTCGGCCTCCGAGGGAGTTGTTATTACTACCGAAAGTCGTACTTCCGGTCATTCTTCTGGGACCCACCGGCGTGCGCCATCCAGGAATGGAAACGCGGCCGCTACCACGGGGAGACCCGGTTTCCCTGGGTGCTGAACAACTTTCACCGGTACTTCTTACTGCTCAGCCTGATCGTGTTGTTGTTTCTTTGGGTCGACGTCGTTCGCGCCTTTATCTTCCACGGTCACTTTCTGATTGGCCTGGGCTCGATCGTGATGCTGGTCAACGTGATCCTGTTGAGCGCGTACAGCCTGACCTGTCACTCGTTTCGGTACCTCATGGGCGGCCGGATCGATCGCTTCTCGCGGGCGCGAGCCGGGCGACTCTGGCACCGCATCGTGATGCTGCTCAACCGCGCCAACCCTCAGCACGGAGCGTGGGCGTGGTACAGCATGTTCTCGGTGGCACTCACGGATGTCTATCTTCGGCTCCTTATGTCGGGCCTCATTCATGAACCCCGGGTGATCTTCTGAGCGAGCCCTATCAGACGCTGACGACGGACGTGCTCGTAATCGGCGCCGGTGGTGCCGGTATGCGCGCGGCGATCGAGGCGGCGGCCGCGGGCGCCCAGGTCGCCGTGGTCTGCAAGTCGCTGCTCGGTAAGGCGCATACCGTGATGGCCGAGGGCGGCATTGCCGCGGCCCTGGGCAACGTCGACCCGGACGACAACTGGCAGGTGCACTTCCAGGACACCATGCGCGGCGGTCAGATGATCAACAACTGGCGGATGGCCGAGCTGCACGCCCGCGAGTCGCCGGACCGCGTCTATGAGCTCGAGACTTACGGGGCGATCTTTGACCGGACCGCCGACGGCCGCGTGCTGCAGCGGGCCTTTGGTGCCCATACGTACCGGCGGCTGTGCCATGTCGGTGATCGGACCGGGCTGGAAATGATCCGCAGCCTGCAGGACCGCCTCGTGCAGCTCGGCATCGAGGTCCACATGGAGGTCACGCTCACCCGGTTGCTGAAAGATGGCGACCGGGTCATCGGCGCCTTCGGCTACAACCGCATCGACGGCGCCTTTATCGTCTTCCGGTCGAAGGCCGTGATCATCGCGACCGGTGGCTGGGGCCGGCTTTACCAGGTCACATCGAATTCCTGGGAAGGCACCGGCGACGGGGTCGGCATGGGGTTCGAGGCCGGGGCGGAGGTCCTCGATCCGGAAATGGTGCAGTTCCACCCAACGGGCATGGTCTGGCCACCCGGCGTTCGCGGCATCCTGGTGACCGAGGCCGTCCGTGGCGAGGGTGGCTACCTGACGAACAGTGAAGGCAAACGCTTCATGCTCGAGTACGACCCGAAAAAGAAAGAACTCTCGTCGCGCGACGTCGTCGCCCGGTCGATCTATAAAGAAGTGCAGGCCGGCCGCGGCACGCAGCACGGGGGTGCGTACCTCGATGTCCGCCACCTCGGCGCAGAAAAAATCAAGAAGAAGCTGCCGTCGATGTACGAGCAATTTCTCCGGCTGGCGGATGTCGATATCACAAAAGCGCCGATGGAAGTCGCGCCGACGATCCACTACGCGATGGGGGGACTGCGGGTCGAGGCAGAGACGGGAGCGTCGACCCTCCCCGGACTGTACGCCGCGGGCGAGGCGGCCGCCGGATTGCACGGCGCCAACCGGCTGGGGGGGAACTCACTGTCCGACCTGCTTGTCTTCGGCCGCCGCGCCGGCGAGGCAGCGGCCGCCTACCTGCGCGATGTCGGACTGGGCACGATCGACGAACGCCAGGTCAACGACGAGCAGCAGCTTTTGCTCTTGCCGCTGGTCGGTGAGGGCAAAGAGAATCCGTACCTGCTGCAACAGGAACTTCAGGCGGCGATGCAGGACGGCGCCGGCCTGGCCCGCGAAGAGAAATCACTCAAGGCCTGCCTCGACAGGGTCCTCGAGTTGCGGCAGCGGTCAGCCCGTGTCCACGTCCCGGGGTCACGCAAGTACAACCCCGGCTGGCACACGGCCCGCGATCTTCGCTTCATGCTGACGATCGCGGAGGCCATCGTGCGCGCCGCCATCGAGCGCCGCGAGAGCCGCGGGGCGCATTGGAGGCTCGACTATCTGGAGAAAGATCCGGCGCTCGGCCGGGTGAACTTTATTGCCTACAGTGACGGCGGTCGGGTCAAGCTCAAGACCCGGCCGGTGCCGGAGATGCCGCCCGAGCTGGCGAGGCTCTTTGCCGACGCCCCGTCTTCCCCACCGGCGTCGCAGCCGCCGGCGTCAAAGCCACCCAAGCAGCCGGTGCGGACGTGAGTGCGACCAAGCCGGCGCCGCGTGAGCGAGCGAATGGCTCGATCGTCCTGCAGATCTTCCGCGGCGACACCGATGGCGGCCGTGAGCAGCGCTTTGAGGTCCCCTCGATCGAAGGCATGGTCGTGCTCGACGCCGTCCATTACGTCCAGGCGCACTTCGCGAACGATCTCGCCTGCCGCTGGAACTGCAAGGCGGCCAAGTGCGGCTCGTGCAGCGCGGAGATCAATGGCCGGCCGCGCCTGATGTGCAAGACGCGCGTCGACGAGTTTGTCAACGAAGAGATTCACGTTGGGCCGATGCGGGCATTTCCGTTGATCAAGGATCTGGTCACGGACGTCTCGTGGAATTACGAGGTCAACAGGCAGATCCCCGGGTTCACGCCGGCGCCGAGTGAGCCGGTGCCCTACAAGATGCTGCCCGAAGACACCGAGCGCGTTTATGAGTACCGGAAGTGCATCGAGTGCTTTCTTTGCCAGGACGTCTGCCATGTCCTGCGCAATCATGACGACAAGTCCGCCTACTACGGGCCGCGCTACATGGTGCGCATCGCCGCGCTCGAGATGCATCCCCTGGATACGCGCACGCGCACCGGACTCCTGCACGGCAAGGCCGGCATCGGCATGTGCAACATCACGAAATGTTGCCAGGAAGTCTGCCCGGAGCACATCAAGATCACGGACAACGCCATCATCCCGTTGAAGGAACGCACCGCGACGGACGTTTATGACCCAGTGGCACGGTTAGCGCGCAAAATCAATCCCTTCCGTAGCGCGCCGGCGACGGCCGAACTGGGAGAGTCTGCGGACGGCCAGGCCATTGGGCCGCAGCGATTCAGCGTCAGGGACGTCGTGCGCCTGAAAACCCGCGGTCGCCGGCTGGCGCGCGTGGGCAGCGTCCTGCCCGACGGCAAGCTGGAGGTGTGGGTGCTGCACATGAACGGCACGGTCCAACATTGGGACGGGCCCAAGGTCGTGCGGACAACCGACGTCGCGAACAACTACGGGCCCCTGGATGACGTTGGGATCGGCGCCAAGCTCGTTGAGCAGTACATCACCGAGGACCACGAAGCCCAGCACAACGACTAACGTCGTTTTTCGTCGTCGAGAGAAAGCGCGAGCGGGCGCGTTGTACGAATGCCTTGATTCGCGAGCTGCGTTCATTTCCGGAGCGGCAGAGGACGACGATCACGGCGGTCTGCCTACCTGCGGCGCTGGCGTTTCTGGTGGTTGCCTTGACCTTCGTGATCTTCGCCTTTAACGTGATCGACGCCGGGACGTTCGCGTACCTGGGCGTGCCGATCGGCATCCTGGTTGTGGCCGCCGTTTCCGGGCTGCTGGGGCGCTGGCTTACGGGCCGCCTCTATCCCGGCGTCCTGATCGCCGGAATTGCCACCTTGATCCTCAGCCTTGCGGCCATAGGCTGGTCACTTCTGGCCATTGCCGCCAGCTCCGTGATCTGACGAGCCACCCATCAAGCCTCAGAAGTAAATCCGACTGGGATCGCCGGTCGAGGCGCTGAGGCCAAACGCACGGATGATGGCCCGGGCGATCTTTTCGCCGCCGCGGACCGATGGCTCGATGGTGCTGGCGTAGTCCGCCGGCTCCGTACAGACCAGCCTCAGCTCGATGACGCGAAGCCTCGCCTCGAATGCCACCCGGAGGATGGCGTCATTGAATGCCGTCAGGATGACGAGCGCGGCGGCGGCTTCCTCGGTGCTGAACCCGAGGGCCTCCGCTCCGGCTTTCGTGTCGACGTTGGCGTTATAGATCGTGCAGACGGACATCTCCTTGCCCAGGCTCACAAGGCGCTTGATCGCGGTTCGATAGGCGCTTCCGAAGACAGCGACGCGCTGGCCAAGCTTCATCAGCGCCTCAGGTTCTGACCGGACGCGCAACCGCAGGATATCGAGGTTCATCAGGACGTCATTTCCGCCCATGGAGACGACCACGTGTGTCGCATCCGGGGGCAGGTCGGAGAGCTGCCCATCCAGGTCCCCGATCAGACTTCCGTCCAGCGCCAGGAGTGTAGCCCGCCATCCAGCCGGCAACATGTCGCGCACATGGGCAATGACGTCCGGGCCGCCCTCGGTGTAGGCGCCGTTATCCAGGATTGAGTCCCCGAGCAGCGCGAGATGGCCGTTCATAGCCGCATGATTTTTGAATCATGCCTCATTTACGACAGACAGCTGTCGTAAGCATGGTTCAGGCTTAGAGCATGGCCGTGCCAGAGGTCGAGCGAAAGCCGGGAACCCGCCGTCTGGATGCCGCCATGCAGTCGCTGCGCGCCGGGGTGCGCGCCGTGGCGGACTGCGTTCGTGAGGCGGACGGCGAGACGCTGGGGGAAGCGCTGATCGAGATCCGCGAGGCCGGCATCGACCCGCTGGAGGCGGTGTTCGCAACGGGTGTCCGCCGTTTTGACAAGTCCGGCGAGTACAAGGCCGATGGCGCGCTTTCACTGACGGCCTGGCTGCGCTGGAAGTGCAGGCTCTCGGGCGGCGCGGCCATGGAGCGGGTCGAGGTCGCCCGCCAGCTCGAGAAGCTGCCGCAGATCGAGGCGGCGTTCGCCAAGGGCGATGTCGGTTTTCAGCACGTCGTCGTGCTGGCGCGGACCGCGGAGCACGTCGGCGCCGCGGCGGTCCGCAAAGCAGAG
>VBFR01000124.1 GCA_005889345.1 Chloroflexota bacterium
TACTCGACAACCTATAAAGTGCCGGTCCCCGCGGCCAAAGGAACTGGCGAAAGTGACGCGGCCTACCAGGCCCGGTTGACGGCAATCGAAGGATCGAGCCTGAGCGCGAGCGCTTCGGCGTCCGGGGGATCGACCGGCGGACCCATAAACGCCACCGCTCCTGCGGTGTCAACCACCGAACACCTGCCCATCGTTTCAATCACCAAAACGGGCCCAACCACTCCGGTCGCCGCCGGGACGTCCGCGACTTATCCGCTGGCGCTCAAGAACAGCGGCGGGGCAACCGCAAGCGGGTTCGCCATTAGCGACACGGTGCCGAGCGGCGACACCGGGACAGTTTCCGGACCGCCCGCGAGCCTGGCGGCGGGAGCCTCGTCCAACGGCGTCCAGGCGACGTACGCGGTACCCGCAACCCAAACGCCGGGCAACCTGACCGACACCGCGTCGCTGTCATGGCAGGACGCGAATGGTAATGGCTACGGACCGGTGTCGAGCTCGTTCACCACCGTGGTCCAGAACACGTTGTTGGGCGCCCGCCTCACGCTAGCGCTGGCCGCCGGCAACGCAGGGCTCAACGCGATCAATGCCTCGCAGGGCCTGCAGCTCACCTTGCTGAACAGCGCCGGTGCGCCCATCCCGAATCAGGCGGTGACGATCAACGTTACCGGCAGCAATCCGATCACCTTGAGCGTGGTCACCGATGCCAACGGCCAGGCTATCGCGAGCTACAGCGGAGAGACCTCGGGTGTTGATCAGCTGCAGGCGACCGCGAGCAGTGGCACCACGACTGTGTCATCGAACACGGTCAGCGTGACCTGGATCAATCCAATCCAACCGATTGCGACCACGCCCGTTCAGGGGAACTTCTTCGCTGAAAGCTCGACGCCGACAACGTTTACGGCCAAGCCAGGGGACACCGCCGCTTTCCAGCAGGCGTTCCCCACGATCAACTTCAACCCGCCCACTAACACGGTCACGCACAACGTGTCTGGGGTCGGGCCACAGAGCGTGCCATTCACCGACGTCACCACCGACGCCGTCGGCAACTTCGCGGGCAGCATCGTCGCCCAGGGCAACGGCGTCCAGGCAGGTGCCGGCACGCTAGCCAGCTTCGACGGGGTCTTCACGGCCAATTTTGTCGTTGCCCAGCCAGGCGATGTCACGTTCAACGTCATTGCCGACGACGGGTTCCTGTTAGGCGTCGGCGGCGGGGCGTCGCGCAGCAGCGGCACGATGGTGGGTGCCCCGGCCTCGGGCCTGACGCCCTTCAACAGCTATCAAATCGTCGGCAGCTATAACCAGGCCGGCGGCAGCGGACCCGCGACCTACCCGGTCACGATCCATTTCCCATCGGCGGGCGCCTACCCGTACGAGCTGGACTATTTCGAGTGCTGCGGCGCGCAGATGTCGCTGACGATGACGGTCGTCTCCGTGAACACCGGGCCCTACAATCTCTCGACCGGTTACGCGGACACCATTCGCCCCGCGGGCTCGAGTAGCTTCCCCTTCCCCTGGAACGGGGCGGCGAACACGACCTTCATCGGCGGCGGCTCACCGTATGACACCGGTGGCCTGCGGTTCGACAACAACACCAACCAACCGATCACGCTCAATCACGTGACGGTGGACATCGGGACGCATCACTACGATCCCTGGAGCCTCGATCTCACGGTCCCGGCAAACGGGACGCTAGTGCTGGCCAATCCAACAGGGTCGACCTTCGATACCTCGGAAGCGGTTGGGACCGGCACCTCATCGGGTGGTGGATCGGGCGGGTTCATCGCCAGGCCGTTCGCCACCGCGTTTGCCACGTGCTGCGGTGGCATCGGCCCGGTCGGGGTTGCGTTTGACAATGCCGGGAACCTCTTCGCCATGAACTACGCGACCGGCTTCCTCTACAAGTTCGGCCCAACCGGCGGTGTAGCCGGTCCGGCGACACAGGTCAACGCAAATTCGATCCAGGGTTGCCCTGCTGGACTGGCCTTCAGCAAGGACGGTAAGCATCTGTACCTCGCGATGCAGTGCCTTGGCACCGTCCTGGAGATCGATCAGGCCACCGGGGCCGTCCTGCGGACCGTGGCCAGCGGGATCTCGGCGCCCACCGGAATCGCGACCGACCCGGTGAGTGGCGACTTGTTCGTGTCGCAGCCGAACGGGACTCCGACCATCCAGCGAATTCAGAACCCCACGAGCGCGAGCCCTCCCGTAAGCGTCTACTCATCGCCCGGCAGTACGGATGGGATCGCGTTCGGACCCGACGGCACCCTTTATGGGTCAACGTGCTGCCAGCAGGTCGTCATCATCGCGGGCACCAACGCAACCTCCCCGGGAACGGTGCTCACGCGCATCCAGAATTCCGCGCTTGCTGGCAACGATGGTATCGCCCTCCTGCCCCCGCCACCCGGTGCTGTTGGCACATCGATCGTGGTGAATTCGAACAACGGGTTCCTCGTCGAGATCGACAATCCGCAGACCGCCACCCCCACGTTCCACAATATCGTGACGGGTGGATCTCGAGGCGATTTTGCCGCGGTTGGCCCTGACCACTGCCTCTACGCGACCCAGACGGATAATGTCGAAAAGGTCACCTCGTCTGACGGCACCTGTCCGTTTGCACCGTCGATCTGCCTGACGAGCCCAACCGTCCCCCAGGTGCACGTGACCGTCAATGGCTTTACCTTCGATTACAACGACACCGGCCTGGCGCTGACCAGCGGTGGGATTGACGGCGAGTGCACCGGCAACAACGAATCAGTTGCCTGGCAGCAGATCGGTGGCAAGGGTGGGCCGGTCAACGTACCGCTTCCGCCGGCGATGACGCTTGGCCTGCAAGCGGCACCATCCAACGGGCACATCGTCGGCCAGTCGCAGGCCTTCACGGTCGCGGCCATGGACGGCGCCGGCCATACGGTGCCGAACGTGGCCGTGCAGCTCGGCGTATCGGGCGTCAATCCCCAGCAGCTCTCCGGAACTACCGACGTCAACGGGACCGCCACCTTCTCGTACACGGGATCCAATTCCGGAGCGGACACGGTGAGCACTACCGCCATCATCAGTGGGCTGCGGACTGTATCGAACGCCGTGCCGATCCAGTGGACGATCCCCGCGCCAGGCGGGCCGACTGGAAGTACATCTGGACCGGCGCCTCCGTCAGTTGTGTTGACTTCGCCGCCGGACGGAAGCGCGCTGAGCCAGCCGGTCGCAATCACGGCCACGATTGCGGCGCCGCCCTCGTCGCCGATCAACTTCTGGAGCGCTCAGTACCAGAACGTCAGCGGCGGTAGTGCGGTGACGCTGGCATCGGGCACGAGCAATCCGCCCCAGGCTTTGGCGACGTTCGACCCGACTGGCCTCGCGCCTGGAACCTACGCCCTTACCGTCACCGCCACGACTTCTGCCGGCGGTGGCGCCACGGCCGTCGTCCGCGTCATCGTCGGGAACGGCGGCGGGACTAGCGCGCAAGCGCCGCCCACCATCAGCACGGCATCACCTGCGGACGGGACGGTTGTCACCAAGCCGGTTCCGGTCACGGCGACGATCGCCCCGCCGTCCGGCCAGACGATTGCGTCCTGGAGAGTCACCTCTCAGGCGCTGGACGTCGAGCCGATCATATCCCTGGCCAGTGGAACGGGCACGCCACCCTCACCGCTGGCGACCTTCGACCCGACGCTATTGCCCAACGACACCTACGCGATCACCATCACGGCGACGGCAAGCGGCGGCGGGATCCAGACTCTCACGACGACCGTCGCGGTCTTCGGCAATCTGAAGCTCGGTCGCTATGTCACGAGCTTCCAGGACTTGAGCGTTCCGGTGAACGGATTCCAGATGGAGGTCCGACGCGTTTATGACAGCATCGACAAGCGCGTCGGGGACTTTGGAATGGGCTGGCACGTTGAACTCGCGAACTTCAGGGTCAGCGCTAACCGGCAGCTAGGCGCCGGTGGCTGGACCGAATATCCGACCACCTGTATCTTCGGCCTTTGCTTCTACGCCTTCAAGACCTCAACGCCTCATTTCGTGTCGGTGACGTTCCCCGACCAGCATCAGGAGATCTTCGACTTCACTCCGCAGGGCGGCGCTGGGATTCTGTATTGGCAGGGCAACGCTGCATTCACTGCTCGTTCCGGAACGGGTAACACGTCGACGCTAGAAGTCTCAGGCGATACAAACGTGAGCTACGACTTTGCGGGCAACCTGACCGGCTCGTCCGGGTACTACAACCCCACTCGATTCAAGCTCACGACCCGTGACGGTCGCGTCCTGATCCTCGACAGTGTGCTTGGGCTCGTCTCAGAGTCCGATACAAGCGGCAACTCGTTGACCGTCGATGCCAACGGTGTACACGGAACGCTTGGCCCCGCATCCTCGCCAGCAGCCGGGCCATCGATCACCTTCACCCGCGACTCTCAGGGCCGAATCACTGACATCAACGGACCGATTACCGGACAGCATTATCACTACGCCTACTTCGCTTCGGTGAATGAACTGGAATCGGTTACCGATCCAATGGGGAACACGGCCACATATGCCTACGATCAGCAAACCGGCAATCTTCAGAAATCGCTCGATCCGAATAACCAGCCGATCCAGGCGCTGACCTACGATGCCGGCGGGCGGCTTGTTTCCATTGCGAACGGCAGCCAGCCTACCACGTCAATCACGACTAACGTCGCTGCCCAGCAACAGGTCATCCTCGATCCGAACGGAAAACTCACCACCGTTCTGTCCTATGACGCCCTCGGAGATGTGATTGAGCGGGACGACACCTTTAACACGAAGACACTTAAGGCGAGCTACACCTACGACGCGGTGGGCCGCGTAACCAGCGCTACCGATCCACTTCGAAACACGACGAATGTCCAGTACGACCAGGCAACTGGCAATGTGCTGACCGTTTCCTCGGCCGGAAGGACCTGGAGTCTGGAGAACTACAACATCCTCGGTGAGCCGGGTCTCATCCGAAAACCAGACGGCACTGTTCAGATGATCCTCACCTATGACTCAAAGAGTGGCGCCGTCCTGACAGAGCAACAGCCCGGTACCAACCCGTCAATCCTTTCGTATTTCTCGAGCGGACAGCTCAAGTCTGCCGTTGACCCTGGCGGTCGAACGGTCGGTTACACCTACGACACTGGCGGCAACCTCGCGACGATTGCCGACAGCCAGGGGCGGACCGTCAAGCTGTCGATTAATGCCGGCGGTCAGGTGCGGTCGGTTAGTGACCAGCTCGGAAACCAGACCAAGTTTGACTTTAACCCGGATGGAACGCTCTTGCGGCTTACGGATGCCAATCAGCATCAGTGGCAATACACGTACGACGGGCTCAGCCGCCTGAGCCAAGCCATTGACCCGCTGCAACGGCTTACGACCTATCTCTACAACGACATAGGTCTACTAAAGCAGCGAACCGACCGCAACGGCCAGACTACAACCTACCAATACGATGTCGATGGGCTTCTCATCCAGAAGGTCCGACCTGGCAACGACGTCGTCAACTATGTCTATGATCCGCTCGGCCGCCTCATCGCAACCGATAGCGCGAGCGGGCATGTCGACCGGACATACGATGATGTCAGCAGGCTCGCGTCAGAAACGAGCTGTGCGAATACCGGCTCATCGATAACCCCCTGCACCGGGGTGCCCGCCGGTAATCAGCCGACCGTTAGTCTCACCTACGCATACTTCCCCGACGGACAGATAAAGTCCGTAACTAGTTCGGACATCGCCATCCCAACCGTCCTGTATGGATACGACAATCTGGGCCGGCTGGCAACCATCCAGAATGGGAACCAGTCTCCCTTCACATTCAAGTATGACTCGCTTGGCCGGCTTAACATTTTGAGCCGGCCTAATGGGACGGCAGATGCGCTGAGCTACAACGCGTCGGGGGATCTGACCGGCCGGGATGTCAGTCTAAATGGCGCTGCTATCGCCCAGTTCGACTACGGCACGGACCCGGTGACGGGCCGTCGAGCCTCCATGACTGACAACTCGGGCAATAGCAGCTACACGTACTTCGACAACGGCCGACTGCAATCGGCAACGCACCCCGCAGGCTCGGGCATTGCCAATGAAACGTACACATATGACGCGGTTGGAAATCGCAGCTCGGGTGGATCCCAGTCCATCTATGACGCTGCTAATCAGATCCAGTCAGACGGTACCTATAGCTACGTCTTCGATGCCGAAGGAAACCTCAAGAGCAAGACCCCGCTGGCTGGCGGTACGGGCACGAGCTACACCTGGAATGCGGATCACCAGCTCATGGGAATCACATACCCAGATGGCACCAGCAGTACGTTCCGCTACGATCCCTTCGGGCGACGGATCGCTGCCACAGACAAAGGTCAGGAAACGCGATTCGCCTACGACGGCCTCAGCGTCATAGGCGACTACAGCGCGACGAATCAGCTCCAGGCCAGCTATCTAAGTGGACTGGAGTCGGTCTCGAGCGCCGGTACAGCAAGTTTCTACCTCCAGGATGCGCTCGGCAGTGTTCGTGCTCTCACCAACGCGGCCGGCGCCATTACAGGGACATACTCCTATGGCAGTTTCGGGGTCCCGGCCACGTCGAATCCGGCAGCGACTCGCGAGAGCTTTACTGGCTACCAGTACGACGCTACGAGCGGCTTGTATTACGCCGGAGCTCGGTATTACGATCCCGCTGTCGGCCGGTTCCTGAGCGAAGACCCATTGGGTTCGTCAAATGCTTACCCCCACGCCGCTAATGATCCCGTCAACTTGGTTGATGCCTACGGAATGCAAGCCGCGGCCGAATATGCCTCCTTGCTGCAGTCGGACGTCAACAATGCGCAGTGCATCTCGGGAGCCGTCGCCGCAATAGCGGGTCCCGCACTTGCCGCCGCTGCGGCGGGGCTCGGCGGCCATGCCGTGAGATCTGAAGATGTAATGGCAGTGATCGCGGTTTTACTTACCGTTAATGCCGCCGCGTGCCTGGCGAACTCGGTGGCATCAAAAAGCTGCGGCGTAGGCGGACTTGCTGCTGCGGCCTTTATTGACTTGACTTCCCCCGACGTCCGGCGACACATACTGGACGGTGAAATCCGGCCCGATGGAAGCTATAGCGGAGGACATCG
>VBFR01000125.1 GCA_005889345.1 Chloroflexota bacterium
GCTTTCGATCTTCTGTCCCTCGGCCAGCGTGACAACGGCTTTTTTCCAGTTCGATTGGAAGCCATGGGTCTTGCCGCGGCGACGTTCCTTGCCGCGCACGTGCATGGTGTTGACACTGACGACCTCGACCTTGAAGGCCTCCGCGATCGCCAGTGCGATCTCCGTCTTCGTCGCTCGCGGGTGAACCCGGAAGAGGTACTTTCCCGTGGCCATCGCCGCGTAACTCTTCTCACTGATCAGCGGACGCTGGATCACTTCGACCGCGGCTCTCATGACAGCCACTCCTCAACCTGGGTCAGCGCCGAGCGGGTGAAGACGATGGTGTCGGCGGTGAGCACATCGGTGCAATTGAGGTTTTGCGCCAGGATGGTCTTGACGCCGGCCAGGTTGCGCGTCGACTTCTCCAGCATCAGGTCATGCTCGGGGATGACGAACAGGGTCCGGGCCCCCGCGCCCAGCTGGTCGAAGAGGCCGGCGAGGACCTGCGTTTTGGGCGCATCCAGCGCGATCTCCTCGACGACGCGCACCGCGTCTTCCTGCGACTTCACGGAGAGCGCCGACCGCAGCGCCAGACGACGCTGCTTGCGCGGCATCTTCTGCTCATAGGTGTGCGGGTGCGGGCCGAAGACCGTGCCGCCGTGACGCCACTGGGGCGCACGGGTGCTGCCCTGGCGGGCGTGGCCGGTGCCTTTCTGCTTCCACGGCTTCTTCCCGCCGCCCGATACCTCGCCGCGGGTCTTGGTGTCGTGCGTGCCCTGGCGATCGTTCGCCTGCTGGCGCCGCACCGCCTGGTGCAGCACGGCCTCGTTCACCGGCGCGTTGAACACGGACTCGGGCAGGTCGACCTGGCCGCTCTCCTTGCCATCGCGGTCGTAGACCGTGGCGGTGGCTTTCTTCGTATCGGCCATTACTTCTTCCCCTTCGGCTGCCGCGTCGAGTCCCGGACCAGCACGACGCTGTTCTTGTGGCCGGGGACATCGCCGTTGACCAGGATCAGGTTGCGATCGAGATCCACCCGCACCACCTTCAGATGCATGGTGGTCCGTTGCGCATTGCCCAGCTGACCCGCCATCCGCATCCCCTTGTAGACGCGCGAGGGCGTCGAGGAGGAGCCGATCGAGCCCGGCTGCTTGATGTTGTGCGAGCCGTGGGTCACCGGGCCGCGGCCGAAGTGATGGCGCTTGTGCTGGCCCGAAAACCCTTTGCCTTTCGAGGTGCCGGTGACGTCCACCCACTCGCCGGCCGTAAAGAGATCGGCCTTGAGCGCCTGGCCCACTTCGTAGCTGGGCGCGTCCGCCTTGAGGCGGACCTCGCGCACATGACGATGGGCCGCGACGCCGGCCTTCTTGAAGTGCCCGGCAGCGGGCTTGGTGAGCTTCTTCTCCTTGACGTCGCCGAAGCCGAGCTGCACGGCGCCGTAGCCATCTTTCTGGACGGCCCGCAGCGCGATCACGACGCAGGGCCCGGCCTCGAGCACGGTGACCGGCAGGAGTTCACCCTTCTCGGTGAACACCTGGGTCATCCCGATCTTCTTGGCCAGCAGCCCTTTGGTCGCCATCGCTAGAGCTTGATCTCGATGTTGACGCCTGACGGCAGGTTGAGCCGCATCAGCGCGTCGACGACTTTCGGGTTCGGGTCGAGGATGTCGATGATCCGCTTGTGGGTGCGCATCTCGAACTGCTCGCGTGAGTCCTTGTCGATGAACGGCGACCGAATCACCGTCCACTTGTTGACCTCGGTGGGCAGCGGGATGGGGCCGGCCGTCGACGCGTTCGTTCGCCGCGCGGTGTCCACGATCTTGTCCGCGGCCTGGTCGAGGACGCGGTGATCGTAGGCCTTCAGCCGGATACGGATCTTCTGCGCCACGACCTTACTTGATCACCTTGGTCGCCACGCCGGCTCCGACCGTGCGGCCACCTTCACGGATGGCGAAGCGCATCCCCTCCTCGACCGCGATCGGGGTGATGAGCTTGATCTTCATGTCGATGTTGTCGCCCGGCATCACCATCTCGGTGCCTTCGGGCAACTCGACCTCGCCGGTCACGTCCGTGGTCCGCACGTAGAACTGCGGGCGGTAGCCCTTGAAGAACGGAGTGTGCCGGCCGCCCTCCTCCTTGGTCAAGACGTAGACCCGCGAGTCGAACTCGGTGTGCGGCTTGATCGAGCCGGGCTTGGCCAGCACCTGGCCGCGCTCGACCTCTTCGCGCTTGATGCCGCGCAGCAGGCAGCCGACGTTGTCGCCCGCCTGGCCGGAATCCAGCAGCTTGTGGAACATCTCGACGCCAGTGACGACCGTCTTGCGCGTGTCGTTGATGCCGACCATCTCGACCTCTTCGTTGACCTTGACCTGGCCGCGCTCGATCCGGCCGGTGACGACCGTGCCACGACCTTCGATCGAGAAGACGTCCTCGATCGGCATCATGAACGGCTTGTCGAGGGCGCGCTCCGGAACCGGGATGTAGCTATCGACCGCATCCATGAGCTTCATGATCGAGTCCTCCCACTGGGCATCGCCCTCGAGCGCCTTGAGCGCCGAGACCTTGACGACCGGGATGTCGTCGCCGGGAAACTCGTACTTGGAGAGCAGCTCGCGGACCTCGAGCTCGACCAGCTCCAGGATCTCGGGGTCATCGACCGCGTCGACCTTGTTGAGGGCGACCACGATCCGCGGCACGCCAACCTGGCGCGCCAGCAGGATGTGCTCCCGGGTCTGGGGCATGGGGCCGTCGGTGGCCGCCACGACCAGGATCGCGCCGTCCATCTGGGCGGCGCCGGTGATCATGTTCTTGATGTAGTCCGCGTGCCCGGGGCAGTCGACATGCGCGTAGTGCCGCTTCTCGGTTTCGTACTCGACATGGGCGGTCGCGATCGTGATGCCGCGAGCCTTCTCCTCGGGAGCGTTGTCGATCGAATCGAAGGAGCGGAATTCAGCAAATCCCTTCTTTGACAGAACCTTCGTGATGGCCGCGGTCAGCGTGGTCTTGCCATGGTCGATGTGACCGATGGTCCCCACGTTTACATGCGGCTTGGTGCGCTCGTACTTCTTCTTCGCCATTGTTACTCCTTCTCGGATCCTCCTTAGGCTCTCGACTTCGCAACGATCTCTTCGGCGATCGACTTCGGGACTTCTTGATAGTGATGAAATTCCATGCTGTAGACGGCGCGACCCTGGGTCTTCGACCGCAGGTCGGTGGCGTAGCCGAACATGTTGCCCAGCGGCACGTAGGCACGCACCACCTGCATCGTGGCCCGGCCCTCCATGCCGAGGATCTGGCCGCGTCGCGAGGACAGGTCGCCGAGGATCTCGCCCATGAACTCCTCGGGCATGACGACCTCGACCTTCATGATCGGCTCGAGCAGCGTCGGCTGACCTTTCTGCATGCCGTCCTTGGCCGCCATCGATCCGGCGATGGTGAAGGCCATCTCGTTGGAGTCGACCTCGTGGTAGGAGCCGTCGACCAGTGTTGCCTTGACGTCGACCACGGGGAAGCCCGCCAGCACGCCGCTGTTGAGCGCCTCGATGATGCCTTTCTCCACCGCGGAGTGGTACTCCTTGGGGATCGAGCCACCGACGATCTTGTTGACGAACTCGAAGCCCTTGCCCGCCTCATTCGGCTCGATGTTGATCTCGGCGTGGCCGTACTGGCCGCGACCGCCCGACTGGCGGATGAAGCGGCCAACCCCGTGGGCCTTGCGCTTGATCGTTTCCCGGTAGGCGACCTGCGGCTTGCCGACGTTGGCGTCGACCGCAAATTCGCGCAGCATGCGGTCGACGATGATCTCGAGGTGCAGCTCGCCCATCCCGGAGATGATGGTCTGGGCGGTCTCCTCGTCGGTACGCACCTTGAAGGTCGGGTCCTCCTCGGCCAGCTTGGCGAGCGCCTGCCCCATCTTCTCCTGGTCCACCTTGGTGCGTGGCTCGATCGCCACGCTGATGACGGGGTCGGGGAAGACGATCGACTCCAGCAGGATCGGGTTGTTCTCGTCGGCGAGCGTGTCCCCCGTCGTCGTCTGCTTCAGGCCGATCGCGGCGGCGATGTCGCCCGCGTAGACCTCGGGGATCTCCTCGCGGTGGTTGGCGTGCATCTGCAGGATGCGGCCGACCCGCTCCTTGGTGCCGCGGGTGGCATTCCAGACGTAGGAGCCCGACTTGAGCGTGCCGGCGTAGACCCGGAAGAACGTCAGCTTGCCGACGTAGGGGTCGGTGGCGATCTTGAAGGCGAGGCCCGCGAAGGGCTGGTTGTCGGCCGGCTTGCGCGTCTCGGTCGCATTGCTCTTGGGGTTGATCCCCTCCACGCCCAGCTTGTCCAGCGGCGACGGCAGGAAGTCGACGATGGCGTCCAGCATCGGCTGCACCCCGCGGTTGCGAAGCGCCGCGCCGGCGAGGACCGGGACCAGACGGTTTGAGATGGTGCCCTTGCGCAGCGCGGCCACGATCTCGGGGCCGCTGATCGGCTTGTCGTCCAGATACTTCTGCAACAGGACGTCGTCGAATTCGGCGACCGCCTCGACCAGCTGCTTGTGATAGAGCTCGACCTGCTCCTTCATCTCGGCCGGGACCTCTTCGGTCTCGATCGTCGTGCCCAGGTCGTCGGTATAGGTGATCGCGACCTTATTAATAAGGTCAACGACCCCCTCGAACTTCTCCTCGCTGCCGATCGGCAGCTGGATCGGGACGGCGTTGGCCCCCAGCCGCTCGCGGATCGACTTCCAGGACGCGAAGAAGTCGGCGCCCATCCGATCCATCTTGTTGATGAAGGCGATCCGGGGGACCTCGTAACGATCGGCCTGCCGCCAGACCGTCTCGGACTGCGGCTCGACCCCGGCGACAGCGTCGAAGACGGCGACCGCGCCGTCCAGGACGCGCAGGCTCCGCTCGACCTCGACCGTGAAGTCTACGTGCCCGGGTGTGTCGATGATGTTGATCCGGTGACCACGCCAGTTCGCGACCGTGGCCGCCGACGTGATCGTGATGCCGCGCTCCTGCTCCTGCACCATCCAGTCCATCGTGGCGGCGCCATCGTGGACCTCACCCATCTTGTGGATGCGGCCGGCATAGAAGAGGATGCGTTCGGTCGTGGTCGTCTTCCCGGCATCGATGTGGGCCATGATGCCGATGTTCCGAACCTTGTCCAGCGGGTAAGTCCGAGCCATTTTTGTCTCTGCCAATGTCCTAGTACCTGAAGTGGCTGAAGGCCTTGTTGCTCTCCGCCATCTTGTGGGTCTCCTCGCGGCGCTTGATGGTGGCGCCGACCCCGTTGGCGGCGTCCATGAGCTCTCCAGCCAGTTTCTCCTGCATCGATTTCCCGGAACGGGCCCGCGCGTAACGCACGATCCAGCGACGAGCCAGCGCCGAACGGCGGTCGGGACGGATCTCGACCGGCACCTGGTAGGTGGCGCCGCCGATGCGGCGGGGCTTGACCTCGAGGACCGGGGTGGCGTTCTTCAGGGCCGCGTCGAAGACCTCGATCGGGTCCTTCTTGGCGACCTTCTTGATCCGGTCCAGCGAGCCGTAGACGACCCGCTCGGCCGTGCTCCGCTTCCCGCGCTGCATCACCACGTTGACGAACTTAGCTACGCCCTCGTGTGTGTACACTGGGTCAGGCAGGATGACACGCTTGCGAATCCTGGGACGCCGCGGCATTAGGCCTTCTTCGCCTTCTCGCGCTTGGCGCCGTACTTCGAGCGGCCCTGCTTGCGCCCCTTGGCGCCGGCCGTGTCGAGGGTGCCGCGGACCACGTGGTAGCGGACACCGGGGAGGTCCTTGACGCGGCCGCCGCGGATGAGGACCACCGAGTGCTCCTGGAGGTTGTGGCCGATGCCGGGGATGTAGGCGGTCACCTCCTGGCGGGAGGTGAGGCGCACACGGGCGACCTTGCGAAGCGCGGAGTTCGGCTTCTTTGGCGTGGTGGTGTAGACGCGCACGCAGACGCCCCGCCGCTGCGGTGAGCCTTGCAACGCCGGTGCCTTCGTCTTCTTCACCAGCGGCTTGCGGCCGGATCGGATCAGCTGTGAAATGGTGGGCATAGTGTGACCATGCGCCTGTTCAGGGCGCGAAGGCGTATTCTACGGCCGGTTCGAGCCGGCTGTCAAATCGCCCAGCGCCTGCGCCCAGACGCAGCCTCCCCTATGTACCCGAATTCGGCTCGGAGTAACCCCTCAGAAGGGTTTGAGGATCATCAGCCAGAGGAGCAGCGCGAGTGCGGCCACGCCGATCACCGTGATGACCCCCACCGGCGCGGCCTCGACGGCCCGGCGAATCTCTTCGGGCGATCCGGGGGCTGCGGTCGTCATCTTCCCCCGACGGTCCCAGGCCGGTAGGCCGACCGCGCCTCGAACCGCGTTGAAGCGCCCACCGAGCGCGCTCATCGCGCCGATCGCGAGGATCAGCGCCACGATCGCGGCCCAGATCCAGCCACGCCCGAACCACCGGCCCTGAAGCCCGAGAAGCACGCCCGAGATGACGATCAGGGCGATGAAGGCGTACATGATGCCGGAGGTCTGCTTCGACAGCTCGGTGAGCGACCGAATTCCGTCCGTCGTCTTCTCCGCGCGCAGGCGGAAGGACATCGCCGCCGAGGCGCCGTGTGCGAGAAGAAAGCCGGCGACCGAGGCGATGTGGGCGAACAGGAACCAGTTGTACATGCCCCGGGATTATGGCAAGCGGGGGCGTCAGGCGGCCGCCGGCAACGGTCGAGAGGTCGCGATCGATGCCGCCGCCTGGCGCGCCGCGCCGGCGAGCACCGCCAGGTAGAGCAGGTCGGCGAGGTAGTTGTCGTTGACGAAGCGGCCGGCGAGCAGCGACAGGGCGAGCGCTAGCGTCCCGACCGTCAGGATCGCCGCGAGAGAGGGCG
>VBFR01000201.1 GCA_005889345.1 Chloroflexota bacterium
CGTAAATCTCGGTCTCGTCGAGCAGGTGATTGCCTTGCTTCGCGCGGTCAAGGACTGCCTTCACCAGATCCGCCTTCGGCGCGATGCCACGTTGCTCGAGCCAGAAGACGACGTTCGACTCCCCGCTCATGGGGCCGATCTCGATGACCTGCTCGCAGCCGAAGAGCTCTGCGGGCACGCCGGAGTAGACGCGGTTGGCCAGCCACTCGTCGCCCTTTTGCTTCGCCTTGATGACAGCCGCCGCGTGGACCCCGGTGGCCGTGCGAAAGGCGTCCTTGCCGAGCACCGGATAATTCGCCGGGATCGCCATCCCAGTCCCCTCGGCGATGACGTCGCCCATCTCGCGCAGCTTGCGGAGGTCCGTGTCGATCCACCCCAGCAATCGGAAGTTCACGAGCAGCAGATCGAGGTGCGTGTTGCCGACGCGCTCGCCCAGCCCGAGCGCGCAACCATGAATGCGGTCGGCGCCGGCCACGGCCGCCTCGATCGCATTGATCACACCGAGGCCACGGTCGCTGTGGCCGTGCCAGTCGAGGCCGACGCCGGGTTTCATCTCGTCCAGCATCCGGCGGACGTAGCGGACGACGGCGCGGGCACCATCGGGCGTCGAGTGGCCGACCGTATCGCAGACAGCGACGCGCGCCGCACCCTCCTCGATCGCCGTGCCGAAGAGGCGGCGAAGGGTCTCGGGCTGCGCGCGCGTCGTGTCCTCGGTGACGTAGAGCACCGGAAGTTCGTTCTCGCGCGCGAAGCGGACAGCCCTGCGCGTGTTGTTCACCATCTGTTCGATCGTCCAGCCTTCGGCGTACTGCCGGATCGGGCTGGAACCGATGAAGGCGGCCACCTCGATTGGGATGCCGACTCGCTGCGAGATCTCGACCACTGGACGGATGTCGACCTCGAGCGTGCGCGCGGCGCAGAGGGGCTTGATCCGCAGATGCTGGTCCCGGATCTCCTGGGCCAGGCGTTCGACATCGGCGACTGCGCGCGGGCCCGAGCCTGGAAGGCCGAGATCGAGCGAGCCCACACCGAGCTCGTCGGCCAGGTGAAGGAAACGCAGCTTGTGTTCGATATCCGGGTCGCGAACCGACGGGCCCTGGATGCCGTCGCGGAGCGTCTCGTCGTGAACGGCGACCGGGTGGGCCGGCTTCGGCGGCGCGTCGACCGTGTTCCAGTCGTAGATTAGTTGCGCTTCGTCAGGCACTGATCGACTCGAGTTCCGAGACCAGCGCTGTCAGAAATTCTGTCGCCAGCGCCCCGTCGACGATCCGGTGGTCGACCGAGATCGAAATCCACGCGCCGCTGCGGGCCACGACCTGGCCTTGGACCACCATGGGGCGGGGCTTGATGGCGCCGAAGGCGACCACGCAGCATTCCGGCGGATTGATGATCGGGGTGCCGGTCTCGACTGGGCCGCTCGCGCCGACGTTCGTGACCGTGATCGTCCCGCCGCTCATCTCGCCGGGTAGCAGCGTTCCGGCGCGCGCCCCCTCGATCAGCTTGGCGCTCTTTTCCGCGATGGCGGTCAGCTCGAGCTGGTCCGCGCCTCGCAGGACCGGCACGAGCAATCCCTGGCTGGTATTGACGGCGATCCCGACGTTAACCGGCTGCTTCACGATGATCTCGTCGCGGCTCTCATCCCAGGAGCTGTTCATCAAGGGATAGGCGCGGACGGCCTTGACGACGGCTGCGATGAAATAGGGGAGGGGGGTCATTGAGCGCCCGCTCGCTTTCCCCTCCTCGCGGGCCGCCATCAGGTTGGTGGCGTCGAAGACCGCGAACTCGGTGAATTGCGGAATCGTGGAGACCGACCGCACCATCTGCCGCGCGATCGCCTTGCGGATCCCGACCACGCTGATGCGCCGCTCACCATCCGTCGATGGTGCGGCCGTCGTTGGTGATGACGCCGCGGCCAGTGATGACGCCGCGGCCGGTGAAGCCGCCGCTGCCTCGACATCGGCTCGCGTGATCCGGCCGCCCGGACCGCTGCCCGTCAGCTGCGTCAGGTCGACGCCCATATCTTTGGCGAGCTGGCGGACGAAGGGCGCGGCGCGTACATCGCCGCTGCTCTCCGTCACGGCGGGGGCCGTTCGCGCCTTGCGTCGAATGCCGGACTCGGGCGCCCCGGGACCGTATCCGACGAGGGTCCCCGGTGTGGCTTCCGCCTGGGTCGCTTCGGCTGCTGTGATCGTCACGAGCGGCTCGCCGACGGCGACCGACGCCCCGGGGCGCGCGTGGAGTTTGTGAATCGTTCCGGCCCACGGCGATGGGATGACGACCACGGCTTTCGCCGTTTCGACCTCGCACAAAGGCGTGTTGACGTCGACGCGTCCGCCCTCCTCGACCCGCCAGGCCACCAACTGGGCCTCGGTCAGACCCTCGCCGAGGTCGGGCAGGCGGAACGTTTGATCAGCCATAGGCGAGCGCCGCGTCGGCCGCCTGCAGGATGCGGTCGACGTCCGGCAAGTAGAGCTTCTCGTAACGCGCCGGGGGATACGGGGCGTTCAATCCGCCAAGGCGCGCTACCGGCGCCTCCAGCAGGTCGAAGGCATCATGACTGATTCGAGCGGCGACCTCTGCCCCGAAGCCGCAAAAGACCGGAGCCTCGTGGACGACCACCGCGCGATGCGTCTTGCGCACCGAGGCCATCACCGTATCCATGTCCAGGGGTGACAGGCTGCGAAGATCGATGACTTCGAGCGATATCTTCTCGGCCGCTGCGGTCTTCGCCGCTTGCAGCGCGATGCTCACGGTGGGCCCGTAGGCGATCACGGTAACGCCCGATCCTTCCTGTGCCACCCGCGCCTTGCCGATCGGGACCCGAGCGGCCGTGTCGATTTCTTCTTTCAGGTAATAGCGGGCCTTCGGCTCGAAAAAGATGACCGGGTCGGGGTCGTCGATTGCCGCCTGAAGCAGGGCGTAGGCATCAGCGGGCGTCGATGGCGTGACGACTTTCAACCCGGCGGTATGGGCGAAGTACGCCTCGGGACTTTCGGAGTGGTGCTCGACCGCGCCGATGTGGCCGCCGAAGGGAACCCGGATCGTGATCGGCAGCGGCACACCCGAGCGGTTCCGGTACTTGGCCACGTGGCTGACGATCTGCTCGAAGGCGGGGTAAATAAATCCGTCGAACTGGATCTCCGGCACGGGCTTAAAACCGCGCAGCGCGAGGCCGACCGCGATCCCGACGATCGATGACTCCGCCAATGGGGTGTCGAACACGCGCTCTTCCCCGAAGGCTTTCTGCAATCCGTCGGTAATCCGAAAGACACCACCGAGCGCACCGACGTCCTCGCCGAAGATCAAGACGTTCTCGTCGCGGGTCAGGGCATCGCGCAATGAGAGGTTGATGGCCTTCGCCATCGTCACCGGTTCCATCACGAGCCCTCCAGCGACGATTCGAACTCTTCGCGTTCCCGAAGAAACGATTCGGGCGGGTTGGAATAGACGCGGCCGAAGATTGCCTCGCCGGGCGGCGGGGTGGGCATCGCCGTCAGCCGGGCGCGCATCGCCTGCGCCGCCGACTCGGCCGCGTCGGCGATGGCCGCGACGGTGCCTTCGTCGATGATGCCTTGCTGCTCGAGCCAGGCCCGATAGCGGGCGATCGGATCTTTGGCGTTCCAGGCCTCCAGCTCGCTCTCCGGTCGGTACCGCGTCGGATCGTCGGAGCTCGTGTGCGCGCCCATGCGGTACGTCACGGCCTCGATCAAGTACGGGCCATCGCCTTGTCGGGCTCGGTCGGCGGCCGCCGCCACCGCGGCGTAGACACCGAGGACGTCGTTGCCATCGATCCGGATACCGGGGAACCCATAGCCAAGGGCGCGGTCCGCGATGGAGCCGGCCGTCTGCTTCGAGAGCGGGACCGATATCGCCCAGTAGTTGTTCTGACAGAGGAAGACGACCGGTGTCTTGAAGACGCCGGCGAAGTTCATCGCCTCGTGCCAGTCGCCCTCCGACGTGGCTCCGTCTCCAAACGTCGACAGCACGACCTCGTCACCGTGCTTGAGGCGGCAGCCCATGGCGAAGCCAACCGCGTGGGGGACCTGGGTCGCGACGGGAATGGCGAGCGGCGCGAAGTGGTACCTGCGTGGATCCCATGGCCCATGCGAGAGGCCACGGAACAACGTCAGCATCTCGGCAGGGTCGATGCCGCGCACCATCGCCATGCCGAACTCGCGATAGCTGGGGAAAACCCAGTCGGTGGCCCGCAGGGCCGTCATGGCCCCGACGTGAATCGCCTCCTGACCCAGGAACTGGCCCCAGAGACCCAGCTCGCCCTGGCGCTGCAGGTTCAACGCCTCCTGGTCCGCGCGACGGATCAACACCATGTTCCGGTAGAGCTCGCGGAGCGCCGCGGCATCGAGCCCCAGACGGCTCCTCGCTTCCGCGGTCAGCTCGCCGGCCGGTGAGAAGAGGGCGCGCAGCGGGTCGTCCGCCGCGACGACTCGAACCACGTCCGCCATTGCCGGGAATATCCTATACCGGAGTTATACTGCCGACCGTGCTGACGGAGAGAAATGAATATCAAAAACCTGAACATTTTCCGCGGCTTCCACCTTCGTCGGAAGATCGTCGCCGCCTACCAGCAGCACGTCGACTACCGGCGTCAGGCCGCGCTGTGGATGTGGGTGACTTTCATCGCGACCTTCATCTTCCTGCGCCTGCTGACGTTCGGGATCCGTTACCACTTCCTCCCGGTGAAGAATGTCGTGACCAGCAGCGGGCTGCACATCCATCACTTCGTCTGGGGAATCCTGGTCCTCCTGATCGTCGGGTTCCTCGGCATCACGCTCTGGTCGGAACGGCTCCATCCGTGGCTGGGGGCGGTCTTCGGCATCGGCGCCGCCCTGGTCCTCGACGAGTACGCCCTCTGGCTCAATCTCCAAGACGTGTACTGGTTGCCCGCGGGCCGGAGCAGCATCGACGTCGCCATCCTGGTCGCTGCCCTGCTGGGCCTCTACTATGCGGCGGATCGCTTCTGGAAGCAGGTCCTGACCGAATTGCAGGCGGCGATCAAATTCGTCAGCAGTGAGGAGGGCCGACTGTCTCGCGCGCGATCGCGCACTACGACGGCCACGACCACCACCACGACGACCAGCAAATAGGTCGCATGGCGGCGTGGCCTCGGACGAATGGCTGGACATAGGCACTCGCATCCGCGGCATACCAGGCGGCCGCTGCTTCCTCGACGACATCGTCATACGCACGAGCAATTACCGGAACACATCCATTGGGAGGGTCCGTCGCTCTGGCTGGTGCTGGCGGCGCTCGGCTCGGTGCTCGTGGTCGTCGGCGCCCTGACGATCGTCGTCCAATACAACTGCACGGTTTTTCACGTTTGTTCGAATATCATCCGCGACGCGCCGCGCGTATTTCGACCGTAACGCCGCTGCCCATACACGGGAGACGGCTATTGTGTACGTCGACTTGGCCTCCCGTGAACCGCGCCCAACCACGACCTACACGATCGCTAAGGACGATCGGGAGCGTCTTCAGCGTCAGTTTGGGTCAATTGGTGGCATCCACCAGCCGCTGGGTCCGCACGAAGCCTGGCGCGTAAGGTTGGCCGACGGCGCGAGCCACGCGACGGCGATCATGTACCAGTCGGGCAAGCTGGTCATCGCGGGGCACGCGCCGGCCTTCGACCAGGCGGTCGCCATCGCGGAGGCCGTCGGGAAGGCAGTCGCCGCCAAGCGGCCTTCGCCAGCGCCGTCCACGGCGGCGCCGGTTCAGGCGCCTTCAGAGAACGAACCTCACATCGGCACCGACGAGGCCGGAAAAGGCGATTTCTTCGGTCCACTCGTGACCGCCGGGGTGTACGTCGACGAGCGAACGGCGCAGTTGCTGCGAGCCCTGGGGGTGCGGGATAGCAAGCTGGTCTCGGATCGTGAGCTCCGCGGGCTGGCGCGAAACATCCGGGACGTCGTCGAGGACGACAAACGCGCCGTCATCATCGTCGCGCCCAAGCGCTACAACGAGCTCTACAAGCAGATGCGCAGCGAAGGCAAGAACCTCAACACGCTGCTGGCCTGGGCGCACACGCGGGCGATCGAAGACCTGATCGGTCATGGACTGACGCCCAAATTCATCCTCAGCGATCAGTTCGGTGACAAGCGCTACATCGAGAACCGACTGATGGTCGACACCCGCCTCAGCGGCGTGCCCGTCATCCAGATGCATCGCGCCGAGGCCGACGTCGGCGTCGCCGCCGCGTCGATCCTCGCCCGCGACGCGTTCCTGGGATGGCTCGAGCAGGCGGGCAAGCGACTCGGGCTGACGGTGCCCAAAGGCGCGTCGCCAAAAGTGATCCAGACCGGCAAACTGCTGGTCGGCCGGATGGGGGCTGACGGGCTGAAGGACTACGCGAAAGTGTCTTTCAAGACGATGAACCAGATCGTGCCGGGAAGCGGCCCCGTCGCCTAATCTTGACAGTCGTGCCCGCGCCGAATCGCGCGACCTATCGCGATCTGTTTCACATCCGCAGCTTTCCCCGGCTCGCGACCAGCGTCGTGCTGGCGCGCACCGCCAGCCAGATGATGCTGCTCACGCTGGTGCTGTTCGTGCTGCAGCGGTTTCACTCACCATCGCTGGCCGGGGTCACCGTCTTCCTATCCATTGCGCCGGGTGTCGCCTTGAGCCCGATCGCCGGCGCGTTGCTGGACCGCCACGGCCGCGTGCGATTGATCACGCTCGATTACCTGGTCGGTTTCGTCACGCTGGCCCTGATCGCCGGCCTCGACTTGAGTGGCGGGTTGACACCATGGGTGCTTCTACCGATCGTGACCATCAGCTCGCTCACCTACTCGCTGAGCAACAGCGGGGCGCGCTCGCTGCTGCCCTTGATCATTCCGGCTCGGCTCTGGGATCGCGTCAACGCGCTTGACAGCATCGCCTACGCGGTGACCATCGGGGCCGGCCCGGCGTTCGCCGGGGCATTGACCGCTTGGGCAGGCCCCCGGCTCGCCCTCAGCGTGACCGCCGCCGTTTTTCTGCTGGCTGCGGTGCTGATCATGCCGCTCGCCGAGCCGGTCGTTGCCGGTGGCGCTCGCTCCGTCGTCGCGGATGCCTGGGCTGGTCTCAGCTACGTGCTCGTCCACAACGCGGCACTCCGTGGGATCGCCCTCACCGTATCGATCCTGAATGTCGGGTTCGGCATTCTCGTGGTTGCGCTCCCGGTGATGGTGCTGCAGCGATTGCACGGCAACCCGGCCCTGGTGGGCGGGCTGTGGGCCGTCTATGGCCTCGCCTCTGTTCCGTCCGCGCTGATCGCCGGCCGGATCAGCAGCGAGGGGCGCGAGCGTCTGGTCATGACCGTCACCGACGTGATCGCCGGGCTCGCGGTCGCGCTCATCGCGTTCGCTGCCAATGCGTGGCTCGTGGCGGCGGCCCTGCTCATCGCTGGGCTGGCGAACGGCCCCTTCGACGTCAGCATGTTCTCGATGCGCCAGCGGCGAACGGACCGCGCCTGGTACGGCCGCGCTTTCGCCGTCTCGATGGGTCTGAATTGGGCTGGGCAGCCAATCGGCTCCGCGATCTCCGGCCCGCTGATCCACCTCGGCCTGACGGTCGCGTTCCTCGTGGCCGCCGGGCTCATGCTGCTGGCGGCCGGCCTGGTCCGCTGGGTTATCCCCGCCGAATCGGCGGGTACAATAGCCACCGAGTCCGCCAGGCAGTCGCGCCGGGATCGTCCCGTCGAGGAAAGTCCGAGCTCCGCAGAGCAGGGTGCCGGGTAACGCCCGGTCGGGGTGACCCGAAGGAGAGTGCCACAGAAAAGACACAGCCGCCGCGTAAGCGACGGCGAAGGTGAAATGGTGCGGGTAAGAGCCCACCAGCAGCCGGGAGACCGGCTGGCTCGGTAAACCCCACCCGGAGCAAGACCGAATAGGAGGACGATACGGCTGGCTCGGCCGGTCCTCGGGTTAGGTCGCTAGAGTCGCCGGGCAACCGGCGATCGAGACGGATGACTGCCGCCCCACGGCGCGCCGGCTTTGCCGGCTGAAGCGGGGAACAGAACTCGGCTTACGGCGGACTCACTCTCTTCGTAACGAACTCGTCGCACCCGACGTAAACCAAACGTCCCTGAGCGGACTCTATGGTTTCGTGATCATGGCTTACGAGCAGCCGGTGCCGGACCTGATTGGCTTCGAGACGACCGTCCACGCGGAAACCGGCCGGCTGTTTGCCGTCGCCTATGCCATCCTGCGGGACGCCCACGAGGCCGAGGACGCGGTGCAGGAAACGATGGAACAGGCCTGGCGTTCCTGGGGCGCGCTTCGGGACCCGTCGAAGCGGGGCGCCTGGCTACGCCAGATCTGCGTTCGGCAGGCCATTCGGTCGCGACGCCGGCTGCTTCCGCGTCGCTGGCTCGCCGAAACCGTCAACGTTGCGGGGCAGATACCCGATGACTCGGACGTGGATCTCGACCGAGGCTACCGTCGCCTCACCCGGCCGCAGCGCGCCGTCGTGACGCTCCACTACGAGTACGGCTACACGCTCGACGAATGCGCGTCGCTGATCGGTTGTCAGCCGGGGACCGCCCGCAGCCACCTCGCCCGAGCCCTGGCCAGCCTTCGAAAGGAGCTCAATTATGGGTAAGCCCGAAGAATTCGATCCGCGGCTCAAGGCGTATCTGCACCGAGGCGCGAGCACGCCACCGCCCGCCGACCTCGAGGCGCGCCTCATCGCCGCGACGCGCCGGCCGAGGCGCAGCTGGATACTCCAGGTCGCTGCCGCCGCGGCCTTGCTCGTGCTCGCGATCGGGCTGGGGATTGCCCTTCAGCGGGCTCGTCAGTCTGTGGGAGTGACGACATCGCCGACGCCGTTCACTAAGCCAACGCCGTTCACCAAGCCAACGCCCTATCCGACGCCAACGGCGAGTGGCCCGCCGTATCCGCTGGTCGGATTCTCGTCGATGCACATGATCAACGCCAGCACGGGGTGGGCGGCGGGCTCCGGCACAGACCGCATTCTGCGAACCACCGACGGCGGCGATCACTGGAACGACGTGACCCCGAAGAACGCTCGGCTGGGCAATTGGGCGACGTTTTTCCTGGACGCGAACCACGCCTGGCTGGCGTCGTCGCTCCAACCCGGCTCGCCAACCAACGACTTCAGTGTCGAGATCTATCGAACGTCAGACGGCGGCACCACCTGGCTTCGCGTTGGTACGGCCTCAGCCGGTTGGGGATTCCCGGCCGCCCTGGACTTCGTCGACCGGCAGCGGGGATGGCTCTTCATCAAGCAAGACGGCACCCTGCAGACGCCTGGTTCCGACACAGTGGCCCTTTACGGGACAACTGACGGCGGCGCGAGCTGGAACGAGCTCTCTCAAACAGACGCGAGCGGGCTCGCCGGCCATCTGCCACAGGCGTGCTCGAAACTCAACCCCGTCTTCCTCAGCGCCTCCACCGGTTGGATCCCGGGTAGCTGCGGCGCAGGCAGCGGGTACTTCTTGTACGTGACCCGTGACGGAGGCCGAAATTGGGCCGCGGTTGCCCTGAGAATCCCTCCCCAGGGTACCTTGACCTGCGACTGCGAGATCGGCAGCTTGCGATTCTGGGATAACCAGCACGGGGCATTGGTCCTGGACGGCGCCTATCAAGATGCGCGCGGCTACGCGCAGAATTTCCTCTATACCACGATTGATGGCGGGCGGTCCTGGCAGCTCGGACCCTTGTTGCCGGCCAACGCGTTTTCGGTCTACTTCCTCGACGCCGCGCACGGCTGGACCCTGGATGCCAAGGCCAACAACCTCCTCTTCAGCGGCGATGGTGGCGGGCACTGGTCAACCGCCGGGACGATTCCATCGAATTCGAACGCGGTTGTCATGGACTTCCAATTCGTGACGCCAAAGATCGGTTGGGCCCTCGGCGCTGATTCCAGGGGTTTGCCGATTCTCAAGACCATCGATGGCGGTCTGACCTGGACGACTCAGCTCAGTCCTTGAGGTTGTAGATGCGTCGTGCGTTCTCGGCGAGGACCTGGCGGCCGGCGTTGACGGCCGCCGTTGTGTCCGCGATTCCGTGGTCGACCAGCTCGCTCATCGCGCCGGCCAGGGCCTCGCGATGGGCGGCCGCGGCGACGAAGAACACCTCGGGATACCGGCTCGCGTCGCTGGCGTAGAGCAGCTTGCTCGTCGGGCACAGGCCAAGCGCCTCGCGCATCGCCCGACTGCCCTCGAGGCCGGCAAATGGAATCGTGAGCGAGAGGTCCATATAGACGTCCGGGAAGACCGAACAGAGATAGGCGGCCTCGCGATGGTACGGATAGCAATGCAGCAGCGCGACGCGAAGGCCGCGATATGCGGGATCGATGAATAACGGCCGCAGGCCGAGAGGCGACGTTTCGGCGAGGTCCTCGTCGGGATCGCCGAAGCCGCAGTGGACCTGGAGGGGGACGTCGAGCTCGCGACATGCCAGCGCGGCCTCGAAGAGCAGCGCGTGGCAAAGCGCGCTACCGGAAAGACGCGGGTGTTCGCCGCGTTCGGCGCGGAGCCGAGTGGCGCTGAAGGCGACGCCCAGGGCATCCGTGTCGACGGGTTGGAGCCGCAGGGTCGCGCGGTAGGCGCAGATGGTCTTCACGCCGACCGCGCCGCGGCGGATCGCGGCGTCCAGCGCGCTGCGGACGGCGCTGAACCATTCGCGGGGATCGTCGGCCTCCTTGATGAGACTCTCGGCAAGTGTCTCGAGGCGGATGATCTCGCGCTGCGCAATCCCGGTTGCTTGCTCCTGTTCCGCGAGGGTGAATGCCCCGGCGGTCGCGAAACCGGCATCGACCAGCATCATGCCTGTCGCCGTTGAGGAGAGTAGCTGCCTGGCATAGCCGGCGGCATCCTTGGCATTGCGGGACGCGAGGACAGCGGTTTCGGTCGGCTCGCATCGCAGCTCCCTGCCGAGTCGATGAATGGCGTCCTGGTAGCCCGATGTGTGGACGACGTGATGAGCGGCTAGCTGCGGATCGAGCGCTTCGGTGAATGCCGCGCGCAGCTCGAGCGCCGACAACTGATAGGGCCAGCGTCGCAAGGGATGGCAGTGATGATCGATCGCGGGCTGGCCCGCCCACGCGCGGAGCAACTCACCGGATGACGACTCAATACTTGTAGATATGCTGTCTGAACTCGAAGGCCTCGTCCGCCTTAGCGAAGGCGTCGATGTCGAGCTCCTTGACGGCGATGTAGGACGTCGCGAGTCGCTCGCCCATCGCCTTGAGAAGGGTCTCGTCCCGCTTGAGGTTTTGAATCGCCTCCTCGAGACTTTCGGGCAGGCGATCGGCACCGATTTTCTTGCGCTCGCTCTCGTCCAGCGTGTGCGGGTCGACGGTGACGGCGGGCGCCAGGGTCAACTTCCGCTCGATGCCGTCGAGCCCGGCGGCGATCACGCCCCCGAGCGACACATAGGGGTTCGCGCTCGAGTCCGATGACTTGAGTTCGACGTTGACCGATTCGGCTTCATGACCCTTGAAGGGCGAGGCCGCTCGGAGCGCGCCCTCGCGATTGTCCGGTCCCCAGGCACGATAGGCCGAGGCCCACATCTGGGGTTGCAGCCGACGGTACGAGTTGACCGAGGCACAGGTCAGCGCGACCAGGCCGGGCAGATGGTCGAGGATGCCGGCCATGAACTGACGCCCGAGGGTCGAGAGGTTGTATTCCCCTGTGGCGTCGTAGAAGCGGTTGAGCGTCTGCTCACGGTTCCACCCCGAGAAGTGCAGATGGCAGCCGTTACCGGCCTGGTCAGCCCACGGCTTGGGCGCGAACGAGGCGTACAGCCCGTGATTGAGGGCCACGCCGCGGACCGTTTCCCGGTAGAGGATGTGATGATCGGCGGCCTGCAGCGCGGGCGCATAGCGAATCGAGAGTTCCTGCTGGCCCCAGCCGAGCTCCGCATAGTACTGTTCGACGACCATCCCCTGCGCTTCGAGCGCGGCGACGATTTCGTCGATGACAGAAGCGGCGATATTCATGCCGGTGGTCGTGAAGCAGCCGCTGTCGTCGATAGGGACGAACTGCTCACCTTCTTTGCGCGCGAGCGACCATTCGGGTTCGAAGGCGGCGAGCAGCGCCAGGTCGTGTTGCGCAGCGGCCCGCGCGACCATCCGCTTGAGGAAGGCGCGGCCGTCGGCGGCGTAGGGGTTGCCGTCGAGCGTCTGCATGTCGACGAGGACGGTTCCCGTGTGTGGCGCGTAGGGGGCGACCACGAACGTCGTCGGGTCAGGAACGAGGCGAATCTCTCCGACTGGACCCATGCCGTCGACGCTTGCGAGGTGATCGAGCATGGTGAAGGCCTGCATCGCCACGGTCAGGCCAATGCCCGACTCGAGGCGGTCGCGGAGGCCGGACATCGCCGAACTCTTTCCGCGAATCACGCCGTCGTTGTCGCAGTAGAGGAACCGCACCAGGCGGAGGCCCGTGGCCTCCGCCCTGGCGACGATTTCCTGCCGCTTGACATCGAGGTCGACGGTGGTCGAGCTGTCGGTCACCGCGGTCGCCATCAGATCCCGCTCAGCTCGCCGGCCCGGCACCCGTGGCGGCGGCGACCGCGCGGCGGGCCGTGTTCAACCCGAGGATGTAGACCACGACGGCGACCGCGAGCGACGCAATGCCGACGCCGCCCACGATCAAAATCCAGGGACCGTTGTCGATGACGGCCGAGTTCCAGGAGCCCTGTAGCTGGCCGGTGAAGATCCAGCCGCCGGTCAATGTGACCAGCACGCCGACCGCGCTGGCGACGGCGCCGGCGATCGACGCCGCCCAGAACACGCCAACCGGAACGAGCTGTTCGCGCTTGAACTCCTCCGGATACTTCGACCGGATGATCAACACGTCGGTGAAGAGGAACACCATCGACAGGCACCAGATCACCGTGACCGCGGCCTGCAGCGCAATGTAGATCCCGACCGAGAGGTTGGCGTTGCCGTTGAAGACGAAGTACGCGATGGCGGTGAGGATGGTCGTGATCACGGCCTGGACCAGCACCGCGTTCTGCGGCACCTTGTTGCGGTTGACACGGCCGATGAACGCCGGCAACCGGCGGTCGAGCCCGCTGACGAAGAGCAGGCGCGCGAAGGAGTAGTTGTAGACGGTGGTGTTGAAGATGAAGAAGGCGACCATCACCAGGGTCACGGCCCCCGCCAGGAACGCGCCGAGCGAGGTCTGCACCGCGGTCAGGATGGCGGTTGTCGAGTTAACGCCCTTCACTGGCACGGTGACCATCGCGCCGAACGTCAGCACCAGGTAGCCGACCATGACGACGATCGAACCCCAGACCAGGTAGCTGGTGATCGCCTTGCGGTCCCGGATCTCCACGCCCATGTTCAAGGGCACCTCGATCCCAAGAAGAGCGAGGATCACCAGACCATAGAACGTCGCGTTGCCGGAGTTGAGGCCGAACGCACTCCGCGAGAAGTCGTTGGCTGCCGGATGGCCGCCCAGCAACCAGGCGAGGCCGGCGAGGCCAACGGTCAGGATGGCGGCGCCGTAGATCACGAAGACGCCGTTGACCAGGTTTTGCGTGACGCGGAAGCGGAGGATCGAAAGCGCGGATGAGAACCAGATGACCGCCAGGATGATGATCCCCTGCTGCCAGAGGGCGCCCAGCGGATTGACGACGTTGAAGGGCGGTAGCGTCAGGAAGAACTGGAGCAGGTTGACGACCAGCACGGCAGTCGCCACCATCACCAGCGTGCCAGGCCACCAGGCGCAGAAGCCGGCGAAAAAGCCCCAGAAGGAGCCGAGCGCCTTGTTGGTCCAGACGTAGATCGAACCCTCACCGGGGAACATGAGGCCGAGCTGGCCCGTGACGATCGCGCCGGGGATGAGGAAGGTGACGAAGCCGAGGATCCAGTACACGAAGGCGGAGGCCCCGGCCGGCTGGACGACCGAGCCCTGGACGGCGAACAGGACGATGGCGACGAAGATCGCGATCATGTCGAATCGACCCAAGACCTTGGGTAGGATGCCGGGGGCGATCCGCTCGGAGAGCAGCTCTCCGGGTTTCGGGGGCGCGCCGACGGACGTCGTGGTAGTTGCCATATCCCCTCCTTAGGACGGCGTTCTCTAGGTTGTGAACAAATGTCTAGCGTGCCGGAGATCTGGTGTCAAGGGCACGGTTGACGCGACGCTTTTTCCATAGGCCGACGCGAGCCAGGCACAACATCTAGGGGCCATTTTCCTATGCGGCCACAAGCCCACAAGATTTAGTCCGAATTTGTTGACAGGCACCTGTCGCAGTGGTAGCGTTCGGCGTGCTGGTGGCACAAAGTGGGGAAAAGTGGGGACAGTGAGACAACCGGTGATGATTCCTGATGTTTCTGGGCACCTACCGGCACGCGGTCGACGCCAAGGGCCGGGTGGCGATTCCCGCCCGATTTCGGGAACAACTCCCCAGTGGGACCGTCATCTCCAAGGGCGCCGAGGGTTGCCTGCAGGTCTATCCGCCCCAGGAATGGGCGCAGGAGCAGGGCTTGCGGCTGGGCTCGACGACGCCGGCGGAGGAGCGGCGGCTCGCCCGCATGATGTTCGGCGCCGCCCGCGAGTGCGAATTCGACGCCCAGGGACGCATCGTCCTGTCCGCGGATCAACGGCAGTACGCCGGCATCACGGGTGTGGCCTGGATCGTTGGGGTCAACAACTTGATCGAGATCTGGAACGACGAGGGGTGGCGCCGCATCGGCGAGGCGACGCCCGAGGAATACACGCGGATTCAGGACCAGGTGGCCGAGCGGCGACGTGCCCCGCGCACGTGACCGCCGCGGCCGCCCTCGACTCGACCGACCGTCCGGGCCGTCCGGGCCGTCCGGACACCGACCCGTACTTTTACAAGAAGTCATAACGAGCCTTCAACCAGCCCCCGGGCAGGCGTTCATCGACGCCACGCTGGGGGGTGGGGGATACGCGCGGGCGCTGATGGAGCGCCTGCGGCCGGGCGGCGTGCTGCTCGGCATCGATCGCGACGCCTCCGCCCTCGAGCGATTCGCCCAGGAGCCGGTGCCTCCGGACATCACCGTGATGCTGGAGCACACCAACTTCGCGCAGCTCGATCGAGCGGTCGAGCGGATCGGCCGCCCACCAAACGGCGTCATCTTCGACCTCGGTCTCTCCTCTGTGCAGCTGGACGATCCCGATCGCGGCTTCAGCTTCCAGTCGGACGGACCACTCGACATGCGGCTGGACCGCAGCGAACCGTGGACCGCCGCCGACCTGCTCAACCGCGAATCGGAGACTGAGCTGCGGCGCATCCTCTACGACTACGGCCAGGAGCGATGGGGGTCGCGGATCGCGCAGCGCATCGTCGAGCGGCGGCGCCGGGCGCCGTTCAAGACGACGAAGGACCTGGTCGACGTCGTCGCCGGAGCTATTCCACGAGGCGCCTGGCCCCGCGACATTCACGTCGCGACCCGCACCTTCCAGGCATTCCGCATCGCGGTGAACCGCGAGCTGGACGCGATCGAAAAAGGGTTGAAGGCTGCTATTGAAGTGCTTGCAAGCGGTGGGCGCGTAGGGGTCGTCTCTTTCCACTCCCTCGAGGACAAGATTGCAAAGAACCTATTCAACGTCGAAGCAACAGACTGTATCTGTCCGCCCCAAGCGCCCGTTTGCATCTGCGGGCACCGTCGTTCGGTGCGAATCGTCACTCGCAAGCCAATCACCCCCTCGGAAGCCGAGGTGCGGGAAAATCCCCGCGCCCGGTCGGCGAAATTACGAATCGCGGAGAAGTTATGAACCCCGTCCATGACATTCCACAAGTCAATACCTGAGCGGCCGCATGGTGGAACCCCTCCCTCCTGGGCATCTACTAGTGTTGCGGCCCCGCCGGCCCGATCCGACCCCTCCGGCGCGCGCGTTCCCCCCTTCGCGCGCGCGCCGGAGTCGCGGCCGGCCTTCCATCTCGCCGCTGGTTGGCGCGGTGTCGTTGATCGCCGCCGCGTTGCTGCTGGTCGCCCAATCAGCCGCCGCGACCCAGGCGAGCTACCAGATCACGACGCTGAAGCAGGAACAGGCGCGGCTGCACGCCGAGCACGACCAGCTCCTGTCCCAGCTCGCCGGCGACCGCGCCGCCAACCGCGTCGCCACCGCCGCTTCGCAACTCGGGCTCTCCCATCCCAGCCGGTGGCAATACGTCCACGCGACCGGCTCGCCGATCGCGCTCGGGCCCCGGCCCGCCATCCAGGGCCATTCCGGCGTCTGGGACGGCGTGCTGGCGGTGCTTGGCGCCGTGACGGGCCGCCCGCTGAACTCCCAAGCCGCGCACTAACCGGACGGCGATCGTGAGGGGCACCCAGGAACTCGAGCCGCGCGGCCGCATCCTTACATTGATGGCGCTGGTGCTCAGCGCCTACCTGATCTTGCTCGGCCGCCTCGCCTACTGGCAGGTCTGGCGCCACCCGGACATGGCTCGACTGGCCGCCGCCTACCACGACGACACGATCACGCTGCCCGCCGTGCGCGGCAACATCCTCGACCGCAACGGCGCCCTCCTGGTGACCAACACCCCGGTCTTTTCGATCTTCGCCTCGCCCGACCAGCTTTCCGCGGCCGAGCGCAGTGACATCGCCGCGAAGCTGGCGCCGCTGCTCCAGCTCAGTGCGGCCGACATCCTGGCCAAGCTGGCCACCGCGCGCCAGTTCGTCTACCTGGCGCGCCGGGTTCCGTCGTCGGTCGCCCACCAGTTGGATGCCTTGCGCCTGCCCGGAATCGGCAAGGTGGCCGAGACCCAGCGGTCGTATGTGGACGGCGGGGTCGCGGGAACGAGCCTCGCCGCCAACCTGCTGGGCTTCGCCAACGACGAGGGGCAGGGCAACTACGGCGTCGAAGGCTTTTACAACAAGACGCTGGCGGGCCAGCCGGGATTCGAGGCAACGGTGCGCGACCTGGCGAACCGGCCGATCGTGCTCAGCGATCGCCAGCGCCGCGATCCGGTCAACGGCATGACGCTCCAGCTGTCGCTCGACAGCACCATCCAGGTGGTCGCCGAACGGGCGCTGGCCGACGGCGTCCAGAAGTACCAGGCGGAGAGCGGCTCGCTGATCATCATGGAGCCAGCCACCGGTCGCATCGTCGCCTGGGCGGACGTGCCCAGCTACGACGCGAACCAGTTTGCGACGACGCCGACCGCCCAGTTCATCGACCCGATCGTCTCGAGTCTCTACGAGCCCGGGTCAGTAATGAAGGTCGTGACCCTGTCCGGCGCGCTCGACGACCACGCGATCACGCCGGACACGCGCTTCAACGAGACCGGTGTCGCCGTCGTCGGCGGGGTAGCGATCCGCAACTGGGACAACCGGGCGCATGGGAACGTCACCATGACGCAGGTGCTGCAGAACTCGCTCAACGTCGGCGCCATCAAGGCGCAGCAGATGGAGGGCGCCGCCCCCTTCTACCAGTACCTGCAAAAGTTCGGCATTGGCGCCTCCACCGGTGTCGACGTCGCGGCGGAGACCGCCGAGCCGCTCCGCGACCTCGCCAAGTGGAAGCCGGTCGAGCTCGCCACGGCCTCCTTCGGCCAGGGGGTCGATACCACGCCAATCGAGATGCTGGCCGCCATCAACGTGGCCGCCAGCGGCGGCAACCTCGTCTGGCCGCACGTCGTGGACCAGGTGATCGACGCCAACGGGGTCCACCACCCGGTTGCGCCGCGGATCGTCCGCCAGGTCGTCAGCGCAAAGACCGCGCAGCAGATGCAGCAGATGATGGTCCAGGTGGTCGAGCACGGCTCCGGTTTCGCCGCCCGCATCGACGGCTTCAAGAACCGCATCGCCGGCAAGACCGGGACCGCGAGCATCCCCGAAAACGGAAAATATCTGCCCGACGCGACCATCGGCTCCTTCGTCGGCTTCGTTCCCGTCGATCACCCGCAGTTCATCATGCTGGTGATCACCCGCAAGCCGAAGGTCCTCTTCGAGGGAGCCTACGTCGCGGCCCCGATCTGGAAAACGGTGGCTAGCGCCCTGATCACGCAGTGGCAGATCGCGCCGTGAGGCGACAGAGCCGGAATCCACCGGTCCGAACTCGCATCTTGGGCAGCGGGACGAGCGAAACGGCAGCTCGTCGTCAAACGTCTCAAACGCTCGCATCGCACGTCCCGCGCGGCTCGCGTGGGGCGACGCCCCGCGCTCATCTCGCCCCGCATCCCAATCTGCGTCGTCCGGCCGATGGATCCCGACTCGTCGGAGACAGCGAGAATAGTGACGCTGTGGGTATGTCCGTGAAGGAAGTGGTTGACGCGACGCGCGGCCGGCTGCTCAGCGGCCCGCACGACGTCATGTTCACCCAGCTCTTTACGGATTCGCGAGAGGTGAAACCGGGCGGCCTTTTCGTCGCCCTGCGCGGCGAGCAGCACGATGGGCACGTCTTCATTCCGCAGGCGATCGAGCGCGCCGCGGCCGGCATTCTCTGCGAGCGGCCACCGCAGGGCGTCGAGGGCGCGGCCGTGATCCAGGTCGAGGACACGCGCCAGGCGCTCTTCGACATCACGGCTGACCGGCTGGCGCGCCAGCCACATCCCATCGTCGCCATCACCGGCAGTGCCGGCAAGACGACGACGAAAGACCTCATTGCGCACCTGCTCGGGCGCCGCCTCCGGGTGCACAAGAGCGAAGGCAACCTCAATACCTACACCGGCATTCCGATGACGATCTTCCAGATGGACCCCCGTGACCGCGCCCTGGTCGTCGAGTACGCGATGTCGCGCGCCGGCGAGATCCGCGAACTCACTCGGGTAGCCCCGCCCACCATCGGCGTGGTCCTCAACGTCGGGCTCGCGCACGTCGGCTTCCTTGGCTCGATCGACGCCGTCGCCGCCGCCAAGCGGGAGTTGGTGGAAGGGCTCGCGCCCGGCGGGCTGGCGGTCCTTAATGCCGACGACCCGCGGGTGCGTGCCATGTCGGCGGTGGCGCGGCGCTTCACGCTCTACGGCGTGTCGAGCGACGCGACGATCCGCGCCGAGCGGATCCGGCTGCACGGCCTGGAGGGCAGCGCCTTCATGCTGGCTACCCCGAGGGGCAAAGCGGAGGTCTACCTCCGGCTGCCCGGCCATCACAGCATCTCCAATGCGCTGGCCGCCGCGGCGGTCGCGCTCGAATTCGATTTCGATGCCCCGGCGATCGCGTCGGCGCTCCACGGCTTCGCGCCACCGGCGCGCCGCATGAACATCGTGACCGGGCGCAACGGCGCCACCGTGATCGACGATTCCTACAACGCCAGCCCCGGATCGATGCTCGCCGCGCTCGAGGTGCTGGCCCTCGCTCCCCGGGGGTCGCTCAAGGTGGCGGTTCTCGGTGACATGCTCGAGCTGGGCGACCACGCGGAGCGGGCCCACGAGGAGGTCGGTTCCCTGGCCGGCAAAACGGCCGACGTGCTGATTGCGGTCGGGGAATTCGCGCCGCGCGTGGTGCAGGCAGCGCGTCGCGCCGGCCTGCCCAGCGATCGCGCCTTTGTCGTGGAGAGCGCCGAGCAGGCGGTCACGTCGTTGACGCCACTCCTCACGGCGCAAACCCAGGTGCTCGTCAAGGGCTCGCGCGGCATGCGGCTGGAGCGGGTTGTCGAGCAGATTCGCGAGGGGCGATGAGGACGCTGATCGTCTTTGCCGCGGCCCTTCTGGTCAGCGCCCTGATTTTTCCGGCGGCGATCGGCCAGCTGGCCCGCGCGCGGATGGGCCAGCAGATCCGCGAGGAAGGCCCGGCCGCCCACCACGGCAAGGCCGGCACCCCGACCGCCGGTGGCCTGGTCTTCGTCCTGGTGGGGCTCGTTCTGTACCTGGCGGCCGACCGGTCGGTAGCCGGTGGCTTCGTCCTGATCGCCCTGAGCCTGGGCGCCGCGCTTGGCTTCGTCGATGACCTCTCCGCCATCCGGGGCCGGCGCAACCTGGGGCTGAAGGCGAGGCAGAAGATCGTGATCCAGCTGGCAACGGGCGCCTTGCTCGGCTACCTCGCGCTGCGCTGGGGACTGACCAGCCAGTGGGTCCCCTTCGATGGACGTCACCCGATCAGCGGCTGGATCATCGTCATCGTCAGCGCGCTCGCGGTGGCTGCCGGTTCCAACGCCTTCAACCTGACCGACGGCAGCGATGGCCTCGCCGCAGGCGCCGGGGCCATCACCTTCGGCGCGCTCGCGGTCATCGCCCTGCTGCAGCACCGGCCGACCGCCGGTCTGATGCCGGCAATCCTGGCGGGCATCCTCGTCGGTTTCCTCTTCTACAACCTGTTCCCCGCGCGCGTCTTTATGGGTGATACGGGAAGCCTGGCGCTGGGGACCGCGATGGCCGCCGCCGCGATCGCGACGGGCTTTCTCTGGTATCTCCCGCTGCTGGCGCTGGTCTTCGTCGTCGAGACGGTTTCCGTGATCGCGCAGGTGGCGAGCTTCAAGATAACCGGCAAGCGGATCATCAAGATGTCGCCGCTGCACAACCACTTCATCGTCTCCGGATGGCGCGAGACACCGCTCGCGCTGTGGTTCTGGGCCGGCTCGCTGGTCGCGGCCGTGCTGGTGCTGGCGCTCGCGCGGCCGGGGGCACCGGCCTAGCGTGCAAGGTCGGCACGCGCTCATCCTCGGCTACGGCCGCAGCGGCCGGGCCGCGGCATCCTTCATTGCGGGTCGTGGCGGGTCGATCCGCGTTGTCGACCGCGCCGACACGCCGGAGCTGAGGGCCGACCTCGACCGTGCCGGGATCGCCGCCCGGCTGGGCGGCTACGATGCGCAGGACCTCGACGGCACGGACCTCCTGGTGGTGAGCCCCGGCGTGGCCTGGGACGAGCCGCTGGTCGAGAGCGCGCGCCGGCGGGGCATCGAGGTCACCAGCGAGATCGACCTCTTCTTCCGCGCCTGTCCTTCCCATATCGCCGGGATCACCGGCACCAACGGCAAGACGACGACCACGGCCCTCACGACGGAGGTGTTCCGAGCCGGCGGCTTACGGGTGATGCGCGGTGGCAACATCGGCGAGCCCGTCCTCGACCGCATCGACCAGCTGGGCGCCGACGATTGGGTGGTGCTCGAGCTGAGTAGCTTTCAGCTCGAGTCGATCGCGACGCCGCGGCTGAACATCGGCGTGGTGCTCAACGTAACGCCGGATCACCTGGACCGGCACAAGTCGTTCGCGCATTACGTCGAGATCAAGGCCCGCGCGGTTGCCTTCATGCGACCCGAGGACCACGCCGTGCTCAACATCGATGACCCGGCCTGCGCCGGGATGCGATCAAAAGCCCGCAGCCAGGTGCTCGCTTTTAGCCTACGTCAACCGGTTGACCGTGGGGTCACGCTGGCAGAGGGCTGGATCACGATCGCGCACGCGGCGGTGAAGCGCCAGGTCCTGCCGGCCGCCGAGGTCCCGCTCCCCGGCGAGCACAACCTGAGCAACGTGATGGCCGCCGTGGCCGCCGGCGATGCGGCCGGCATCGATGCGGAAGAAATTGCCGCCGCGGTCCGCAGGTTCAAGGCCGTGGAGCACCGGCTGGAACCGGTCGCGACCTTCAACGGCGTGCGCTGGTACAACGACTCCAAGGCGACCAACCCCGACTCGACCTACAAGGCGCTGGCCGCCTTCAGCGAGCCCATCGTGCTGATCGCTGGCGGCCGCAACAAGGGCATCGAGATCGAGCCGCTGGCGCGGGCCATCGCCGGACGGGTATCCGCACTGGTCACGATCGGGGAGACCGGCGAGGAGCTGGCCCGCCGGGCACGCGATGCCGGCCTGCGCAAGGTCGAACGCGCAGCGGACCTGGCGGACGCGGTGCGAAGGGCCGCGGCGCTCGCCGCACCCGGCTCCGTGGTCTTGCTCTCGCCGGCGTTTACCAGCTACGACATGTTCCGCGACTACGAGGACCGCGGCCGGCGATTCAAAGCTACCGTGCTCGCGGAGCTCGGCCGATGAGGGCGCGGGCCGCGCTCGAGCTCCCGGCCGCGCGCCGCACGCTGGCGTCGACACGCCTGTGGCGTCGCGGCGACCGGGCGCTGGTCCTTGCCGTCGGTGCGCTGACGGCCTTCGGGCTGGTGATGGTCTTCTCCGCCTCCGAGGCGCAGGGCTGGCTGTGGTTCCACAATGCCGCCTACTACTTCGAGCGGCAGCTCCTCTGGCTGGCGCTTGGCGTCGTCCTGCTCTGGGCGGCGGCTCACATCGACTATCACCGGCTGCGGCCGCTCGCCTGGCCGCTGGCGGCCGCGACCCTGGTTCTGATGGTGCTCGTGTTGCTGCCGCACTTCGGTGTCGAGGTCAACGGGGCCCGGCGCTGGCTTCGGCTGGGGCCCATGCAGATGCAGCCGGCGGAACTGGCCAAAGTCGCCAGCATCATCTTCATGGCCCTCTGGTTGGAGCGCCACCGGGAACGGATCGGCTCGCTCGAAGACGGCGTCGTGCCCTTCCTGGCGCTGCTGGCGCTCGTCACGCTCCTCGTCATCCTCGAGCGAGACCTGGGCACCACGCTGATCGTCGCCGCGATCCTGCTCGCCCAGTTCCTGGTCGCGGGGGGACGAAAACGGCACCTTCTCTTACTGCTCCTCATCGTCGGGCTCTGCCTCTATGTCTTCATCCGCATGGAGCCCTACCGATTGCATCGCATCCTGGCCTTCATCGATCCCTGGGCGGACCCGCTCAACACCGGGTTTCAGGCGATCCAATCAGTGGTCGCGCTCGGCTCCGGCGGCCTGACCGGGCTCGGCCTCGGGCACAGCATTCAGAAATATCAATGGCTGCCCTTCGCGCACACCGACTTCATCTTCGCCATCGTGGGGGAGGAGACCGGCCTGATCGGCACCACCCTGGTGCTCGCGCTCTTCGGGCTCTTCACCTATCGCGGCTACCGGGTGGCCCTCAAGGCGCCCGATGCCTTCGGCTCCCTGCTCGCCTGCGGCGTCACGACCTGGATCGCCTTCCAGGCGCTCGTCAACATCGCCGCCGTGACCGTGACGCTGCCGACGACCGGGATACCGCTACCCTTCATCAGCTATGGCGGTTCCTCGCTGGCGATCACGTTGCTGGCAGTCGGCATACTGATGAACGTTTCGACCCAGAGCGAGAAGGTGGGATGGATACGGCATGCGAGTATTGATCTCGGGCGGCGGTACGGGCGGACACTTGTTCCCGGCGATCGCCGTCGCGCAGGCGCTGTCGCGGAAAGAACCTGACGCCACCGTCCTGTTCGCGGGGCGGCGCGAGGGCATCGAGGCAAGGACGGTTGCAAGTTACGGGATGCGCTTCGCCCCAATCCCGGCCGCGCCGCTCTACACGGAGCAGGTATGGCGCAACTGGTCGCTCCCGATCGTGCTCGGGTCGGCGCTCTATCAATCCTGGCGGTTGCTCGATCGCTTCAAGCCGGACGTCGTCCTTGGCACGGGCGGCTATGTCAGCGTCCCACTCATCACCGCGGCAGCACTCTCGCGCGTCCCGATCGTCCTCCAGGAACAGAACCTGATGCCGGGGCGCGCCACCCGAATGCTCGCCCGTTTCGCGCGGACGGTGGCGACTGCCTATCCCGAGTCTTCGCGTTTCCTGCGTGCGTCGACGACGGTGGTGACGGGCACCCCAGTGCGCACCGAATTCTGGCGTCGAAGAGACGACTTCCCGGCGCGGCCGCGCACCATCCTGGTGCTGGGCGGCAGCCAGGGAGCGCATCGTCTCAACCAGGCGGTGGCAGAAAGCTTGCCCTGGCTGCTCGATCGCCCAGATCTTAAGATCGAGCATCAGACGGGCCCGCGCGAGATCGACGCGATGCAGGCGGTCAAGGCCGCGCTGCCCAAGCCCGCGGCGGCGCGCTACGAACCATTCGCCTTCGCCAGTGACCTTGCCGAGCGGATCCGCGGCGCGGACCTGGTCATCAGCCGGGCCGGCGCCAGCACGCTGAGCGAGGTGAGCGCGATCGGCATCCCCATGATCCTCGTCCCCTATCCATACGCCGGCGGCCATCAGCGGCTGAACGTCACGCCGTACGCGGCGGCGGGCGCCACCATCGTAATTGCGGACGAGGAGGTCCAGGGACGGCTCCGCAGCGTGCTGACGTCGATGCTCGACGATGAGGCCCGATACCCCAAGATGGTCGAGGCCATGCGAGGATTGGGGCGGCCATACGCCGCCGAAGAGGTCGTGAGGCTTCTCCACGAGGCGGCGCGGCGTCACTGATGCGAATCCATTTCATCGGCATTTGCGGTTATGCGGTCTCGGGGCTGGCACTCGTTGCCAAACAGCTCGGCAACGACGTCACCGGCTCCGACGAGGACGCCTATCCGCCGACGACCGACATCCTGACGCAGGCCGGCATCAAGTGGGTCGATGGTCACGCCGCCGGCAACGTGATGCGCTGGGGCAAGCCCGACCTCGTGGTCCAGGGCAACCAGGTGCGCGACGGCAATCCCGAGACCGAGGCGGCGCGCAAGCACCAGATCCGCCTCGTGAGCGAGGCCGAGTACTGGGGCGAGCTGACCGCGGATCGCTTTCGCATCGTGGTGGCCGGCTCGGCGGGGAAGACCACGACCGCGAGCCTGATCGCCTGGATCCTGCGCGTGGCCGGGCGCAACCCCGGTTTCCGCCTGGGCATGACCGCGCGCGACCTCGGCTCAGCGGCTGCCTGGGGTAGCGGGCGGGAGTTCGTCTTCGAAGGCGACGAGTACACCTCCGCGGTCTTCGATCCGCGGCCCAAGTTTCTGCACTTCGCGCCGCAGCTGGCGGTGCTCACCAACATCGACTGGGATCACCCCGACGTCTTTCCGGATCCGGCGGCCTACGAGGCGGTCTTTCGACAGCTACTCGAATATCTCGGCGCGGAGGACCGCCTGATCGCCAACTCGGACGACCCGACCGTGCGCCGCCTGCTCAGCCGGACGCGAGCCAACGTGGAGACCTATGGCCTGCGCGGCGGGGCCGACTGGCACGGGCGCGACGTCCAGATCGACGGTGACGGGATGCGCTTCACCGCCTGGCACGAGGGAAAAGTCCTCGCCGTGGTCACCACCAAGCTGCCCGGCGAGCACAATGCGGCGAATTCGCTGGCGGCGCTCGCCGCCGCCGTCCGCGTGGGCGTGCCGGTTTCCGTTGCAGTCGAGGCGATCGGGCGGTTCCAGGGCGTCAGCCGGCGCTTCGAGCTCCGCGGCCAGGTCCGCGGCGTGACGCTGGTCGACGACTACGCGCACAACCCGGCCAAGGTGCGCGCCACGCTGCAGGCGGCGCAGGAGCGCTTTCATCCGGGGCGCGTCCTTGCCTGCTTCGTCCCGCATACCTACTCGCGCACCAAAAGCTTGATGGATGCCTACGCCGACGCCTTTGCGGGTTGCGCTTTGGTCGTGATCGGTCCGATCGAGCCGGCTCGCGAGCGGCACCTCGCCCACACCGTCAGCTCACAGGACCTGGCGCGCGCGATCCGTGGAGTCGACGAAGTCGTGACCGTAGATTCCGCCCGTTCGGCGGCCTACAAGCTGGCCTCGGCGGCGCGCCCCGGCGATGTCATCGTCTATATGTCGGTGCGCGGTTTCGACGATGTGATCGCGAAAACCGCCGAGGTGCTGGAGCGCTCACCGGTTGCCTGACGCCTGGTTGGCGGCGGTCCCGGGCGTGCGCGAGCACGAGCCGCTCAGCCCGCACAGCTGGTATGGAATCGGCGGCCGCGCTCGCTACTTTGTCGCGCTGGAGGACGATGCGGGGCTGGCCGAGCTGATCGGGCGCCTGGCGGCCGAGCGCGTGCCGTACCTGGTGATCGGCGCGGCGACCAACACCCTCTTTGCCGCCGAGGAGCTGCCGGGATTGACGATCAAGCTGGCCACGTCGCGGCTCACAATCGACGGAAGCCAGGTCACAGTCTCGGCGGGCTACCTGATGCCGAAACTGGCCGCCGACACCGCCAGGAAGGGGCGGACCGGCCTGGAGTTCGGTGCGGGCGTCCCGGGCATGGTCGGCGGATCGGTGGTCGGAAATGCCGGGGCGTTCGGACGCGAGGTGAAAGATGGCCTGCTCAGCACCGAGGTCATCGATCCGCAGGGCCACGTGCACACGCTGTCCGCGGCCGAGTGCCACTTCGCCTACCGGGAGTCGAGCTTGAAGTCGGACAAGCCGGGATGGGTGGTCCGCTCTGCGACGTTCGCGACAGGGGAAGACGATCCGTCGCGCATCCGCGCGCGGATCAAGGAGGTGCAAGGGCACCGGCGCCAGACGCAGCCGATCGAGAAGCGGAGCCTGGGGAGCACGTTCAAGAATCCGCCGGGCGACGCGGCCGGCCGCCTGATCGATGCCTGCGGTCTCAAGGGGCGCCGGATCGGGGGTGCGCAGATCTCGGAAAAGCACGCGAATTTCATCGTCAACCTCGGCGGAGCGAGCGCGGATGACGTGCTAGCCTTAATGGCCGAGATGCGGAATCGCGTCTTCGAACGGTTCGGCATCGAGCTCGAACCGGAGGTCCGCGTCATCGGCCGGACAGCAGGCCAGTGAGCCGGCTGCGCATCGGGGTCCTCTTCGGTGGACGGTCGACCGAGCACGAGGTCTCCATCCTTTCCGCCCAGTCGATCATCACAGCGATGGATCCGCAGCGCTTCGAGCCGGTGCCGCTCTACATCGACAAGAACGGCCGCTTTCTGGTGGGCGGGTCGCTCAAGCGATTGGGGAGCGCCGACGCGACCGGCACCCATGTGAACTTACCGCCCGACCCGACCCAACACTCGCTCGTGCCCTCTCAGGATGCTCGGGATGGGGGATTGCCACCGATCGACGTCGTCTTCCCCGTGTTCCACGGGCTCAACGGTGAAGACGGGACCATCCAGGGCCTGCTCGAGCTCGCCAACCTGCCATACGTCGGCGCCGGTGTGCTCGGCTCGGCGCTCGGGCTCGACAAGATTTTCATGAAACGCGCCTTCGCCGCCGCCGGCCTCCCCATCGTCGACTATCTCCCCATCACGCGGCGGCGCTACGAACAGGACCCGAACGCCTTCATCGCCCTGGTCGAAGAGCGCCTCGGTTACCCATGCTTCGCGAAGTTCGCCAACTCGGGCTCCAGCGTCGGCACCACCAAGGCCCACAACCGCGATGAGCTCGTCGCCGGCCTGCGCCTCGCCTCGAGCTTCGACCGCAAGCTGCTCGTCGAGCAGGCGGTCGATGCGCGTGAGCTGGAGGTCAGTGTCCTTGGCAACGACGAGCCGCAGGCCTCCGTCGTCGGGGAAGTCGTCTCGGCGCACGAGTTCTACGACTACGAAGCGAAGTACATGGACGAAGGCTCGCGGTTGCTCATCCCGGCGCCGATCGACAGCGGCGCTGCCGAGGAGGTTCGGGCGATGGCGCTGCGCGCCTTCCAGGCGGTCGATGCGGCGGGGATGGCCCGCGTGGACTTTTTCATGGAGCGCGCAACCGGGCGCCTCCTGCTCAACGAGGTGAACACGATCCCGGGCTTCACCCGCATCAGCATGTATCCAAAACTCTGGGAGGCCTCCGGTCTGGCCTATCCGAAGTTGATCGAGCGGCTCGTCGACCTCGCCATCGAACGCTTCAACGACAAGCAGCGCTCGCAGACGGCGATCGACAGTAAGCTTCTCGAGGGCCCGACGACCGAATGACGGTGGGGACCATCGAAAAGCGCCGCCGCCGCACCACACCGGCACCGGCCAAGCCCGCGGCATCGGGGCGCGGATGGCTGTGGGCCCTGCTGCAGATCGGACTGGTCGGCGGCGAGATCTTCGCGCTGCTGTTCTTGCTCGCCCAGCCCGCCTTTCGCCCGCGGCACGTGGTGGTCGTCGGAGTCAAGCACCTGTCGGCCGCCCAGGTGACGGACACGCTGAATTTGCCCAGTGACCGCAATGTCTTCCTGCTCAACCAGGCGGACCTGGCGAACAGGCTGCAGGTGCTCCCCTGGGTGCGCTCAGCCCGCGTCAGCCTGGCCCTTCCCGACCGGGTCGCGGTCAGCGTGATCGAGTGGACGCCCTCGGCCGTTCTCCAGGTGGGGGAAGGGACCTATTACCTCAATGACCTGGGCGAGGTGCTCGACCCGGCGGTGGAGGCCGGCAGCCTGACGGTCATCAACCGGCCCGGCTTCGGGGCGGCCAGGGATGGCCAGCACGCGGTCGGCAGTGACCTGCTCCCCATGCTCATCCAGCTGCGCGCGGGTTTCAGTGCCGCCTTCAAGATCTCGGTCACGTCCTTCCAGCTGGACGGTCGTGAGGTCCTCACGGCGCAGACCGATCGCGGATGGACGATCATTTTCG
>VBFR01000126.1 GCA_005889345.1 Chloroflexota bacterium
AAGTCGTGTTTGCCGCCGTGGTGGCCGTTGCCGAAGCGGCCGCAATTGGTCTGACCCGCGGTTGCAACGGAATGGCCCCCATGGTCGAGCGATTGCTGCGAGTTCGAGGTGACCGGCGGCGCCTTCGGTGACGGCGTCGAATCGGAGTTAGCCGGGCCAGCCTGCGGCGCGACCCTGGCCGGAGATGGCGCTCCGGCGATCACATTCGGCGCGACGGTGAGGACGCCCGCTGGCACGACCTGGAGGACCGGAGCAATCGAGCGAACCACTCCGGCGGCCGTGCCTGGTAGCAGGAATGACAACGCCAGGAAGGCGGTCACGATCATTGTCGGGATTAGAAGGATGAGTTTCCTCATGGATTCACCCAGAGGAAGGCGCAAATGCGTGTCGGCGAAACGTTCGCGAGCCCGGCGTTGCTCGGGAATGGCCCGGCACCGGACCGGATCGTGACCCCGGGCGCGGACTTGTTCGTCCTCCACTTCAGGCGCACGTCATAGGTCGTCCCGCGAGTGAGCGCCATCACCGACTCCACGTGGGCGGCGTTCGGCGAGTTGACGGCGGAGCCACCGCTCTCGGCCCATCCGACGATGTTCTGCGCTGCGCCGGATGGAGTGACGGCGATGCCGATCGCCTGGTTGAACCCGGCCGTATCCGTATACAGACTGGCGGCCCCGGTGATCAGGGCGTAGCAATCGAATACTGGCGTAATGCTCAGAACCAGGTCGGGCCCGCCGGTTAGGCCGATACCGGGGGAGCTATCCGGCATCATGTCGACGAACGTGGCGCCGTCGCTGCTCTTCAGTGCGAGCAATTTGGTGGTAGCGGCGGTGAATAGCGCCTTGTTCAGCCCGCCGAACTGGAGGGGAACCCAGGCGCCGCCGGCCAACGACACGTAGACAAGACCGTTGCCGTCGCGCGTATTTTCATAGTCGTTGGGTGCGTAGTTTGGAGGGCCCTTGGGAGCCGCGGTCAGCATCGCGTTCGGGAGGGCCAACTGCAGGATACGGCCATTCCCGAGCGCGGCGATGTCGATGCCGCCACTTCCGCCGACGACCCCATACCCAATGTCTGACTCGCCGGTCGTCCCGATGCCGGTGGGGCCAAATCCATACCCGTTCACGCCCTCGGATACGGGCTTCGCCCCGGTCGTGGTTGTGATGGTGGCCGTTCCGCCGACACCCTGGATGGGCGCGAAGCCCGGGTAGTCATTCGCGGTGCCGACGGTGGGCAGGCTACCTCCAGGACCGATCGCGCCAATAAGAGGAATGCTCTGCGTCGTCGGGGCATTCGGGTTCGATGATGTGGTCGGAGGCACCGTCGTCGTCGTCGTCACGCCCTGGCCGGTCGCCTGGAACAGCGGCGCTGGTGCCGTCGCCGTCGTGGGAAAGATGTCCGTCGTGGTAGCGGCGTCGTTTGTCGTCTGGTTGCCGAGCAGGATCGGATTCGTGTTCGTTGCCGCGGCCGGCATCGCGTTCAGCACGATCGTGCCGGCGGCGCCCGCAGCGGCCGCACCCGCTAGCTTGAGGAGGTCGCGCCTGCTTTGTGGCGCTTGGTGAGGGCTACCGTTTCCGTTTCCGTTGCCGTTGTGGCGCCCGCCCGCCTCGAGCGTGTCGAGTCGCGAACGCAGAGCCTCGACCTCGGCCGTCAGTCGCGCGACATCATCTATAGTGCGCGGGTCCGCTTTGGTGATTTCTTCCATGGGGTCCCCCTTTTTTCCCTTGGCGATCAGCCGCGGGCCAATGCCGCGCTGTGTTTAACCGACTGCATTCGTAGCCGCTGGCCTCGCTTCACCGCGGCTTTGACGCCTGCGTGTTCGCGCTGGCCACGTTCGATCGAGGCGCGGGGCGTTTTCGGGGCGGCCTTGGTCGCCTTATCAGGTATAGATGATGCCTTCACGGGCGCAGGGACTCGTTTGGCGCTGGCCATGACCCCATCTCCTCCTTTGAGGCTCAATCTGGTTGCGTCTGAGGCCAGAGTCTAGCGCCACAGAGACTAATCGGCAATAGCTTGCGGTCACTTAAAGGCGCCCGCCATAGGCATGGTCGCCGATCCCGGGAGGCCAGCGAGCCCGCTGGGTATGGTTTGTGCTAAAAAGGACCTTCCGACATCAAGGAAGGGGTGATCGGGACGTGCAAGCGCGGGAAGGGCGCCATCCCTGGCGCTGGATACGCTTACGTGGGTTTGACGGCTGGCAGGTAATCGGTTCTGCTGCCTTGGTCGTTGGGGTGCTCGGATTTGCCGTGCTCATCGTGCAGGTCAGGCCGACATTGCCGCGCACGCACGGCGCATTCCTGCTCGAGACCTTGACCCACCCGGTGCAGCAGCCGTCGGACCAGGCACAACCAAGTGCGAGCGCACCACCAAGCACGAGCGCACCACCAAGTACCCCGACTGGTGGAGGCCAGGCGATTCCCTTCCCGTCGGCTTCGCGATCCGGTCTTCGCTGGGTGCCACCGCGACCAACGGCGCCGCCATCGGCCGGCGGCGGGACGGCGACATCCTCGCCCCCGCCCGCGCCGACTGCGAGTCCGTCTGATTCGCCGACCCCACGGCCGGGAGTCCATCCCTCGGCCATACCGACCCCGACACCGACCCCACGGCCCGGCATCCACTAACCCCTCCTGACCCTCCCCCGCGAGGGAGATCGAAATTGTCACGTACAATCTGCACGCAGTGGGCCGCAATCTCACCGTTCGGCTGACGAAGGACCGCCCGGGTGAGCTCGCTGGCGTCATCCAGACGTTGAGCCGGGCGGGCGTCAACATCGAAGGCGTCGCCGAGGTTGATGGCGTGGTGCACGTGCTCGCCCGCGACCCGAGCAAGGCACGGGCAGCACTGCGATCCGGTGGCTACTCGATCGAGGGCGAAGTCGAGGTGCTGGTGCTGCCCATGACCGACCGGCCCGGAGAGCTTTCCATGATCATGCAGCGGCTCGCCGACGCCTCGGTCAACGTGCGCTTCGTCTACCTGGCCACCGAGACCCGCGTCGTCATCGGCGTTGATGACATCACGCAGGCGCGCCGGGTGCTCGACGCAAGCCAGAACTGACCTGGCCTACTCAAACACCTGGACGTGCCAGCGGGTGAGATTGCCTTCCTTCTCGAGGAAATCCGATCCCGACGATCCCTCCTTCTTCGCCATCTCCGCCGCGTCCTTCTTGATGTCCGCGGCCTGCTTGTCGCTCTCGATGGGCTGCATGTCAAAAGCCTCGCCGGTCAGATGCTTACTGAGCCGCAACAAGTCCTTGTTCGCCCACGTGTCCATCACGCTCTTCAGGCCGGCGGCGATGCTCGCCTGATCCGTCGCCTTCGGGTTCTTGTCGACCCAGTCCTGTAGCTGCTTGGCCAGGTCGGTCGCCTTGTACGTGCCCAGATAGCCGGTCCGGTCCTGGACGACGTTGGCGGCCATCGCGCTCGCCTGTGCCGCGGCGTCCCGCTTCCCGCTGTTAAACGTGATCTGTGAATACTTGGTCTTGAGCGCGGTCGCGACCTTCTTGGCCTTCGGTTGCAAATCGAGCGCATCGATCTCGGGATAGGTCTTCTCCGCCGTCGCCGGCGCGTCGGCCGTCGCCGGCTTGTCGGCCGTCGCTGGTGGCGCTGGGGCCTCCCGCTGGACGCCGAGCCGGCCCTCGAGTAACGCCGTGACCGAGGCGTTGCCGACCGTCCGTTGCAGAAAGCGGAGCTGGCTCGCATCGAGGCGCGCTCTTTCGGTTTCGGGGTGCGGGCCTGCCCGGCGCACCGGCCCTTGATCGAGCGACCGTTGCTCGTCCTTTAGGTGCATGACGCTGCCTCCTTCTTTGATGATCGGCTCAATCCGGCTCATCGCAAGGCGCCGTTGGGCAGGCCATCAGGCGTAGGCCCTTGCCCCTTCGGGCAGAGGCCGCCGTCGGCTACGCTGAAGGCTGGCATGGTCAGGGTCCTGGGGGGCGCCGGGGCGCTAATCGCCGTTGGCGGCGCGCTGGTCGTCGGGAGCGCCAATGCGTTCGCGTACCAGCCGGGCACGATCGGGTTCGACATCAGCTATCCGCAGTGCGGGACGTCTTATCCCATCAACACGCGGCTCGGCGCGCCACCGGCCGTGACGCCCCATTCACGGACCGCGACGGCGCTGCCACTGGCAATGGACACGCGGGCGCCACGAATTGCCGCCGGGGACTCGACCCCACCCAGTGCGGTGCCGCAGTCGACACCGCCGGCGGTTTCGCGAACCGTCGCGCGCGCGGTTCCAGCTCGGGGATTCGGCATTGTCGGGGTCGATAGCGGCTACGGTTTCATCTCAGCGACTCACCCCGGCAACCCGTGCCTGGCCGACGAGTACGCCCGCAGCCCCAACCCGGCCCTCTATGTCAATACCGGTTATGACCCGAGCTTCGAACAGCCCGATCACACAACCGCCGACTGCACCACCCGATCACAAAGCGTCCCCACCGACGCCGCGCATCAGCGGGCATGGGCGGTCGGCTGCAGCGAGGCCCAAAAGGACCTTCTGTACGTCACGGCGCAGGGCATCGTGAACAAGGGCGGCTGGTGGCTCGACGTCGAAACGGGGAACAGCTGGTGCGGGCTGCACGGCGTGGTCTGTGACAAGACGCTCAATCAGTACTCGATCCAGGGGCTGATCGACACCCTGCTGAGCAACAACGCCACGCCCGTCGGCATCTACTCGAACAACTACATGTGGTCGCTGATCGTGGGAAGCAACACGGTTCACGGGCAGACGGCGGATTGGTACGCGACGGGACAGAGCACCGCCCAGGCTGCCGCGCCATACTGCTCGAGCTTGTACAGCTTCGCGGGCGACCCGGTCAAGCTGGTCCAGTTCGTCGCGGCGTCGGTCGACCGCGATCTCGCCTGCTAGCAGATCGTCGCGATGATCTTGCCGGTGCCGATGTGCCCGGGATTCGCCGCGTAGCCGCGGTTGGTCTGCACCAGCACGATGTGCACGATGTCGCCGGAGATGACCGGCCCATTCTTGGTGACGTGGCTGGTGACCAGCACGGCCATCACCGACGGGACGCTCTTGGGCGGCTTCGAGCTGTTGCCGGGCCGCGTCGTCCAGGTCTGACCGCACCAGGGTGACGCGTTGCCGTTCTCGTATCCCTTGAAACTGGCCGGCGCGAGGCCGCTGCTGAGATGGTCCGCCTTCCACCACTGCGCGCCCCACCAGTACGCCTGGGCGCCGCTGATGTCCTCGAGATCACCGATGACGAAGGCGCCGCCGCCCGGGGCGAACGCGATCCAGATGACGTTGACGTTGTTGGTCGGGATGGTGCCGGCGGTGTTGGTCACCGAGGCAGAGACGGTGTCGGTGCCCGTGGCGACGCCGACGTAACTGAAGGTTGCCTGCCCGCTGGCGTTCGTCGTCGCGCTCCCGGTCCTACCCGCGTTCGGCCCCGCCGGGATGGCGAACTGCACGCTAACGTTCTGCAGCGGCTGCCCGCAGGTGTTGGTGAAGGTCGCGGTGACGGTCGCTGTCGTTCCGACGCCGTGCGTCTGGGTCGACGGATCGAGGCTCAACTGCGAGCCCGCGCACGGCCCGGTTCCGACCTTGGTCCACTGCGTCGATTCGTTGCCGCTGCAGACCCCGCCGTCGGTACCGCCGGTGTTGAGCACCTTCCCCGAGTCGGTGTACGAGGTCGTGGTCCCGTTGATGGTGACCTCGACCACGGGCACGATGTTGTCCTGGGCGCAGTTTGGAAGGGTTCCGATGTCCGACGAGTCGAGTTGCGCCGGCCCGCTGCAACCTTCCGTCGGGACCGGCGCAGTCTGCGTCACGATCAGGCTGCCGCCGTTCGGAAGGACGACGCTCGGCCAGCCGCTAAAGGTGCAGCTGCCGACCGTGACCGCGACCGAGTTGACGGTCACGGCTGAACCACTGTTGTTGATGACCTGCACCGCGCCCGCGTCGAAGACGCATGCCGAGGTCAGCGGGCAACCTTCGAAGATGACGTTCGGGGATCCCGCCCAGGGCGTGGGGAAGTGGGTGACGTTGGGGTGCGAGCTGTCGGCGTATCCGACGTAGACGCCGATGCCCGAAGCCGCCGCGGCTGGCATGGCGCCGATGAATGCCGCAGCCGCCAGCAGGAATCCAAGCCCTAGAACGGTGGCCAGCCTCGACGCGGCCCGCTGAAACGTGCGTTTCACGGTCCCTCCTTGCCCCTCGCGAGAGGCAACTCCCTTCCAATTCAAACGAGGGTGGTGTGGGGGCCTTGTGCGACGGCCAACACGGTGTCGAGAAGGGCGTGTGCGGCGCATGTCGCGCCGGGATGACGGGAGATCTGCACGAAAGTACGCCCGGAAGGTCGTGGCCCGAGATCAAAAGCGGCCATAGCATGGTCGGCGTTGGAAGCGGCCGCCCGGCAGGGCGAGGAACGCAATCTCGAAGCGCGGGACGGCACCGCCCGCGCCGATCGCGCACGCGATCCGACAACGCAGGTCGAGCAGCTATCGCCGGCTGACAGCGCCCGGCTGGACGGGGTCGTCAGTAAGGCGAGCCATCCTGGCGCGCCACCCATCCAACGATCGCCCGTCCTTCCGCCCGCGCTTCTCATGCGGCTGCAGCATTCCGCCGGCAACGCCGCCGTCTCGTCCCTATTCCGGACGGTCCCGGTGCAGCGCGGACACGATGCCGGCGCCGGCGCCGGCGCCGCCGTGGCTGAGCCGCCCGTAACCGAAGCGCCCGAGCAACGTCGGCCCCTCATCGAGCCGAGCGCGGCACCGGCTCCTCCTCCCCCACCCTCGGCCCCGCCGGCCGCCGCACCAACGCCCCCACCGTTCGCCGGACCGCAGGCGCCCGGACCTCCGGAGCCTCCGCCACAACCCCTTGTTGAATCACGCGACACCGCCGCGTCGCCGGCTCCGGCGCTTTCCCCGGCGCCGCCCGC
>VBFR01000127.1 GCA_005889345.1 Chloroflexota bacterium
CTGAACCCCGTCGATATTTCCATCGCGAGTGGCAAGTTCTACGCGGGGTCACCACCCACGCCTTATGTGCCCGGAGGCGAAGGCATCGGCCGGTTGCAACCGTTAGGAGCGGATTGACCTTAGTGGAGCTCTACACCTACGCCGGAGCCGACCACAACATCTCGCAGGGCTTTCAGTCAGGCGATGGCTCGGTCCGTGGCGTTCTTCGATCGAACCTGAAGCTTTAGCGAGAAACGATCGCTATGTGTCGCTGAGAACGCGGGTGTAGGCCGTGGCGAGTAGCAGAATGATCGCGCCGTACAGAATCTGCTTGATCGGTTCGGGCGCATCGAGCAGGGTCAGCACGCTGTTGAGCACCGTGAGGATCATTGCCCCGATGATGGTTCCCGAATAGTTGCCGCTGCCGCTGAAGATCGATGTTCCGCCGATGACGACCGCGGCCACCGTGGGGAGTAGGAAGGTGTTGGCCAGGCCCAGGTCTGCCGTGTTGATGGTGCCGGCGAGAACCAGACCAGCTATAGCGCTCAGCAAACCGCAGAGTGTGTAGTTGACCAGGCGGACCTGCCACACGCGCACGCCCGCCAGCCGGCAGGCTGCGGCATTGTCGCCGATGGCGTACAGCAATCGTCCGAACCCCGTGCGGCGCAGTCCGACCACGATGATGACCGCGATCGGCGCCCACAGGAGCAGGCTGACCGGGACAAACCCAAGCACCGTTCCGGCGCCGAGCGTGTGGATAAAGCCGGGTACGCTGGGCACGCTGGTCACGGCGAACTGGCTGTAGACCGTCAGCCCACCGGTTACGACGAGGGCCATGCCCAGGGTCATGATCAGCGGCTGGGCCTGGAAGACCGCAATGCCCAGACCATTCACCAGGCCGACAGCCACACCAACGGCGAGCCCCAGCAGCACCGCCTGGAGATCGCCATGCCTGGCGTTGCTGGCCATGATGTAGGCGGCCGCCGTGGCGACGTTCGCCACTGACAGATCGATGCCACCGGTGAGCATCACCAGCGTTTGGCCCGCGGCCAGGATTCCCAAGGGCGCGGCGAAGAGGACGGTCGTCCGAAACCAGTTCGGTGTCACGGCTCCGGGCCGGATCGCCTCCAGGACGCCGACGAGAAGGAGAAGGAGCAGGCTCAGGACCACAATCGGATGCTCCTGGAAATACCGCCGCACGGTCACGCTGGTTTCCGCCTCAGGGCAGCGAGGCCGCCAACCATCACGACGAGGACGATCACAATGCCCTGGATCACCTGGCCGTAGTTCGGATCGATACCAAGAAAGATGAGATCGGCCGGGATGAGCGTCAGGATGAAGGCCGCCGCCATCGGACCCAGCATCCCGCCTTTTCCGCCGGCCAGGCTGACGCCGCCCAGCACGATGGTGGCGACGCCGCTCAGGGTATAGAAAGAACCGGACAAGGGTGAGCCGATGCCGGTCGTCATCGTGAGGGCCAGGCCGCCGATCGCGGCGAACACTCCGCTCAGCGTGTAGGCCAGTATTCGGACGAGAGGAACATTCACGCCACTGGCGTGCGCGGCGGTGCGATCGCTGCCGATCGCGTAGAGGGCGAGGCCCAGACGGCTACCGCGCAGTGGCATCCAGACCGCCGCCACGACCACGATCAGCAGGACCAAGGCGTTGGGCACCCAGGGCGAGAGCGTGGCCTCCTGCGCCAGGTTTTGAAAATCCAGCGGTGCGCCGCCACCCGGCTTTTCGAGGATGAGCAGCGCGACGCCACCCCAGACGAAACTCATCGCCAGCGTCACGACGATGTCGGGGACCCGCGAGAAGACCACGATGGAGCCGTTGAACGCGCCTGCCGCGCAACCGAGAATCAGGACCAGCACGGCGATCAGGAGCGCGTCGCGGAAATTGCTATGCAGCATGGCTCGCGCGGCGAGCACATTTGTGACCGCCATCAACGGTCCGACGGTGAGGTCGATGCCGCCACTCAGCACGACGACCGTCTGGGCAGCGGCCGCCAACGCCAGTGGCAAGGCGCCGAGGGCCAGCGACTTGATGTCGAACGCGCCGTAGGTCGGATGGATTGCCACGGTGAAGATGAGGGATGCCAGCAGCAGGGCATAGACGCCGATCGTCCACCCATGCCGCCGGACTAGGCGGGGCGGCACGAACGGGATGGCGACGCGGCCGACCACCATCTAGCTGGCCGCCTCCGCGGCGAGTCCGTGTGCGGCGCGCAGCAGCGTTGACTCATCGGCGACGTTTGCCGGCAAGACCTGGACCACGCGTCCGCCAAAGAGCACGATCACCCGGTCGCACGCGAGCGGAATCTCGGCAAGCTCCGAGGTGAACAGCAGAATGGACGAGCCCGCCGCGGCCAGCTCGCGCACGAGGACATAAATCTGGCGCTTGGTGCCGATGTCGATGCCGCGCGTCGGGTCGAAGCAGAGCAGCGTCTGGAATCCCGCCGCCAGCCAGCGCGCGATCGAGACCTTCTGCTGGTTGCCACCACTCAGCCGACGGACCTGGGCCTGCGCCCGCGTGTCGATCTGCAGGCGCTCGATGGCCTGCTTCACGCGCCGGCGCTCGGAGCGCACGTTGATCAACCCCCAGCGAGTGAGGCGGCTGACGAGGGGGAGTGCGATATTCTCACGCACCGAGCGCTGCCGCAACAGTGCCTGCATCCGATCGGCCGGCACCAGCACCAGCCCGGCGCGGATGGCATCGTAGGGGTGCCGGAAGCTGGTTGCCCGGCCTTCAACCAGGATCTGACCAGCGTCGGGCTTCCGTACCCCGGCGAGGCAGTCGAACAGCTCGCCCTGTCCCTGGCCCTCAAGCGCCGCCACGCCCACGACCTCGCCCGGCCGGACCGTGAACGAAACGTCCTGCAGCATGCTGCCGGCCCGCAGGTTCTTTACCTCGAGCCGCGACTTGCCTGGCCCATCGCCCGACCTGATGGGAGCGCGCTGGGCTTCAGCCCGGGCGACGTCCGCGGCGACCGGTCCCAACATGAGGTCGACGATCTTGGCCTCGGCACCGCGCGCCGGCTCGACCACCCCCACGGTCTCTCCGTCTCGCAGCACGGTCGCCCGGTCGCAGAAGACGCTCACCTCGGCGAGGCGATGCGAGATGAAAATGACGGAGCGACCTTCCGCGCGCCGGCGGCCAACGACGTCGAAGACGCGCGTGGTCAGGTCGGCCGGAAGTGCCGCCGTTATTTCGTCGAGGAGAAGCACGTCGGGCTCGGCGGCGAGCGCCCGCGCCAGGTCCAGCAACCGCAGGCTGGGCGGGGGCAAATCCCGGGTCAGGACTCCGAAGTCGATGCCGCTCATTCCCAGCTCCGACAGCCAGCGCCGGACGGCCTCCACCGGGGTCCCGGTGAGCCGAAGATTCTGGAGCACCGTCAGGTCGGGAATGAGCGCCGGATCCTGGTAGACGGGCATCAATCCGGCGCGGCGCGCTTCTGCCGGCGAGGCGATGACCCGAATCTTGCCGCGCAAGGCGATGGTGCCTCCGTCGGGACGAAGCACGCCGGTGAGCACCTTCACCAGGGTGCTCTTGCCGGCGCCGTTGGCGCCCATCAGCGCGTGAACTTCGCCCGGCCGCACGCTGAGGTCGGCGGAGCGCAACGCGATCACGGGGCCAAAGCGCTTCGAAAGGCTGGAAACCTCCAGCAGCGGCGAGAGCTCGCTCATGCGATCACATCATCTCGCCTCGTTCCCCTCCCACGCCCTCCCCGCTCGGGGTGAGGGCGTGGATGGGCGTCTATCGTTGTATCGCTTACGACTGGCAGGCGATGAGCTGCGCCTTGGTGTAGGTCGTGTAAGGCGCCACCGCATATTGCACGCTGTAGTAGGGATCGAGCGATGCATCGTACTTCGACTGCAGCGTGCTGACGCCGGCGCTCGAGGTGTTGTCCCAGACCTCGGGTGTGAGCTTGATGAGTTTCGGGTGAGACTTCCCCGCGAGGACGTCGAGCGCCACGGCCAGGCCGGCGCCGCCGACGGGCGGCGGGTTGGTCACCGCGGCTCCCACCAGACCAGACGACTTGAGCGAAACCAGTTGTCCGACAAACTTGTTGTTGTCCGCGCCGACCGTCGGCACGAATGGTTTCTTGGCGGTCTGGTAGGCATCGATGATGGTCGCGTCGATTCCCGAGGTCCAGACGCCGTCGATCTTCTTGCCCGAGCTAAACAGATCGTTGATTTGCTGCGCCGCGGGATTGAGCGACCAGCCAGTGAAGGTTTGGGCCACGATCTTGATGCCTGGATAGTTGGCGAGCGCTGTCGTGAAACCCTGATGGCGGTCGGTATCGGCGGGCACTCCATCGATACCACGCATCTCCACGACGCTGCCGGTGCCCTTCAGTTGTTTGAACAGCCACTCGGCGCCCAGCTGTCCGTACTTCACCTGGTCGTTGGAGAGCACGTACGCCTCCGGGGCGGAAACCGCCTGGTCAACCGCAACCACGACGATACCCTTGCCCGCCGCTTCCTTGATCACTGCGTTGAGCGCATCGCGGTCAGACGGATTCAAGATGATGGCGTTGACGCCGGCCGAGATCAGGTTGCGAAGGTCGGCGATCTGCTCAGCCGGACCGCCGTTGCGGTTGGCGACGGTAACCTGCGTGACGTTGCCCGATGCCTTTCCCTGGGCCTTGATGGAGCAGATCATCTCCTCCCGCCAGCCATTCCCGGTCAGGGTGTTGGACACGCCCACCTTGTACGTCTTGGCGGCGCCGCTCGTGCTGCTGCCTCCACAGGCAGCCAGCAGGTCGACCACGCCAAAGGTCAATACCGCCGCGCCCATCGTCTTACCGGCGCGACCAACGAATTCGCGCCTCGTCCAATGCTTTGCTGCCATGCTTCTCCTCTTCTTAACCAATTCCAACGGTTTCGGAATTCCGCCCCGCCTTGCCGTTTCTTTACTCCGTTACACACCTCCTGTCAAGGGCTGGCGACCCGCGTCGGGGCTCAAGACCCGCGCCAACCGCCGAGCGTGCTCCCGGTACGCCGCGTCGAAGAGTTCACGCGATCGCTGTTCATCGACCACCGTCGTGCTGGTGATCACGGGCGTCATCGCCCCCCGATCGATCAGCAGCTGCGCCGTCCGCACTTTGATGGTGTTGGCCACGGCCACGGCGGCGAAGGTCGAACTCGGTCCCACCGGTGTGTCGAGCCCCTCCAGAGCGCAGAGCGCATCCGACGCCGGCGTGCAGAGGTCGATCACGACGTCGGCTTCGTCGAGGAGCCGCGCGCCCACCTCGGGCCGGACTGTTCCGGCTTTCGACTGGGCGACCGAGGTGATCGCGATCACGGGCAGCCCGCGGCGTCGAGCCCCCCGAGCCATCTCCACCGGGACCGCCGGCAGGCCGCTCGCGGAGAAGACCATCATCGCGTCGCGCGGGCCGAACTGGAAATTCTGCAGAATGATCTCGGCCAGGCCGGGAACGCGCTCGATGAACATCGCCTGGCGCTGCCCGTTGGCGCCCACCACCTGAGTGTGGTACGTCATCGAGAGCTCGACGATCGGGTTGAAGCCGGGATACGAGCCGTAGCGCGGGAACATCTCCTCTACCGGGATGCGCGAGTGCCCGGTACCGAAGAGGTGGACCAACCCGTCGGCGGCGATGGCGTCGGCGCAGATCTGGCTGGCCCGCTCGATGGCCGCCGACTGGGTCGCCTCGATGCGATCGAAAATGGCACGCGCCGCAGAGAACCAGGTCGTCATCGCACAATCAGCCCACGACGCTGCGATCTACGTTGACCGGTTCCCAGTGGCCGCTTTTCATCGACGCGTAGGCCGCGTCGATGACGCAGTTGACCACGTAGCCGTCGACGAAGTTCTCCCGCGGCATCGCCTTGTTGGCAAAGCATTCGACGAAGTGCCGCATCTCTTCCTGGTACCCGTAGACGCGGGCTTCGTCGGGAATCGGGAACACCCAGCCGGTCTCGGCGTCCGCCTTCTCCATGAGATAACCGGCGCTCTCCTCGATGAAGGCGCGCACCCGTGTTGAGCTGGTATCGGTGACGATGCGGCCCTTGGTGCCGTAGATCTCGTTGCGCAGCTCCATGCCGCCCTTGGCGGTCCACGAGGCCTCGGTCAGGGAGGTTCGTCCATCGTCGAGGCGCAAGAGCAGGACAGCATTGTCCTCTCCGGTCGTCTTCTCCTTGTGCACGAGCGTCGCGCCCCAGGCAAAGACGTCCTTGATCGCGTGCTCCTTGCCGAACAGGTAGCGAGCGGCCTCGATCGTATGGCAGCCCATGTCGAGCAACGCCCCACCGCCAGCGAGCTGCGCGTTCCAGAAGTGCGCCGCGTGCGGTCCCGAGTGCGCTTCGCGCGCGCGGATCGTCAGCAGGTCGCCGACGGCGCCCGACTCGATCATGGCGCGCGCCTTCATCACGTCCGGCGAGAAGACCTCGGTCTCGGCGTAGCCGTGCATCACGGCCGCTGATGTGGCCAGGCGGACCATTTCGGCGGCCTCGGACGCGCTGCGCGCCAGCGGCTTGGTGCACACCATCGCCTTCTTCGCCGCGGTCGCGACGCGCACCGCATCGAGGTGAAGATGATTGG
>VBFR01000128.1 GCA_005889345.1 Chloroflexota bacterium
CCCTGCACGATGTCGTTGGCGCCGATCAGGATGCTGACGAGCTCCGGTCGGGCATTGCCCGCGACCGGCAGCTCCTCGCGAATCAGATCCGTCGTCGTGTATCCATTGACGCCAAGATTGACGAGTGCGACGTCGATCCCGGTTTCGTCCTTGAGCCGCCCGGCGAGCAGGCTGGGAAAGTTCTGCGCCTCGTCCTCCAGCCCGGTCCCGATGGTGTACGAATCGCCGAGCGCGAGGTATCGGATAGATTCCACAAGGCGATGTTAGAACCGACACCTGGGACGATCGCGCCGTCCTACGCGGCGTTGCTCCGGGTTCCCGGTTTCGGGCGGGTGGTGCTGGGGACACTGCTGGCGCGCCTGGGCGGCCAGATGTGGGAGATCGTCCTGGTGCTCTTCGTGCTGCAGCGCTATCAATCGGCTGGTCTGGCGGGCCTGACCGTCCTGCTCTCGATCCTTCCGGGCCTCATCTTGAGCCCGGTTGCGGGCGCGCTGCTGGATCGCCAGGGACGCGTCCGGCTGATGATCCTCGACTACGCGCTGACGGCCGGCGTCGGGGCCTTGATCGTCGCCTTGTCGCTCGGCCATCGGTTGCCGCCGCCACTCCTGTTGCTGATCGTGTCCTTCCTCGGGGTGAGCAACATCCTGAGCATCACCGGTGCCCGCTCGCTCTTCCCGCTCATGCTGCCGCGAGCGCTCTGGGACCGCGCCAACGGGCTCGACACCAGCATGTACTCACTGACCGCGGTCGTGGGCCCGGCGATCGCAGGCCTCGTCGTGGCCAATTTCGGTCCCGAGGCCGCGCTGCTCCTGACCGCGGGCGTGGTGGCGATCGCGTCGCTCTCGCTTGTCGGGGTGCGCGAGCCGATCGCCCGTGCGGACTCCGGCGGCTCGTTGATCGGAGACGCGCGGGCGGCGCTGCTCTATGTCGTTCGCCACGCCAGCCTGCGCGGCCTCGCCGTCACCTTGTTCCTCGCCAACCTCGGATTCGGCGTGATCCCGGTAGGCCTACCGGTGCTCGTGTTGCGACATCTCCACGGGAGCGCCGCGAACGTGGGTCAGATCTTCGCGGTCGTCGGACTGGCCGGACTGGCCGCCGGGTTGTTGATCGGTCGCCTCAACACCGAGGGCCGCGAGCGGCTCCTGATCGCCGGCTGTATCGCGATCCAGGTGCCAACGCTGGTGCTGCTGGCCTTCACGAGCAGCTGGGCGATGGTCTTTGCCATCGCCGTCATTGCCGGCGCCACCGGATCCATCATCAACGTCGGGATCTTCGCGCTGCGCCAGCGTCGCACGGATCCCGCCTGGTTCGGGCGCGCCTTCGCGGTGTCCATGAGTCTCAACTTTGCCGGGGTGCCGATCGGATCCGCGCTTTCCGGCCCGCTCCTGGAACACTCGATCGCCCTGCCGCTGCTGCTCGGAGCCGCCGTCACCGCGGTCGGGGCGGTTGCGGCCCTCCTGCTGATCCCAGCGAGGGCGGCCGACCGCTAGGTGCCCTGGAGACGGGAGCGCAAGCGCCGTCCGATGGCGGTCGCAATCCGCAGGGCACAGAGCGCCGTGAATAGGGCGATGAAGCCGGTGAAGAGGCGTAGCCCTGAGTCGGTGTCAGTCAGCGCATACGGACCAAGGATCGCCAGCCACAGCGCGCCCGCCGTCAGGCCGAGGAGGAAGGGGCCGGTCGTTCCTCGTCGAACGTTGAGAAAAATCCATCCGATGATGCCGATGCCAAGCGTCTTCGAGCGATTCGGCCAGATGCGGTAGTAGGCGACCGCGATCCAGGGGATCAGCGGCAGGAGCATCGAGGCAAGGAGCACGATTCCAAGCGATACGGGATTCAGCAGGGCGAGCAGGAATCCGGCGAACCCCAGCCGTTGGACCCACGAACGCCTGACAGGTTTCTCGCTGGGGGGCGCCAGGGTGGCGGCGCGAGCCTCGAGGCGCCGGGCCTCCTCTTTCTGGCCGAGGCGCCGAAGCACGACCGCCAGATCCCGCATCGCCATCCAGTTATCGGACTGTTGCTGCAGCACGGCCCGGAAGGCGTACTCGGCCTCCATCCAGCGGCCATCGCGCAAGGCGTCGCGACCCTGTTCCCAGAATCGGCCCGTCAGGTCAGAATCCTGCAGGTTTACCCGCCTTGCAACTCTCCGAGGAAGACGCCGCCGATGCCGAGATCCCGCACCTCGGTTGGTCGTGCCAGGTCGATGACGCCCAGCGTGGTCGGGACAAAATCGGGCTGACACCCCGAGCACGCCACCTGCACGCTGCCGCGCGCCCCGATGAGGGTCTGATTGTCGAGCCACCCCTGCGGCTCGAATGACATCCCAAGGCCGATGCGGACGCCGTCCCGGCTGCGAATCACGCTGGAGTCGAATGCGAACTGCCTGCTGAGCCTGAACGCCACGCGCGATGCATCGGGCGAGAGGGCGATCACACCGTAAGAGAACTCGTCGTTCGGGTCGAGCGGCTTCAGTTCCCAGAGGGTCTTCCCGGCAGAGTCCCGTACGGTGGGGCGCTTGAGGTCGTGGCAAACGACGTTGCCGTCCATGGTCTCGCCGAAGAGCGCCGAGCAACCGGCCCCGCCGATCGTGCCGCCCACCGGCTGCCCGTGCAGGTCGAGGTGCACGGCCGGTCCACCCCATACCGTCCCCTCGATGAAGCCGATGTAAGCCATGTGGGTGTCGGGCACGGCTACAGGGCCCGTTCGATCCCAACCAACCACGGAGGTGACCTGCGGCGGGCTGGTCTGGTCGCTCAAGGTGGCCGTCGATCCCCCGACCGTGGCGAGGTCGAGCTCTTCATACGTCCGGCCCGGCTCGTGGATCGGACATCCCTGCTGCGGGTTCCACGACGGCGACAACGGCGTGTAGACCATCATGGCGGCCATCAGTTTGGTCCCGTCGGGACTGACGCCGAACCAGGTGACCTGCTGGTTGGTCCGGATGGGGAAATGGGCGACCTCCATCACCTCACCCGACGCGGTGAGCCGCCGCACCACGCCGCGGTCGTCCAGGTAATACGCCGCATTCCTAGCGACCTGCACCGACGAGTAAATCCAGCCGCCCTCGCAGCCGATCATGGCCGGCGGTGGCTGGTTGAAGGTGCGCCGCGCTCGGACGTGGCCCTCGAGATCGACGATGGCGACGGTGCACGGGCTGCCATAGCAACGAGTCTTGCCCTCGACGATCACGAAGAGTCGGCCGGGGTTTCCGGCAGAGGGCGATGCCGAGGGGGTTGTCGTGGCCGAGGTCGCCGGACCGCAGGCGGTCAGAGCGAGAACAGCAATGACCGCCAGTCTAGACAGGAAAGACGCCATGCTTGCGCTCGACTCGCGGGCGCTGGCTCGTGGCATAGGCGGCGAACCGGTTGGCGAGCTCGGTCCGTAACTCCGCCGGCGCCACGACGGCGTCGACGATCAGGTCCGACGCCAGCCGGTAGAGATCGATGTCCTCGCGATACTCGTCCTGCAGCTTCTTGACGTACGCCGGACGGTCGGCTTCGGGGAGCTCCTGGATCTTGTTGTAGAAAACGGCGTTGACCGCGGCGCTCGGTCCCATCACGCCGATCATGGCCGTTGGCAGCGCCAGCGTCGCGTTGGGCTCGTAGGCGGGACCGGCCATGGCATAGAGTCCCGCGCCGTACGCCTTGCGCACGATCACCGAGATCTTCGGCACGGTCGCCTCCGAGACGGCAGCGATCATCTTCGCGCCGTGGCGGATGATCCCCTGGCGCTCGACGGCGGTGCCGATCATGAAGCCGGGGACGTCGGCGAGAAAGAGCAGCGGGATGTTGAACGCATCGCAGAGCCAGATGAAGCGCGCCGCCTTGTCGGCGGAGTCGACGAAGAGGATGCCGCCCTTGTGCATCGGTTGGTTCGCGACGACGCCGACCACCCGGCCGTCGAGGCGCGCGAGGCCGCAGATGATCTCCTTCGCGTAAAGGGACTTGACCTCGAAGAAGCTGGCCGCGTCGATCACCCCATCGACCAGCTGCTGCATGTTGAACGCTCGCCCCTCGTCTTCGGGGACGAGCGTGTCCAGTGCTACCGGGGGCCGGGCATCGACCGAAGGGACCGGGCGTGGCATTTCCGTCCAGTTCTGTGGGAAATAGGAAAGGTAGCGCCGTCCGGCGGCGATGGCATCTTCGTCGGAGGCCACCAGCAGGTCCGAGAGGCCGCTCACGGTCGAGTGCATGCGAGCCCCACCCATCTCCTCGAGCGTGACCTTCTCGCCGATCACCATCTCCGCCATGCGCGGGGAGCCGAGGTACATGCTGGCATTGCCCTCGACCATGATCGTGATGTCGCAGAAGGCGGGGATGTAGGCGCCGCCCGCTGCCGAGGGGCCGAAGAGCAGGCAGATCTGCGGCACCACCCCCGAGAGTCGAACTTCCTGGTAGAAGATGCGACCCGCGTGGCGGCGTCCCGGGAACATCTGCACCTGGTCGGTGATGCGCGCGCCGGCCGAGTCGACCAGGTAGAAGATCGGCACGCGCAGCCGCTCGGCCGTCTCCTGGATGCGCACGATTTTCTCCACGGTGCGCGGCCCCCACGATCCCGCCTTGACGGTCGGGTCGTTGGCCATCACGCACACCGTGCGCCCCTCGATGCGGCCGATGACGGTCACGACGCCGTCGGCGCCGTAGCCGGGTTCTTCGCTGTGGGCGAGGAGCCCGTCCTCGATCAAGACGTCCGGGTCGAGCAGCAGCTCGAGCCGCCGACGCACCGGCAGCTTGTGCTCCTGCCGCAACTTTTCCGCGTACTTCGCGGAGCCGCCCGCCCGCGCGGTCTCGGAGCGAGTCTTGAGATCGTCGCCCGCGTCCTGTTTCGGGGTCGGATCCGGAGCGCTCATGCCGAGACCGTACCGATTTCGGGCGGCGCAAGGCTGTGAATCCTTCCGGGCAAGGGGGCATCCAGCGTGCGCTCGAGCCCGCGGGCGACCGCGATCAGCCGGGCCACGTCCACCCCGGTCGCGATGCCCATCGCGTCGAGCATCGCCAGCGCATCTTCGCTGCAGATGTTGCCGGCGGCGCCCGGCGCGAAGGGACTGCCCCCGATGCCGCCGACCGAACCCTCGAAGAGGTTGACGCCGGTCTCCAGCGCCGAGAGCAGGTTGGCGATCGCCGTGCCGCGCGTGTCGTGAAAATGGGCGCCCCAACGGACGGCCGGAAGCCGCTCCTTCATTGCCTGGAAGAGCGCCTCGACCTGTGCGGGGTTGGCGACTCCGATCGTGTCGGCGAGCGAGATCTCCTCGACGCCTCCGTCTGCCAGCGCGGCCGCGACCTCGACAACACGTTCCGGGGCGACCGCACCTTCGTAGGGACAACCAAACGCCACGCTGACGCTGGCGTCGACAGCGATGTGGTCGCGCCGGGCCTCCTGCGCGATCACCAGGATCTCCTCGAGCGTTTCCCGCACGGAGCGATTCAGATTGTGCTCGTTGTAGCCATCGGTCGCCGCGACCGTGACCGCGACGTTTCGCACGCCGGCGTCGCGGGCGCGCTCAAGGCCCCGCCGATTGGGGACAAGCACCCGCAGCTGATCGATCCGGTCCTGCAGTGCCTCCAGCACGGCCTCGGCATCGGCCAGCTGCGGCACCCACTTGGGGTGCACCATCGAGGTGGCTTCCACTCGTCGAAAGCCGCAATCGAGGAGGCTCGCCACCAGGCCGACCTTCGCCGGCGTGGGCAGCGTCCTCGGCCAGCTCTGCAAGCCGTCGCGAGGTCCGACCTCCACCCAGTCGACCTTCAGGTCCTGGCTCATTTGCCGGTGAAGTGCGGCTCCCGTTTCTCGAAGAAGGCGGTGACCCCCTCCTTCAGGTCCTCGCTCAGGCCAAGCAGGGCGAGCTGGTCCTGCAGGTAGGCCATCGCCGATGGAAAGCTCATGTCCTGCATGCGGTAAAAGGCCTCCAGGCCGAGCCGCATGCCGATCGGACTCTTTTTGGCGAGCTCGGCGGCGAGCACGTCCACCTCGGCATCGAGCTGGGTAGGCGGGACATGCCGGTTGATGACGCCGATGCGCGCCGCTTCGCTGGCATCGATGCGCTTGCCCGTCAGCATCAATTCCATGCCCGCCTTGCGCGGCACGTTGCGAAAGACGATCGCCATGATCATCATCGGCCACACACCGACGTTGACCTCGGGCATACCGAACTGGGCGGCATCTGAGGCGATCGCGAGGTCACAGGCGGCCACCAGCCCGAAGCCGCCGGCCAGGGCGTGGCCGTTGACACGCGCGATGGTGGGTTTGCCCAGCTCCGTCATTTCCAGGAAGAGGTCCGCGAGGTTGCGCCGCTGGAAATAGCGGTCGAGCTCGGAGATCTCGAGCGTAAAACCCTGCAGGTCGGCCCCGGCGCAGAATACGGTGCCCGCGCCGGTCAGGATGATGACGCGTACCGCCTCGTCGCGCTTCGCCTGGTCGAATGCCTGGCGAAGCTCCTTGACGGTGTCGGTGCCGAGCGCGTTGCGGTTGTCCGGGCGATTGATGGTGATCGTGGCGACCGCGTCACGCCTCCCATAGAGGAGGTGTTTGAACTCCACCAGCTCAAGTATATGGCGCGTCATTTCGCGCTCCGTCATCCGCTCCTAGAATGCAATCGTGGAGGACGTCGTCCTGGTCGCGGCGGCCCGCACACCGTTTGGCAAGCTGGGCGGTGGCCTCTCGACCCTGACCGCGCCCGACCTGGGCGCCTCCTGCATCAAGGAAGTCCTCAGCCGCGCGCGGGTCGAGGGCGCTGACATCGACCAGGTCATCATGGGCACTGTCATTACGGCCGGCATGGGCCAGATCCCCGCCCGGCAGGCCGCCATCAAGGCGGGCGTTCCCACCAGCGTGCCGGCGCTCACCGTCAACAAGGTGTGCGCGTCATCGCTGAAGGCCGTCAACCTCGCCGCGCTCCTGATCCGCAATGGCGATGCCAGGGCGATCGTCGCCGGTGGGATGGAAAGCATGAGCCAGGCGCCCTACCTGCT